>NZ_JMLO01000015.1:0-116161 GCF_000686785.1 Rhodococcus sp. UNC363MFTsu5.1
CCTTCACTGAACGCCTCGTCGACGCCGGTATCGATGCCTCGATCGGCGCTACCGGCAACTCGTACGACAACGCGCTCGCCGAATCGATCAACGGCCTCTACAAGACCGAACTGATCAAGGCCCAGGGCCCGTGGCGGACCGTTGACCAGGTCGAAGTCGCCACCCTCGAATGGGTCGACTGGTTCAACCACCGCAGGCTCTACGAGCACTGCGGCGACCTGCCGCCCACGGAGTACGAGGCCCTCTACTACCGTGATCACCGAACTCAGTCCGTCGCTGAGTTCTCAAACTCGTAAGTCTCCAGACATGCCGGGGCGATTCAGATCGCGGATCGGCCCGTTGTTCTTGATGAACAGCTCGCTTAGGTACATGTTGGCCCCTCTGCCTCCGGCGCAGCCCGGCTGGTACCGCCGAGCGAATTCCAATCCGGACGGCGCTACACGCATCTCAAGGGCTACCAGCGAGCCGTTACCGAGGCTGCCCGTAGCACCATGGAAGAGGTCCCACGGAGGTACCGGCCAACCTGGGATTGGCGAAGGCCCCGGCTGTGCAATGCGCTGGGGAGGGCTTTTAAGAGACCATCCATCTCTCCACGAGGTAGTGGGCTTCGATGTAGGCAACGGTGAAGTCGTACGGCTCACCAACGGGTTGAGTCTGTAGCGGCGAGCCCGCGGTTGCGGCGTCGGTGTTGTCCCAGGCTCGGGCGAGGCCTGGGTGACGACCTGGTCGAATTATTCGGCCATTATGTCGATGATTACCTGGTACGCAACGCACTTCGCCACCTTCGGGTGCCGGTGCCCGCCGCTCTGATGCCCCTCAGCCAATCCTCACCGACCAGCGAGATGGCGAACGGTAACATGTCGACACCGTTAGGCAAGCGGAACCAACCCAGGACGGTTCAGTTAGCGTCACGAGCGACGCTGTCATCCGGCGGGTCCTGCGGGGGAAGGACGGATGAATGCCCAAGGGACTTCTCGCCCCAGGTAGTTCCCTGGCTGAACTATTTCCAGATCAGGCTGCGGAATGGCATCCGACGCTGAACGGCGCACTACTTCCGCAGGACGTAACAGCACGCAGCAACCGAAAGGTCTGGTGGAGTTGCAGCATCTGCGATACGAGCTGGCAAGCGATCATAGGTAACCGCACCAAGAACGCCTCGGTCGGATGCCGCACGTGCAGCCAGCAACGTACGACTGACAACCGAAATCGGGCGCGGCCAGGTGAATCGCTCGCTGACTTGTATCCTGATCTGGCTATCGAGCTTCATCCAGACCTTAATGAGGGTCGCACCGCCCATACAATCCGCCCAAGCCTGCATAAGAAGGTGTGGTGGCGCTGTCGACAGTGCGACCACGAGTTCGAGATGGCGCCCCGGATCAGAACAGCAGCGCCATTCAGTGGATGCCCACCCTGCTCGTACCGACGAGCAGGCGAGAAACTGCGTCGCCCAACCCAGGGTCAGTCCCTGGCAGATCTCCACCCCGAAATCGCGGCAACCTGGCATCCCGCAAAGAATGCATCCGCCGCGGCCGATGTGATCGCCGGCAGCGCTATTCGCGCATGGTGGCTGTGTCCGGCATGCGGGCATGCATGGCAAACCAGCGTAAGTAATCGTACTGCGGGCAAGCGTACCGGCTGTCCAAAGTGCAGTCGTGCAATGCAACAGCAGGCACCGAAAGGGCAATCCATCGCGGACCTATACGCCGAACTAGTCGAAGAGTGGCATCCAACCCGAAACGGTGATCTGGTTCCCAATCAGGTTAAGCCTGGGAGCTCGTCGTTCAAGATCTGGTGGATATGCAAGTCGTGCGGACATGAATGGCAAGCAACACCGCTTTCGCGATGCCGAGCAGGAACCGGGTGCGCTCCGTGTAGCTATGTTGAACGAACTGCCCGGCGCGACACGCCCAAACCCAACCGGTCCCTTGCCGGTCTCTTCCCTGAGCTCATCGACGAATGGGACCACTCTCGGAACGGCAACCTTGATCCGAAAACGCTGAAACCAGGAAGTGACCGGAAGGTTTGGTGGCGATGCCAGTCCCACGGGCATTCATGGCAGACCCATATCTATCAGCGGACCGGCAGTCAGCGGACAGGCTGCCCTGATTGCGTGCACCGGCCGGAGCCCGGAAGGAGCTTCGCCGAACTCAACCCGGCGGCCGCACTCGAATGGCATCCAACCCGCAATGGGAAGAGGCGCCCGGAGGAGTTCAAACCATCAAGTTCCCACAGAGCCTGGTGGAAATGTCGAGCACGTGGGCATGTCTGGCAGACCACAATCACAAACCGGAGTGGCAGTAATGCATCGTCCTGTCCAACCTGCACTATGTGGGGCACGTCCGCCACACAGATCAGACTCACGTATGAACTCATTGCGGCCGGTGTCCCCATTGACCCTGAACACCCGAAGATCCCAGTCAATGGCCGGCGGCCGGTATCAGCCGACATCGTAATCCCGTCTCTGCTCACGATCGTGGAGTACGACGGGAGCCACCACCATGCGAGTGAATCCGGGCTCGTCCAGGATCGTCGTCAATCAGGCGCATTGATGGAAGCGGGCTGGACAGTCCTTCGCGTCCGACCTAAGCCACTCGAGCTATTGGACGAATACTCGATACGAGTCAAGAATTCACCCGCAGTAAAAGAGATCGCGATCGCGGTACTCTGCCGACTCGACGAACTGGGCCACCGTGCTGAGCACCACGACCGCTACATCGTCGACCCGGATCAATGGGCGACCGCACAGGCCGATTCACGCGTACTCAACTATCAATCACGAAGCCTCGCAGATGAGTTCCCCGACTTGGCTGCTGAGTGGCACCCGACCAAGAACGGCGCTCGAACCCCGGAGAACACAAACCCTGGCAGCAAGATCCACGCGTGGTGGTTGTGCAGTCGTTGCGGAAATGAGTGGCGTACCCGACCCGGACATCGGACGAATAACGCAAGCGGGTGTCCGCGATGTGCTCGCGAGGACTCGGCAATCCGACGGAGGCAGGCCAAGGTCGGGGAATCGATGGCTGACGCATACCCGCACTTACTGACCATCTTCAACCGGGAGCGCAATCCCGGTGTCGACATGTATGCGATCAACCCTGGCACTACTAAGGAAATATGGTGGCTATGCCCGGACTGCGAACACGAATGGTCAACGCGCAACGCTAGAAATACAGGATGCCGACCCTGTGCTTCGAAGCGTCGCGCAAAGAAGAGAGTGACCCCAGCGCCGGGAAAGTCTCTGGTCGACCTCTATCCCCAAATCGCGGCAGAGTGGCATCCAGATAAGAATGCGCCACTGTCTCCGCGCGACATCCGGCCCAGATTCGCCTCGCCTGTGTGGTGGCAGTGTCGCTGTTGCGGCCGTGAATGGCAGCGCAGTCCAGGTAGGCGGGTCGCAAACGGAAGTGGTTGTCGACAGTGTGCATCGCAGGAGAGGGGAAGAAGCCGCCGGTCCCCAGGCGCTGGTGAGTCAGTTGCCGACCAGAAGCCTGACCTCGCCGCAGAATGGCACGAATCAAAGAACGGTGAACTTCGACCGGAGGACATCAAACCCTCAAGCTCTGAACGAGTCTGGTGGAGGTGCGGTGAGTGCGGAAATGAGTGGCGTGCTCTTGTCTGGGCGCGCGCACGAAAAGGGCACGGCTGCAAGAAATGCGCGTCCGTTCAGTTGAGTGCTGCAAGGCGACGCCCCCGGCCTGGGCTCTCACTGGCCGAGCGTCACCCTGCCATCGCAGCGCAGTGGCACCCTGGAAGGAATGGGGAGACCACACCTGACGGCGTCAGCCACGGATCTAGCACGAACTACTGGTGGCTGTGTGCGGAATGCGGTCACGAGTGGCAGGCAAAGCCGTCCAATCGGCGTACTCAGGTGCACCTGTGCCCAAAATGCAAGCGGCGCAGTGCTAGTGAATGACCACCAATCACACTTGGAACCGCACAAGACGTAGGGGTGGGAGATTGACGGAGTGTGTCGTCGTGCAACTTCCGGCCGCTCGACGCGGCTTGAAGCGGGTCCTATACGCCGCCGCGGCATCGGACTTCGACCCGGTCGACTGCCGCGGCCGCAACATCGGCGAACGATGGTGCTCCCACCTGAAGCAGGGGCGCGGACTGGCCACCCGCTACGGCAAGCTCGCGATCGTCTACCGTACCGCTGCAGTTCTCAACGCGGTCGTTGCATGGAGCCGCAAATTGTCAGACACGCGCTAGTCGTCCTGAACTGCCGGGGTAACGAGTTCGGGTTCACGTCTCTGCTCGCGCTCAACCATGTCGGAAGCCGGATCTATCATGCGATCATGTCGAGCCAGCTTGGAGTACGGATGTACACGACGGAGGACTACGTTACATGGGCGGCCGAACTGGCCGACTTGATGGGCGCCGATTGGCTTGGCGAGCATGCGGCTCGCCCGAATAGGGATCCGCACGTCATCGCCTCATGGCTACAGCAGTATAGAACCACCCCGCCTGAATCGCTTTCCCTATCTCAGCAGCTTCTGCAGATCGGCGAACTGACTTCCAATATTCAAACTCTGCGAAATGCAGGCATACAAAACCTAGAGACCCGCATTGATGATTTGAGGCTGGACGATCAAAATCGAGTCGCCAGCGCAATCCACGAGATTCGCGTGGCTGCCGAATACGTTCTGTCGGAGCGGCGAGTGTTCTTTATCCCGGAGGCTGGCACTCAAACGCCGGATCTCCTCGTTGATGATTGCCTGGAAGTTGAGTGCAAGCATAAAACTAGCGTCAGCCCTCAAGACAACGCGCGATTTGAGTTGTATGGTATTCTAGCCCGGAAACTGCGCGCTGCATTTCCCGAACAAGTTCCTCACTCAGCTCTTATTTTAGAGGCGATGTTTGACATCGAGCCTCGCCGCGATCTCGTTGACCGCATCGTGGCGAGTGCACGATCGGGTTTGCGGCAGCCTAAACCGTCAAAATTTAGCGAAACCGCCGAGGGTTTGTTCACCGCACAGTTCGAGGTTCTTCCTGCTGGCTCGGGCCCTGCGGAGCTAGTGCTTCCGAGAGGCGTTACCGAGTTTGACCGAAGGTCTACGGAAGCTATTGCACTCGATGAGAATGGAACCTTTGGCCGGTTCATCAATATCAACGTCGGGTGTAAGGTTCGTCAGGACCGCGTCAAAGGGGTAATTCGGTCAGTCAGAACGGCCGCTCGTCAGTTTTCTGGTCGCTATCCGGCGATCGTTTCTGTAGACATTTCGGCAATTGCAGCGCGAGGCGAGAGTGAACCACTAGCTCACCTCCGTGAGGACATACTCGCGGTACTGAAACGTCACACAACGATATCCAGGGTAGAACTATTGGTAACCCAGTTCATTGGAGAACCCGGAAATCAGGCTTACCGCACCTCTGTCCAGGAGATTGATAATCCGGATGCACGTTACCCCATCAGTGACGTCTCGCCTTGAGTCAAATCGTACGCAGCTGTTCGCAGACCACCGCGAGTCGCGTCCGCTCTGCAGATCACTCGCTCACGCAAGAAATGCTGTACCGCTTGCCGTTCCATTCGATCTGCGACTGAGCGCCGAGATTTCCGGGGAATCCGAGGAGCTGCAGCCGGTGCCTCTTGAACGAGTGCACGTGTGAGGTCTCCGACCCCGCCGGGTCGGGGTCGCGCAACGGTCGGAGGTGCCGCGGCGACGCCGGCCACCACCGCCGTACCTGCGGAGCAGGCACAGTGCGGCCGGCAGCAGCAGCGTCACGACCTCACCATCGCCCTACTTCATGCGGGCGTTCTGCATGGGTCGATGTGGGACGTTGTGCGCGCCAACCCGGAAGTCCGCGCCAGACCTGACGCCCTCGACCGCCCAGGCCCTATAGTCCTGTCAAAGGTGAGGCATGTCAGCAGGAGGGTCGGGATGGGGCTAGATCGGCGGGACGAAGCGCGGGCGCTCTCGGAAGAGCTGCTGACGAACATCGAACTCAGCCAACTACCACCTATCGACCTGATCCGGAAAACCAGCCGATTTGCCCGCCTTCTCGATGACTTCGATGCCATCGAGTGGCTGTCGTTTGAGATCACCGGATACGAACAGCACCGGAAGGACTCCGGCATTCCTGCCAAGCCATGGGCAGCGGCAAAGCGTTCCGGGCGAACACAGCTCAACGATGAGGGCGATACTGTCGCAGATACAACCTCCGTCGGCGAGCTCCAAGCGCAAGTTGAGGCCGCGAGGCTGCAACTCGCCTCGACGGCCGATGCGCCAATCAGCATCTCATCGGCCAATCCAAGCCAGATCGTCGGCGTTCCACGTGGAAACACCCAGGAGCGGGTTAGCCTTAACCGCCAGCTCACATCGTCCCAGTCGATGCTCGACCGCATCATCGGAGCGATTCACGACTATGTTTCGCGAAAGGCCCTCGAACTTCGGTTTGGGTCAGCGGCTGAGTCCGCTTTCGACCGAACACGAGCATTCACTGACAGTGCTCTCGGTGACCTCGTACCGGACGCAATTGGTCAGCTCGCCGCAGCATTTGAGCTTGTTACCTCGACAAACCCGTCGCATTGGTCAGATGCAGCCGCTTACTGTCGAACTCTGATTAAGGCTGTCGCCGACAAGCTGCAGCCGGCAGGCGAAGACATCGGCGGAAGAGCCAACGGTCCTGAGAACTACATCAATCGGTTGGTGTACTGGGTGCAGCAGAACGAAAGCAGCCAAACGAAGAGGGCAGTCGTAACCTCCGACCTCGAATACCTTGGCAAGCGACTCGATGCATTCACGAACGCCGGAAACAAAGGCGCACATGCAGTCGTGACCCAGACCGACGCAGACCGCTTTATCATCGGCACCTACCTGCTCATCTCGGACATCCTGCGACTATCCGTGACTCAGCCAGCGGCAAGCGAAACGGCCGCCCATGCAAGCAGCGAAGCGGAAGTAGATAGCCCAGCCGCCGAGACCGCGTAGCACGCTGCAGCGCCTCGCTACCCTCACCATGCGGACCGGCGGACAAGTTCCTCAGACCCCGTATACCCGGCAGACGCAGAGCCGTGCGACTGGCATCCGCCCCGGGGAGGGCCACTGTTCGAAATCCGTTGGCTCGCCGGTCGAGACAATGGGCGCGTAAGTGGATGCATCCCTGCATATCTTCCACTCGTGGCGTCCGAACTACATCTGACGCTTCGCTCCTACCCCTCACCAGTGCGGTCTAAGGCTCCGCCCGTGCCGGTCGATGCCGCCTTGCCGATACACGGGCTCACCCGGGTGCAGCGTCAACCCCACCCTGTACGCCGAAATGGTGGCAGAGGACCGCCGCCTGCGGCTCGCAGGATACGAGGTGTATCGCTTCGGAGGAAAAGAACTCACGGGCCCATACTCCGCAGAAATAGTCTCGGAGTTCTTCGACGAGCTGCACCAACGCATGAGCTGAGCGCCACGACGACCTCGTGCGATCACCGACCCAAGCGAAAATCTCCTGCCATTCGCACCGCTGAGAGGTTTGTCGGTGGCGACTAGCACTATTCACGCCGACTACAACCGTCAGCAGGCAGGACAGCAGTGGAGCCACATCTACCACACCGCCACGATTCTTCGACGAGTCGATGGTCGGCCGACCCAATCGGTTGGCTGGACAGCCTCGACCGTCACGCGAAGGTCGGCGCCAAGCACCACATCATTCCGCGATTTCTGTTGAAGCGGTGGGCAAATGACGCCAGTCGGGTCCAAGCGAAGTTAAGCAACCGGTCAGCGCACCATGAGGCTGCTGGGGGTGGCGTCGAGCGTGATCGCCGAGACGTGGTTGCCGGCCATCCAACTCCGTACAAACGCTTCGAGTGCAGGGTTCGACGCTCGGTCCTGCAGCGGTTTGGGCTCTCTACGTCAAAGGTTCTAGCCCAAGCAGACCTCTCGTAAACTCATGGGTCGGCATCTGCAAATACTGCCGGTACTCGGTACCCGCGACGTCCAGGAGCTCCTGAATGGATTGAACGCGCAGCACAATTGGTTCGGACGACGGGTCCTCGTGAGTATGAAGCCATGCGGCATCGCACTCCGGCACATAGTGAGCCAGGGCACTGAAAGTACTGCCTTCACCCGGAATGGGGATGCGCGTGTGTTCCGTGGTGTCACCACCCGGTGGTACGGCGAACCGCACCGACGTTGTTCCGTTGTCCCGGGTGACGAATGCTTCTGTGAACCACGGCCCGGTGGACCCGACGTCACCAATGAATCGGAATGGCTGCGAGGCGTCGCCCACGACACGAACCATATAGCCGCCGACTGTCGGGATGTCACCGAGGGAGATAACAGACATGACCGACCACACGAACTGATCCTTCCTGGGTGTGTCCTGCGGCCACTCCATGGAATACCTGGTGTACGTCCGATGCGCATCCCGGTCGCCCACCCATGCTGTTCTAACCGGGGTGCGATCCTCGGCATCGCCGTTGGAGACCGTCCACAGTTGCGGGTCGGGTGCTCTCTTGGCGATTACGAACGACTTGGAGACTCCGGGCAGCGCGCTGAGCTCAGCGGTGTATTCGACCAAGTTCTCGACGACCTCGTCGATTGACTTACCGCGCAGCCCGGCCAGGTGACGCAGCGATGTGGCGGGGGTATCTCCAGCGAACCCTGCCACCAGATCGTCATCAAGGATCACAACTTTCTGACATGGGCGCGTGTAGATCTGGCGAGTTGCTCGCTCGTCATGCGCAACTGTCACCTTTGTGTCGGCAATGAGTGAGAGCCCACCGTCATCTTCGGTGATCTGAGCGATTACGAATGTCACGGTGCACACGATACTGAGGAAGAACGAGCATCAGTCAACTACTGTGGTGACCGTTCACAGGTTGGTGTGTTCGTGGTTCACCGTCGCGGCAACAAGATGGAACTGGGTCACCGTGCCTGGAACTTCTCTAGGTAGAAATATTTGATGTTCTTGCTGCTGACGATGAGCGCGCCGTTCTCATGCTCAACTGTCTCCCCGGATGCTCGGCGAACATGAATCGGCGCGCGGAGCACAATGTCGCGCGCGTCATTCTCGGGCATGTACGACGAGAAACTGAGCAGGTCGCCTATGATTTCGTCTCCATCGGCGAGAACGCAGTGGACGACCGTTGTCTCGGTTTCCTCGCTGCCTGTGCGTACCGGCGAAAAGTAGTCGGCGCCCGGCGACAAGGTCAACCACCACGCCGAATGCGGGCTCACGGGCCCCCGGGACGTCAGCCAGTTCCGAAGCCAGTCCACCCTTCCGATCGAGAAGCCTATCCCGCAGGCGGTCGCGAACATGGCCACTGACCACCAGGCCAGCGCCACGTGATCGCTGACGAACTCCTTTTGAGGCTTCCTCAGGAGCGCCCCGATATCGGGAGTCCGCTCGGGGATCACCGAGCGAACGATTGCGAGAATGACTGCGGCAACGAACAGGCTTATGGCTGAGTGAAAGACGATGTTCGCGGTCTCACGCAGTGGTGTCCGGGTCACCTCTGGTTCTTGGTGCGATCGAGCGACGCTGGCCATGAAACCCGGGGCGAGAAGGACGATGAACAGGACAAGACCAAGAACAGTCGTGGGCAGCACGCCTAGCCTGTTCCGCTCTCGTTGGGCGGCGAGGGTTCAGCTTGCGTATTGGTCACCGGGCCATCGAATCTGGGGGTTGTGGGCGGCGGCCCTGGGGTCCGTGTCAGCGGCGAGTTAGACACTCGAACCTGGCTGAATTTGCCGGACTCCTTACGTGCCTGTCCGGTCGGCGGCTTCGCCTGGTTTTTCGCCACTGCTACCTCTTTCAGTCGGTAACCAGATGGTATGCGTACGCGGAGTGTCGCTGCAGCGGTATGCCGCACGCAACGTCACCTTCTAGGAGAGCCGAGCAGCATCTTCCGCACCGCCGCCGGACGGGCACATTGCCGAGGCGGGATGCCCGGAGAACACCCCTTCCTCCGTGGCGAGGGACATCGGCCCAGTCTCGCCGTCGAGAATCACCCGCAAGTGCGCGCCATGAAGCGGGCCACGACCTCGGTAGAGCCACCGCCGCTCGTCCCAGCTCAGCCCCTCGCCGACATCGCGTTGATCCGGTGACGGGTGCGCCAGTGCGGCGGCTAGCGCTCGTAGCACCGCCCTCAACCTGGCTGACAGGTACCGCTGACGACGTCGCGGTACTGGTCAGCAACCGTCGCAGCGAACCCGTCATCGAGGCCGCGCTCGCGGCGGGGCCGTTAGATCTGAAGGACGAGAGGAGGTTTCGTGCGCAGCAACGAGTGATCGCGCCTCTCGGATATGCGCGATGGGATGTCGGGACGCAGCGACCTGCTTCGCTCGGTGAGACAAACTTCACTGCGCTGCAATCGTTCTTCACCGTGCAGCAGGCCGTGTTCAGTCGGTCGCCGCGGCGGCCGTCACGGTGTCCAGTGACAGGACGAGTAGTGCAGCTGCAGCGCTTCTGCGTTTGGCATCTCGGAGCGCTTCGCCGGTTGTCGGAGTGGGTGACCGTTGAATTCCCAGTATGAGGATTCCTGCAATTCTGGGTCGACCTCGATGCGAAGCTGCGCTGTGATGGCAAGGTGCTTGGTGTCGAAAAGCGTGTGGAGGTCAGAACGTAGAAGGATCCCGTTCGTGACTTCATTGCTGTGGGCACCGCGATACGGTGCGATGTGCGCGGCTTGGAGGACTGGGAGGACGGACGTTCCAGTGATCGCGCAACATCCGCCGTATGCGGCGATCAGTGACGCGCGAAAAGCGGGCTGACCTTCTCTGACCGAAACAAGTCGATTGGCCAACAGGCGTCGGTCATCTTCGGATAGGTAGGCCGCGTACTTCTTGAGATCGACCTCGACGTCGACGGGTACCTGCTTCACATCGATCGTTGGCAAGAACAGGCCGCGAAGATAGGCCTCGTCATTGGTGTTCGTCACCTCGACTGGAGCTGTGTTCGGCCCAGCCTTAACTGTCGTGTTCTTGAAGAAATCTCCCCATTTTCCAGCGACGGGAGTATTGCTCACCACATCGAAGTAGAACCGTTGAACGTACTGTGTCTTGTCTTTGGGTATCCACGGGCGGGGATCGGGAGTGCCATCTGTGGAATCCGTGACGGCCCGCGTCCACCCGCGAAAGCCTCTGTTGGGGGACTGCCAGAAGAAGACATCGTCGCCACGCTTGATTGCCCTGCGCTTCTTCAGGTCCCACAGCTGATAATCGACGGCTCGCTCCCAGTTTTCTTCGAAGCCTTCACCGACAACGAGAATCCAACTTGTCAACGTCCATGCGCCTATCCGGGATCGCACCGGGTGGAGGCGTGTCCTGTGGCGGAAGCCTGTCGGGCCGTGCTCGTTCTTGTTTCGGTCAGTCCAGCTGATGGTCAGCGGGACTCGTGGATCAGTGATCGCAGAGCGTCCCTGGTCTGCTGATCGGTCGAGTAGATCACGGTGCCGACCATGCCGCGGGTGAGCAGCACTTTGTAGACGTTGCGGACTAGGGTGTCGAAGCGCGCATCGGGGATCCTGGTGCGGTTCTTGAAGTCCGGATCCCGATTCGCCGCTCGGACGGTGGTGAACTTGTCGTCCCGCCACACCAAGTCGGGGCCGAGGATGACGCCGTTCCAGTCGTACTCGAATCCCTGTGCCGTGTACACACAGCCGACCTGGTCGAAGCCGCCATCCTCGGTGGCCCACAAAGGCGCCGGGGGAGCGTCCCCGATCCTCCTGTCGCTCTTGCTGTTCCATGGCCGGGCCCAGTCGCCAACGGTGACGTCGGCGACCAGGGTGCCGTCCCTGCGGGCGTCGCTCCACGGCCAGCAATAGCCTGCGGTCATGCGGGCCGAGTATCCGTTCTCGATCTGCTTGGTGAGCAGGTGCTCGACCTCGTGAGGGCTCTCCGCGACCCGGACCTGGAACTGTGGATCGCCCTTCCACTCGTATGGATCGCCGTCGATGAGTCCGAGAAGCCGCTTGACCCACAGCAAGTACTCCTCGCTGCCGCCGCACCGGAACTGTTCACCCAGGTGCACGTGCTGCGTCTCGAGGCCCAGTGAGCGCGCGTGCTGCTGAATCTGTTCGAGCGACCCCATTTCGCCGGGCCGCACTACCTGGTGCTCGTCGAGCAGGAAAACGGGAACGCGGGCTGCGGCGATCAGCTCGTCGATCTGTGGGCGCCCGGTGCGCAGCTCCGCCTTGGTGTACCGGTCGACGGACGTCTCGCGGATCCGGTGGGCCTCGTCCAGGATGAGGACATCGAGTCCGTTTCGCTCGGCGGTCATGAACTGATTGAAGTACTTGAACATTTCCCGCACCCGGGGTGCGCGGTGGCCTGCCACCTTGCGGAGCGTCTGGGTGAAGGATCGGGATCCGGTGGCGTGCAGAACGGTTCGGCCGCGGCGTGCGAGTTCGCCGACAAGCGACAACGCGATGACGCTCTTGCCGCTACCAGGACCGCCGGTGACGATGATGATGCGTTTGCCGTCCGCGGCGCGGGCGTGCTCGACCGCGTGCAGCACGAGGTCGACTGCCAGTTGCTGACTGCCGAGCAGGTGGAACTGCGGTCGGTCCCGCACCTCGGCCGCCGCGACCTTGAGCAGCTGCTGCGAGGGCGCCACGGCCGACCGCATCAGGGTGTCGCCGGCCGAATGGCCCGCAGATCCCGTCGTGAGGCGGGAACGAAGGAACGTGAACATGTCGGCGCGGTCGGCCGCGGTGAACAGTCGGCCAGTGACATCCGTGGGGAAGGAGCGTAGATCGGCCACCATCGTCGGGTCGGTCGCATTGTGCAGGTATGCCATTCCCGCCAACGCGTCCGGACGATCGGCGAGCGCCTTGGCGAAATCGGCTAGGTAGTCGCAATATCCCTTCACCTGTGCGACCGGATGCAGCTTCGGGCCGCCGGGCATGCCCGGCACCTCGACGAGATCCGGGTTGTCCTCGTATCGGTACGCCGACGACCACTGCTTGAGTTCGACGACCACATAGGAAGGTGCCCCGGTGTCCGGGTGGGTGCCCGCGAGGACGACGTCCGCCCGCTGCGAAGTGAGTGGCAGGTGATACTCGATGAGCATCTCGACCTCGCCGAGTCCGGCCTCGATGAGGTCGCGGGCAAGGATCGGCAGGCTTCGGCTCCACGATTTCTGCTCCGCGGTGCTGGCTCGACGGCCGGTGCTGAACAGCATCTGCTCCAACAGTCGCTCGGCCAACGAGTCGGGATGAGCGATGCCGGCGATGTGGTTCGCCGACGTACGAAGCAAGGTCACGTTAGAGGTCCCCCGGGCAGCACGAATCCAGTCGCGCGGTTGGGGGCATGTCCGTGGCTGTGGAACACAGCGGAAGTCCGTCGGGCCGCTGGATCAGGTTAGCGGAGGACGGGGACGGGCTCTCGGAGCCTCGATCGATCGGTGTCGCACAGCAAGATGCTCACCAGGTAGGCGACTGGTTCGGGAGTCGCGGGCGGTCAGTGTGCTCCCGTATCGAGCTCGGTGTACTTCCTGCTCGAACCGCGGCTGAGCTCGACCGGGTACTTTGTCATGTTCTTCCCATTCTTCGCAGCAGCCGCGAGAACGACGTCCACACCGAGCAGCTCACCCACTCTTCGCAGGCTCTCCGCTGTCGCGTGGAGTCTGGGTGGGAGGTCCTGTGCCAGCCGGGCGTGTGACTCCATGCTTGCCGAGTTGGCCTCCCACTGGAGGGATTCGAGTAGGCGGCCGGCGGTGCCTGCCAGGTCGAAAACAGCTCGCGCCAAGGCCAATAGCTCCGCGGGCGTCGACGGCCACGGGCAGGGCTCGGTGGACGGGACGACTACGCCATCGAATCCGGATGCCGGATTGATACCTGCCACGTCATAGAGGCGCAGGAGATACAGCGTCACATCACCGAGCTCGTCGACAACATCAGCGTGGATCTCGTCGACCGGTGCGGTGTGCGGTGTGTCGGACAGCAACGATCCGATGGCAGATGCCAGCTCGCCAACTTCTCCTCCGAGCGCCATCGCCAGGTTCTTGGGAGTATGAAACTGTTCCCACTCGCGAACACGGACGAACTCGCGTTGGTCCGATAACAGTCGGCGAAGGTTGGCGTCCACGTGTCAGGACACTACCGCCGCTCCACGTCGCCTGGCCCGCCTCGCGCGAGGACGTTCTGTCATTCGGTGTGCCGCTCGGAACCTGGTGACTGCCGCGAGGAGGCGACGTTCTTGCTGGCCAGGCACCACCCGAACCCTCAACCGGCGGTGTGCGTGAGCATCCGCCAATTGGGCAGGGTCGACAGCGACGCTGCTAGCATTTCGACCCGGGGAGTCGATTTGGGGGAATCGCTATGTCGTTGAAGGTTGATCCCGAGATGCTGCGCAAGTTCGGGGATGCCGTGTCCGGAGTGTCCGATTCGATCGCCGGTCTCGATGTGAGCTCGCCGTTCGTGGATTCACAGCAGGCGCTCCCAGGTACCCAGTTCTCGGATGTCTGCGTGGACGGATTCGAAACGACAGCCGCGGCGCTTCGAAATGTGTGCTCACGGCTTGTGGCGATCTCGGAGATCGCACACGGCACCGCCAACAATTATGACGTCACCGAGACCGACTTCACCGCAAAGTTGCACGTGATGGACGTTCCCTCATGAGCCCGACCGTCGAGCAGGTCAAGTCCTGGAACGTCCGTGCGCTTCGGGCTACGGCCAACGGCATCGAATCGGTCGTAGCGAAGGTCGATGCTCAGGTGGACTGCCTGACCTCAGAACAGGACGCCCTCGCCGAGACGTGGCACGGCACCGCGGCCACCGTCGCGGCCGAGCGGGTTGTGCAGGAACAACGTCTCGGGCGGGGCGTGTCCAGAGCCCTCGCCGCGGTCGCGGAGGAGTACCGGGTGGGCGCCGGAATCGTGGAGTCGGCGCGCGACCACCTGGTCGTGGTGGTTGCGGGCGCTCACAGCCGCGGATACCGGGTCGCCGACAACGGGGAGGTCGACCCGAGTGGACTGTTGGCGATGCTCGTGCTGGCCCCCGCGGGCATGGCCGATATCGCGGCTCTTCGGATCAAGAAGGAGGCAGCGGAACTGACCATCGCGGTGGTCGGGGCGCTGCGGCAGGCGGAATCCGCCGCGTCCGAAGTATCGAGCCGGATTCAGCGCGCGACGGGGGTACTTCAGCGGGCCGGTGAGGCTGCGGTGCCCGGCAAGGTCGTGGAGGAGAAGAAGGACGTTTTCACCTGGAAGCCCGATGTGCCGGCCACTGTGGCCGCGTCGTCCATCGGACTGGTGGCGGACGCGACGAAGGAGGGTTTGGTCAGCGCGGCGGCATCGTCCGGCGATGATCTGGCGCGGGGCATCGGACGAGGGTTTGGCCCGTTCGGCGCCGTGATCGGAACTGTGCCTGCCATCGTCAATGACATCGACGGCGGGATGGATCCGACAAAGGCAATCGTGACCGAGAGCGGCGGGGCGGTTGCAGGACTCCTGGCTGCGGCCGGAGCGGGGGCGGCGATGGGATCGGTATTTCCGGGTGTGGGGACTGCAGGCGGTCTGGTGGTCGGTGCGGTTATCGGTGGGTTTGCGAGTTGGGGTGGATCAAAAGGGCTTCAGCTCATGTGGGATTGACGGAACGCCCCATGATGGCTTCGCGCACGGCGACTGAAATCGAGGTATGACTTGAGCACGATGTCGGACAGTGATCCCATCCCGACCCTGGGTCTGGTCGGGTCATCAAGGTGGCCACAGAAGCTGCACCTTGGTTGGCTGACGTGCACCGCGGCCATGCTGGCCTTCGGTGTACTCGGCGGGGTGGTCACGGCTCAATCGGTCGGCGAGGGCGATGTCGCCGCTGCCGCGGGGTTCGCCTGTTTAGTACTGGTGTTCATCGGGCTGTCCATTCTCGGTCTCGGGTTGGGGGGCTTTCGCTCAATCGGGCTATCGCGCAGGATTGTTCAGAGCCACGATCAGACGTACGGACGAGGTATCGAGGTGCCAACGGGTCGGTACGGTGCGCTGCTTCTGGCTGCGGTACTGGCATCTGGCGCTGCCTACGGGTTGACCGCGGCCGCGGTCCACTTCGCGGGTATCGCGGAGGCGTTGTTGCCGGAAGGGCGGGACACCGGCGGAGGTGCTGCGCTCATGGCATTGGCGGGTTCGGTAGCCCTGGTGGCGGCAGTGTTGTGCATCGTCTGCCGGCCCAGGACCGTTCTCGGGATCTATCCCAGTGGTGTGCATCGACGTGCTCGTCAGTGGCGGAGGCAGGTGTTCCGACGGTCCGACCTGTTCCTGGCTTGGGACGACGTCGCTTCAATCCTGCCCGACGAAATGGTTGTTCACACGGGCTGGGCAGACGTGATGCACCCAATGATCAAGCTAGCAACGCACGAGGCGCTGCCCGCGGAGGACCGGCTGCAGTTCGACGAGGAGGCGACAGCGACCGTGATGGCGAAGCTGTTCGTCGCCGAACCCAATACCCTTCTGGCCCTGTTGCAGTTCTTGAAGGACAATCCCGACCGCCGCTACGTACTCGAGCGCCCCGACGCGCGCGAACTGCTGCGCCCACCGCCATTGCGCGAGCGGTTCCGTGCGGCGCGGTTGGCCAAGTCGTCGGGATCGGGGATGGGGCGGCCGGGTGGTGTCTGACGGGCAGGCCCCGACTGAGCAGACGGTCGCGGAGTACCTCACCGACCACGGCATCGAATGTGTTCCCACGGATGACGATGGGGCCGCGGTTTCGGTTCCTATCCTGCCGGGGTGGTCCGAAATGCCAGCCGGGGAGTACCCCGAGGCGGCCCAGGTGCTGGTTTGTCGGGGCTCCACGACGGACGGGTTCACTCCGAACGCCGTGCTGGCACATGGGAAGCTCACGGGCGCAGTCGAGGCGAGGGAGCTACTCGCCCGTGCATTCACTGATTCGCGGCGATTGCCGGGTTGGCAGGACTTCGAGGTTTCCGCCACCGACTTCCATGGCCGTCCGTCGGCGTTCATCCGCGGGGTCTACGCGGTCGAGGTATGGAATCTGGCTGCCACGACCCGCTATATCGTCACAGATGGCGTGCAGGGTCAGTACCTCACCCAGCTGACCGTCACAACCCTCACGAGTCAGGACGGCGACCTCGACACCGATGTCGCCGTCCTCAACCTCGGGCTCGAGATCACACAAGGCTAGAACAGCCGCGCAATGCCGCCGGGATGTCCTGGCACCCCGGATTCTGCTGGACGAACTTCTCGCCTCATCCGCGCCGTGGTCCGTACAGTCCGAGTAACCGGACAACGTTGCCGTGCGAATCTTGGGGACATGACATAGGCGACTTCATCGATGTTGTTCGGGGCTGGATCGGGAGATGAGGAGGGCTGTGATGAGTTCCGCGACGGTGCCATTCGAACTGTGGCGCAAGGGCGACTGGGATCGCCGCGAGGTAGCTGGCGAGTCGCACCACGAGGCCGCGATCAGGCGACTTTACGCGGGCCGGATCCCGGAAAACGGATCAGAGTTGGATCTTGTCGCCTATCTGGTGCCCGAACCACACAACCCGCACGACTCCAACGCCGTGAGTGTGGAGGTGGGTGGCGCCATCGTCGGCTATCTGCCACGTGAGGACGCAGTCCGCTACAGTCCGGTGCTCCGCGCGCTGACAGACCAGGGTCTCCAGCCCTTCGCTCCCTGCCAGGTGTGGGCAAGCGAATGGGAGGGCACAGAGTGGGACGACCGAGGAAGGGCCGTGCCCCGCACCGTCTTCCGCGCCAGGGTGACCGTAGGTATCGGCGAGCCGCATCTGTGCGTCCCGGCTAATCTGCCGCCGCAGCAGGGGCACGTCATGCTGCCCTACGGGTCTGCCGTTCAGATCGGCGGCGAGGACAAGCATATGGATGCGATCGCTCCATTCCTGCGGTCGGAGGGGGAATGCTGGGCCTACGCCACCCTTCACGCGGTCACCGAACAGCTGGCCCGGACCAGCCGCGAGGTGGTGGAGGTACGCCTCGATGGCAGGCTCGTGGGTCAGATGACTCCGAAGATGAGTGAAAGCTATCTGCCTGTGATCGCGCACCTCGCCGAGACCGGCAGGCTGACTGCGGCCAGGGCACTCGTGAAGGGGAACAGGCTCAAGGCTGAAGTCGTGATCCATGCACTTCGCGCACACGAACTGCCCGCCCACTGGCCGGAACCGTCGACGAGTGCCCCAGCGGCGCCGCCCCACACCACCGGGGAGTCCATCGTTCCGGCCCAGCAGTTCGTTGACGTCGCCGTGCTAGCGCCCAGCGTGACGGTGCACGCTCCGATCCCGCCCAAGCCGATACATATCCGGTTCAACCCGGCGCCGGGATGGCCGGAATCACCGGATGGATGGGAGCCCTTTCCTGGATGGTCGCCCGACTCGAGTTGGCCGGCCGCACCGGAGGGGTGGAGCTTCTGGGTTGCCGAATGACATAGGGCCAGTTCAGCCGGCGAGTAGATCCTTGTAGTCCGGATTCTGCTCGACAAACCTCTCCACATAGGAGCACGACGTCGCGATCGAGATGCCGTCCGCCCGCGTCGCGTCCAGCGCGGCCGCGACCAGCTTGCCCGCCAGCCCCTGCCCGCGGAATGCAGGATCGGTGACCGTGTGGTCGAAGTCCCGGACGCCGCCGATCACGGTGTAATCGGCGTACCCGGCGAGGGCGTCGTCGACGTGGATCTCGAAGCGGTTCTCGGTCGGCTTGTGCTCGATGCGGTGCGCCACGGTGACGGTCCCTTTCGTCGGAGGATGCCTCGCACGTTACCCATGCGGGGTACTAGCAGGGTCAACTATCCGGTCCCGAGCACTATTCCGGCCGCCCCCAGCGTCGGCCGCAGCTCGTTCAACGAGGCCGTCTCGTGCAGCCAGGTCGGGGCCGCGATCGGGCTCCGCAGCACCCGCTGAACCGCCTGCGCCGCGACCTCCGCCGTCGCCCGCGACTGCCCGCGGCCGGTGGCCCACCACGACCTGCCGTCGCTGCCGCGGGCGGAGATCACCCAGCCGTCGCCGCCGGGCATGCCGCCCGCCGGGATCAGGGCCGCGATCCGCGGCGTCCAGGTCAGCGCCGCCAGCCCCACGGTCGCGAGGCGGGAGTCCAGGCGCAGGTAGCTGCGCACCGGGACGCCGAGGTCCGCGGTCAGCCGGTGCTGGTCGGCGAAGTCCGTGCGCAGCGCGGGGAACCGCGGGTAGCCCGCCTCGGCCGGGAGCTCGAAACGCGTGGGACGGGTGTAGTTGCGCACCCTGGAGCCGTCCGGGTCGTCGAAGCGCTTGCCCAGCAGGCCGTAGGTCCAGGCGGTCGCCGCCGGCCCGTGCGCCTCGCCGGCGCCGAGCCCGATCACCACGTCCACCGGCCCGCCCGCGCGCGCCGCCTCGGCGGCGAGCAGGCTGCTCAGGCCGGGCGCGATGCCCACGCCCAGCAGCACCGGGCCCTGCACCCGCTCCAGTTCCCGCGCGTACCCGGAGGTCGCGGTGATGTCGACGAACGGGATCCCGCCCCCGGCGACCGCCGCCGCGACCGCGGGCTCCTCGGACCCGGAGCAGTTCACCACCGCGGACACTCCGTCGATCCCCGACGCCAGCGAGCGGGGATCCGCGAGGTCGACCACCCGGTCCGCCCGCGCGGGGTCGCGGCCCGCAGCCAGGGCGTCGATCCCGTCCGCGCGCAGCCGCGCGACCAGGTGCGCGCCGACCGCGCCGTATCCGCCGAGAACCAGTACCGAGGTCATGCCGTCTCCCAGATCGCTAGAGTGAAGCTCTAGTGCGTCACTCTAGATCTACACTTCAGTTCGTGGCAACACCGATCGAGGACGACAAGACACCGGCGCGGCGGAAGATCCTGACCGCCGCGCGCACCCTGTTCACCACCGCCGGCTACGCGTCGACCACCATCAAGGCGATCGCGACCGAGGCGGGCGTCGCGGTGCAGACCGTGTACTTCGTGTTCGGCAACAAGCGCAGCGTGCTGGCCGCGCTGCTCGACGTCTCGATCGCCGGCGACGACGAACCGATCGCCACGCTGGACCGGCCCTGGGTCGCCGAGGCGGTCGCCGAGCCGGACCCCCTGACGCAGCTGCGCATCCAGGTGCACGCGGCCCGGCTGATCCTGGACCGGGTGGCCCCGGTGCTGCTGGCGGTGCGCGCCGCCGCGGGGGCGGACGCCGAGGTGGCGCAGCTGTGGCAGACCACCTGTGAGCACCACGAGACCGTGCTGCGACACCTGATGACCGCGCTCGCCGGCAAGGTCGACGGCCTCGACGTGGACCGCTGCGTGGACGTCGGGCTGGCGCTGCAGAGCCCCGAGACCCACGCGCTGCTCATCGACGAACGGGGCTGGAGCGCAACGGACTACGACGACTGGGTGGTCGAGGCGCTGGCGGCGGCCGCGGGCCTCGGGAACCGGCCTTAGCCGAGCAGCTCCCGGATGTCCTCGGCGGACAGCGCCGCGCTGAACGCCCCGCCCTCGTCCACCACGCTGGCGAACAGCTCCGACTTGCGGGCCTGCAGCGCCATCACCTTCTCCTCGATGGTGTCCTTGGCGATCAGCCGGTACACCATCACGTTCCTGGTCTGCCCGATCCGGTGGGTGCGGTCCACGGCCTGCGCCTCGGAGGCCGGGTTCCACCACGGGTCGAGCAGGAAGCAGTAGTCCGCCTCGGTCAGGTTCAGTCCGAACCCGCCCGCCTTCAGGCTGATCAGGAACACCGGCGCGTCGCCGGACTTGAACTCGCCCAACACCTTCGCGCGGTCCCGGGTGCGGCCGTCGAGGTAGGTGTAGCTAATGCCCTCGGCGTCCAGCCTCTGGCGCACCCGGTCCAGGAAGCCGGTGAACTGGCTGAACACCAGCGCCCGGTGCCCGCCGTCGATCACGTCGGCCAGCTGCTCGAGCAGGGCGTCGATCTTCGCCGACGCGACCGACGCGTGGGTGTCGTCGATCAGCGAGGCGTCCAGGCTCAGCCGGCGCAGCAGGGTCAGCGACTGCAGGATGGTGAACCGGTTGGCGTCGACCTCGCCGACCAGGCCGAGGATTTTCTGCCGCTCCCGCTGCAGGTGGGTGTCGTAGAGCTTGCGGTGCCGCGGCGAGAGCTCCACCTCCAGCACCTGCTCCTGCTTGGCGGGCAGGTCGGAGGCGACCTGTTCCTTGGTGCGGCGCAGGATCAGTGGCCGGATCCGCCGGCGCAGCCGGCCGAGCAGCTCGCTGTCGCCGCCGGATTCGATCGGCTTGCGGTAGTACTCGCCGAACTTCGTCGGGTTCGGGAACAGGCCGGGCGCGCTGATCGAGAGCAGCGACCACAGCTCCATCAGGTTGTTCTCCATGGGCGTGCCGGTGATCGCGATCTTGGTCGGCGCCTCGATCCGGCGCATGCACTGGTACGCCTTGGAGCGATGGTTCTTGACGAACTGCGCCTCGTCGAGCAGCAGCATCGACCAGCGGTGCGCCGCGTACTCGTCGTCGTCGAGCCGGGCGAGGGTGTACGAGGTGACCACCACGTCCGCCCCCTCGATCGACTGCGCCAGCGCCGCACCGCGTTTGGTGCCGGTCTCCGAGACCGCGACCACCCGCAGGTGTGGGGCGAACCGGGCCGCCTCCGACGCCCAGTTCGCGACCACGGACGTCGGCGCCACGATCAGCACCGGCGGATCGGACGGGTTCGCCTCCCGGGACTGGCAGATCAGCGCCAGCGACTGCACCGTCTTGCCGAGGCCCATGTCGTCGGCGAGGATGCCGCCGAGCCCGTTGCTCCACAGGAAGCTCAGCCAGCGGAAGCCGTCGAGCTGGTAGGGCCGCAGCGTCGCCCGCAGCGACGCCGGCGGCTCCAGCGTGGACGTGGTGGTCGCGTCCAGTAGGCCCTGCACCTGCTCGCGCCACCGGGCGGCCTGCCGCTCGACCACTCCGAGCGCCGCGAACTCCTCCCACAGCGACGCCTGGAACCGGCTCAGCCGCAACCCGTTCGGGTCCTGCTCGTGCAGGCCGCGGGCCTCGGCGATCAGGTCCCGCAGTCGCTGCAGCTCCGGCCGGTCCAGCGAGAGGTAGGCGCCGTCGGGCAGCAGCAGGTGCGACTGGCCGGTGTTCAGGGCGGAGAACAGGTCGCGGAACGGCACCGGGGCGTCCTCGACGCGGACGGTGATCGACAGGTCGAACCAGTCGCCGTCGTCGGTGGCGTCGGTGCCGACCCCGATGCTCAGGCTGTCGCCCGCGTCCCGGTACTGGGCGGCCTCGCCCTCGACCACGACCTCCAGGTCGTCGCGGGTGAGCAGCAGGGGGATCAGTTCGGTGCTGAGCCGGGCGGTGTCGAGGCCCTCCAGGCTCACCCGCGGCAGCAGCGCGCCCGCGGGGGAGAGCAGCCGGTACTTGGCGAGCGGCAGGTCGAGCCCGTCGAGCAGCGCCCGTTCACGGTCGACGTCGCGGAAGTTCTCGTCGTCGCCCGGCCGCAGCTCCACCGCGCGCTCGGCGCCGCCGATCGCGTACCGGTACTGCCAGTGCAGCTGCGCCCGGTGCCCGGGCAGGTAGGCGACGCGGAGCAGCAGGGTCGGGCCCTCGATGGTGGGTGGGGTGAACGAGCCGTCGGTGGAGCGGACGCTCGCGGCCCGGCTCAGCCGCGGGTAGTAGGCGGCGGCGAAGCGGTCCGCGTCGCTCGCGGGCACGGTGATCGAGGCCTCGGCCGCCACCAGTTCCTGCATCGCGCGCGGCGCCGTCCCGGACAGCCGGGCGATCCGGAACGGCCACTCCGCGGGCGAGGGGCCGCGCGGGTCGCCGGGGCGCAGGTAGATCACCCCGTGTGCGTCCTCGCCGAGGAAACCCAGCGCGGCCACCGGCAGGTCGGAGTCGTCGGTGCGCACGGTCGGGGTCACCACCAGGTCGCCGCCGGTCTCGTCGATGTCCACGCACAGCTCGGCGGTGCCGGGTCGCGGCAGCGCGCCCAGCTCCTTGCGGTTGTAGAGCAGCTCGACGCCCGCCGCCGCCAGCTCGTCGAGCAGCGGCCACAGCCGCGGGCTGTCGATGGTGGTCAGGTCGAGGTCCTTCTCGGCGGATCCGTAGCCGCTGCGCCTGCCGCGCCCGCCCATCTGGTGCACCGTGTGCAGCTCGGTCAGCAGGTCCCGGTGCCGGGCGTCCACCTCGTGCATGGTCGGCAGGTTCGCCCAGGCCATGTTCGCGTTGACCCAGCCGGCCTTGCCGGGCCGGGCGAGCCGCGCGTGCAGCCGCCAGAACTGCGAGCGGGGGCCGGGGGTGAGCGTCAGCTGCACCGCCAGCGGGACGGTCCCGCCGGGGCGGGTGTCGCCGCCGCCGAGGGCGGCCCCGAGCACGTCCTCCCAGGACGGCGGCGCCGCGACGGCCTGGGTGTCCGGCTGGTCGAGGAGGGCGACGGTCAGCGCGACCGAGTGCTTGCAGTTCAGCCGGACCGGGCAGCTGCACTCGCCGCGCGCGAACTCGAGCCGCTCGGCGCGCAGGCTGAACACGGCCGACGTCCGGTACAGCTCGGTCCCGTCGACCAGCCCGACCGCCCGCCGCTCCGCGGCGAGCCAGTCCAGCTCCAGCACCGAGCCGCCGCGGGCGTAGCGGACGCCGCGGTCGTAGGTGGTCTGCCCGACCGCCCGCACCAGGGTGGTGATGGCGTGGTCGCGGTCGAGGGGCGAGAGCATGGCTAGACGGTAGTCGGTGGGGGCGACGGTGCAGGTCGCGCGCCCGCCCGAACTCCTGTTCGTCGTCCTCGTGTCGGTGTGCCGTCGGGGAGTACCGTCAGTCAACGAGGCGAAACGCGTGCGTCGATGGGGGCGGATCGTGGCTGAACGCATCGGGCTGGTCGTGGCGGGAGCGGGCGCACGAGGTGCGTTCGAGGCAGGCGCGATGGCGACGCTGGCGAAACGGATGGCCGCGGACAACACCCCGCCCTCGATCCTGATCGGCACCAGCGCGGGCGCCCTCAATGTGATCGGGCTCGGCGGCCTCTATGACCTCGGACTGGTGAGGGCGGCGGACGAACTCGTCCGTCGGTGGGGTTTGTTCAGGCTCGACGATGTCTTCGGGCCGGTGAACAGCATCGTCGGGAGTGGGCTGCGCTACCTGGCGCAGCTCGCCGGAATCCCGGTACGTCTGCCCAGTCTGCTGGACACCGAGCCACTGCGGGACACGCTGAAGCGAGCGCTGCCGTGGGACAGGCTGCACGGGACATCGCCGCAGGAACGATCGGCGCCGTCGCGGTGACCGCCACGTCCGTGGCGACGCGGGGGACGGTCGTGTTCGTGGAGAGGAACTCGTCCGTGGACCTCCCGCTCTACGACGCGAGCCGCAACATCACGTACGTGGACACGATGCTCACCGTCGACCATGTGCTCGCGTCCGCCGCCGTTCCGGCGCTCTTCCGCCCGGTGCACGTCCGAGACTCGCACGGCTGGTCCGGTTGGTACGTCGACGGTGGGTTGCTGCTGAACACGCCCGTCAAGCCCGCGATCGATTTCGGTGCAGACCTGCTGGGCGTCGTCGCGACGCACCCCCGGACCTGGCCGACCGGGTTCCCATCAAAGCAGCCATTTCACACCGGAAAGCCCGACGTGTTCGGGGCCGCGGCGCTCTCGATGCGCGCGATGCTGGCCGACCGCATGATCGAGGATCTACGCGCGATCGAACGCCGCAACAAGATTGCGCGCGACTATCCGGAAATTGCTCGCCAGATCGATTTCATTTTCGCCGGCCCCTCCCTGGACCGGGCCGGTGAGATCGCCGCGCTCGCGGACAGGGTCTTCCGCGAACTATTCGCCTGCCTGCGCGGCACGCAGAACCCGGCGTTGTGGGCCCTGGCCCGGCTGATCGGGGGCGAGGCGGCAGACCGAGGCGACCTGCTCAGCTTCCTCTTCTTCGACCCTGCCTTCGCTCGAGAGGCGGCGAAGCTCGGGCGTGGCGTCGAGTTGGTCGAATCCGGGTAGACCGCTGCATGCACGGTTCGTCCCGTGTCAACCCCTGACGTCTGCATCGAGGGGTAGAGATTTGCACCTTGGGGTGGGTAGTCGAGCCGATGGATTGGGACGACCCTGGGACCCAAAGGAACTTAGCAATGGCAAAGATTCTGGGCAGGCCCAGCGCTTTCGAGGATAACCCCGGCAACAAGGTGTGGCTATCGCCCAGGGACGGGCCCGAGAGTCTCGGGAGGACCAGCACATGGGCATGAGCGGTCGAGCACACGGCAACACACAGCGGCGGGTCGTCGACTATCTCGTCGACTCCGTGACCGCGCTAGGAGTTCGGCACATATTCGGGGTGGACGGCGCGAATATCGAGGACCTCTACGACGCCATCTTCGATGCCGACGCGGACGTGACCGGAGTGGTGGCGAAACACGAGTTCTCCGCGGTCACGATGGCCGACGGGTACGCACGCTCGACGAGCGGGCTCGGTGTCGTCGCCGCAACCTCTGGCGGCGGCGCGATGAACCTGGTCGCCGGCCTGGCCGAATCCTTCACCTCACGGGTGCCGGTGCTGGCCGTCGTCGGTCAGCCACCGACGGCGTCGGAGGGCAATGGCGCATTCCAGGATTCCAGCGGCCGGGCCGGGTCGATCGACGCGGTGCGGTTGTTCTCCGAAATCTCCCGCTACTGCGCGCGGGTCGAGCGGCCGGAGGACATCGTCGAGCACCTGCAGCGGGCGGTATCCGCCGCCAGGCGTGGGGGGCCGGTGGTGCTGTTGTTACCCAAGGATATTCAGCAAGCCACCGTGACCGTGCCCCGGTTCACCCCACCCGCCCGCCGGGTAGTTCACGATCGCATCGGGCTGGCCCGCGTCACCGGGATGATCGCCGCGGCCAGGAGGACCGGAAAGGTCGTGCTCGTCGTCGGCGATCAGGTAGCGCGCAACGACGCCCGCGCGCAGCTGCGCGCACTGGCCGTCGCATTGGACGCGGCGGTCGGGGTGGCACCGGATGCGAAGGATTGCTACACCCCCGACGAACACGGATTCTGCGGTGTCGCGGGCACGATGGGCCACGCCGAACTCGTCGACGCCGTACGGCAATCGGCATTGTGCCTGCTGGTGGGGACTCGGATGCCGATGACCGCGCGGGCCGGCCTCGAGGGGGCGTTGGCCGCGGTGCCTGTGGCCAGCATCGGCGCCGAACCACCCTATCTGCCCACGACACACGCGGGCAGCATGAGCCTCGGTTCGACGCTGGCCGACCTCGCGGCCGTGTTCCGCCCCGACCACGAACCGAAACCAGTAGCCCCGCAAGCCCTGACGACGCTGGAGGTACCAGACTCCTCGGGGCCGGGACTTCGCTACCGAGACGCAGTGGATGCGATCGCCGCGATGCTGCCGTCCGGGTCGGACGTGTTCGCCGACGCCGGAAATACGGGCGCGTCCGTCGTGCATCATCTTTCGGTGCCCCGCGGCGGGCGATTCGTGGTCGCCCTCGGGATGGGCGGCATGGGCTATAGCTTCGGCGCCGGGATCGGCTCGGCGTTCACCCGGAACAGAAGGACATTCGTGATCGCCGGCGACGGCGCGTTCTTCATGCACGGCCTGGAGATCCACACCGCGATCGAGCACAACCTGCCGGTGACGTTCATCATTTTCAACAACAATGCGCACGCCATGTGCGTGACCCGCGAGCAACTGTTCTACCGCGATCGATACAGCTTCAACCGATTCCGGCCGACCCTGCTCGGCGAGGGTATCGCGGCGATGTTCCCGACACTGTCGGCATTCGCCGCGCGAAGCGTCGGCGACCTGACCGACTCGCTGGCCCGCAGCGTCCACACCGAGGGTCCGTCGTTCGTTTCGGTGGATTGCGATCCCGACGAGATACCACCCTTCCTGCCCTTCCTGACCAGCCCCTGATCAAAGGAGAACTCGTGACCATCAATGTTCCCGCCCCGACAGGCCTTCCCGCGCTCAGCGACATCACCGAGGGCGGAATCCCGGGTGTCCTGCGGATCGAGAATTCCGACAGGGATGCCACCACACCGATCATCATGGACATGCTGCGGTCGGTGTACCCGCACGAGCAGGTGTTCGGCCGGTTCTGCCCGGTCAACGCCTACATCGCGGCGCCGCCACGACAGGTGTACGAGTACCTCGCGGACACCCGGTGCCTGGAGGAGTGGACCTACAGCCTCCGCGGGTTCACCGAGACCGACGAGCCCGGGCTGTGGGTCTCCCAGGACAGACTCGGCGACCAGACGAAATGCTTCGTGCGCACCGTCGCCGATTCCGACGCGATGACGGTGGACTACCACTGCGCGTGGGACCAGGGCCAACACCTGTGGATGATCTATCTGATGCGGGTGGTCGACGCGGAGGTGGTGCTCAACGCGCCCGGATCGGTGGTGCTGTGGAACAACTGCCGCCACCCGTTCTACGACGAGAACCCCTACCCGGACACGGCGCCGGCGGACCGCCCGGTGTGGGTCGGCGACTTCTGGGACATGTTCTCCGCCGGGCATCAGTTGGAGATGGACAACCTCAAGGCCATCTGCGAGTACCGCGCCGCCCACGGACTACCGATCAAGCCGGAGTGGATGGAGTGAGCATGACTGTGCGCGCACCGATGACAGCGCCCCTGCCTGCGGTCAGCCTGGTCGACGTCGCCAGCTACCTGCCGGAAAACCGTGTTCCCACAGAGTATTTCACCCAGTTTGCCCGCTCGGACCGGATGGCGAAGAATGTCATGTTCCGCTCGCCGAGGTATCGGCACCACGTGGCCCGTGACGAGACGGCGGTCGACATGGTGGAGCGCGCGGTGGCGCCCCTGATCGACAGGCACGGCGCGGACGCGATGTCCGGCGTGGATGTGCTGCTGACCCACACCCAGCTGCCCGACAATCCCGTCCTGGGGAGCGGCCCGGAGGTGGCCCGCCGGTTGGGGCTGCGACCGGACTGGGTGATCGACGTGCACAACAGCGGCTGCGCGTCGTTCGTGCAGATGATGGCGCTGGCCCGGACCATCCTGCTCAGCACCGATGCCACCACGGCGTTGATCGCCGCGACCCAGAACTGTGCGGGACAGGTCTTCACCCAGACCGCGATCCGCGGGCTGGCGCACGCCCCGGTCCCCGGCGACGGCTGCGGGGTCGGCCTGCTGACCAAATCCGACGACGCGCCGATCCTGGGCATCGAATGCCACACCCATCCGGAGTTCGGTGGCGACATGACCTTCGAGGCGGTTCCGGTCTCCGACCGCAAATACTGGGAGCCGGGGCGCGGGCAGGTCTGCGTGGGGTTCACCGAGTCCAAGATCACCAAGGTGTTCGCCCGCGGCAACCGACTGGTGCCGGAGGTCGCGCTGGCGGTCTGCGACCGGATCGGAGTGCAGTCCACCGAGGTCGACACCCTCGTCACCAACCAACCCAACCGGCTGTTCCTGCGGAACTGGCGCGAGGCCATGCAGCTGACCCCCGAGCAGCATCCGGACACCTTCGACGAATGCGGAAACCTGTTCGGCGCCGGCATTCCGGTGACACTGGACACCGCCAACCGCGACGGGCGCATCGGCAACGGGTCACTGGTTCTGATGGCCGCCTTCGCCCACGCAGGCGACTTCGCCGGCGCCGCGGCCGTCCGATGGGGAGCGGGGCCGACGCCATGACCGGCGACCTGGCGAATATGCCGACGCCGTCGGTGGCGGTCGGCCGGGCCCGCCCGGCGCGCCATTTCGAGCTCGGGCTGAGCGAAAACCCGTTCCCGCCGTTGCCATCGGTGCTGGCAGCGCTCCACGAACAGATGGCCAAGGCGAATCGGTACCCGGAGTTCCTACCGCAACGACTGCCGCAGATCATCGCGCAGCGGATCGGCGTGCAGCCGACCCAGGTCGTCGTCGGATCGGGCGCAACCGGAGTGGCGATGCAGATCATGCAGACCGCGATCCGCGCCGGCGAATCCATGGTGTTCGCGACACCCACGTTCGATGGCTACCCGATCATGGCCGACATGATCGGCGTGCGCACGGTGACCGTGCCGCTCGACGGCTGTGGTCGCCAAGACCTACCTGCGATGAGCGAGGCGGTCGACGGTCGCACCGAACTGGTGGTGCTGTGCCGACCGCACAACCCCACCGGCACCCTGGTCTCCGCGGCCGACCTGGAGATGTTCCTGTCCTCGATTCCCCAGCGGGTGGTGGTGATCCTCGACGAGGCCTACGTCGAGTTCGTCGTCGCCGACGCGGTCGACGTGCACGAGGTCATCCGCCGTTACCCCAATGTGTTGGTGCTGCGGACATTTTCGAAGGCGTTCGGGCTGGCCGGGTTGCGCATCGGCTACGCATTCGGAGCCGACGACCTGGTGGCGCGCGTGCGACGCCGACAATTGCCGTTCGGAATGAGCTGCGCGGCGGTGGCGGCGGTGACCGCATCCTATGCGGCCGAGGACGAATTGCGGGCCCGGGTCGCCCGGATCATCGCCGAACGCGAACGGTTGCGGAACCGGCTGCAGCAGCACGGACTTCGGGTGCCGTCCAGTCACGCCAACTTCCTCTACCTGAGCGGGCCGCGTACCGCGGACGCGCTGCAGCGCGCGGGCATAGTGGCCAAGTCCTACCCCGACGGCAGCGCCCGCATCACGGTCGGCGACCCCGCCGCCGGTCGCGCGGTGCTGCGGGCACTGCGGACGATGTGAGCCCGAGCGCGTCGATGATGCTTCCGCGCGCTGCACGCCTGGACCCTCGCTGAGTCAGCTCAGCGCGACCGGGTGGTAGTACAGCGCGGTGTCGGTCTCCTCGACCCGGACGTCGACCATGTCGCCGACGTCGAGGTAGTCGCTGACGTTGATCCGGGCGCTCGACCCCACGAGCCTGCGCACCGAGCGTGCCGGGATCAGGCCCTGCCGGCCGTCGAGGGTGACGGCGAGGGCGTAGCGCGGGCCGGTCCGGGTGACCCGGGCGTACACCGTCGGCTCCTCCGAGCTGTCCGGTGCCGTGCCGTCCGCATCGGCGTCGAGCTGCGCGGTCTGCCGGTCGAGCTCGGCCGCGAGCAGGTCGGCCATGGAGTCCACGTTGTCCAGCAGTTGTGCCATCTGCCGCGCCACGTCCTGGTGAAACTCGTTGGGCTTGAGCGCCTTACCCGGCTTGTACATGTCCTCGTGGGTCAGCTCGCCCCACGCGTCCTGCAGCAGCGTCTTCACCTGCACCTCGACCTTGACGCCCAGGTCGCCTTCGTGGGTGGCGACCTTGATCATCAGGACCGCGTGATACGCCCGGTAGCCGCTGTCCTTGGGATTGGTCACGTAGTCCCGCGGCGGGACGGCCAGGCGCACCGAGCAGGCGGGCGAGGTGCACGCCTCGAGCAGCTTCTCGGTGAACGCGGAGAGATCGCGCGGCGTCTTGCACAGCACCTTGATCCCGACCAGGTCGTGGATGGCGTCGGCGATGTCGTCGGTGGTGGTGGGCCGGTCCATCTGCCCCTCGGCGACCCGGCGCCGGACCTTGTCCGCGGTGCGCTCGCGATCCTTGATCCGGGCGGTCTTGGCGTTGAGCCGGTCGCGGTCCAGGTCCTCGAGCACGTCGTCGGCGAGGGTGTCGAGGAACGTCTGGGCAGTGACCAGCGCCGCCGCCCACGCGCGTTCGCGCTCTCTGTAGAGCTGATTGACCAGCGCCGCGACGTTGTCCGACTTCTTCTTGGTGCGCATGATCCGATCCGGGTTCAGGGTTTACGGGTGGGCGCGGGAGCCCGTCAGCTCGGCTCGTCGAACAGGGTCTGCTCGCCGGGGTCGGTGAACAGCTCCATCTGCCGAAGCGGCTTCGGGGCCGGCGCCGGGGGAGGAGTGGTGAGCTCCCCGTGGTCGACCTCCATCGGCACGGGGTCGGGCTCCGGGAATCCCTCCAGCCGCCCGCCGAACCGTGCCGCGAACTCATCGTCGACGGTCTGCGCGAACGAGAACAGCTGCTCGAGCATGTCGATGAGATGCTGCGGGACATACGGATTCGCGAGCACCGCCGCCCACGCCTCCACCCGGTCCGTCGCCAGGGTGAACTTCAGGTGCGGCCAGCGCCGGTTCAGGTCGGCGATCAGTTCGCTGGCCCGGGTCCGGTCGCTGACCTCGCGCACCAGCGGCACCCGCACCTGCACCTCACCGCCGTCGAGGTGCGGGCCGACGAACCCGATGACCCGGCCCAGGGCAAGCATGAAGTCGTTGTGGTCGTCGTCGCCCGGCGGCTCGTCGAAGAGGCGGGCCAGCGTCAGCCCGACCAGCTCGTAGAGGTGCTCGTCGTCGCGCGGCACCACCGCGGCGCCCAGGTCCAGCGCGAACGACTCCTCGTCCGGCAGGTCTGGCTCGAACTCGAGCGACTCCAGGGTGCCGACCGCCTCGGTGCGCAGGAAGCTCGGGTGCGGCACGCTCCAGGTCTCCCGGAACACCGTGATGGCCATCGCGGCGAGCTGATCGGCCCAGTTCGCGGCCTTGTCGACGAAGAAGGCCGGCGACCCCGCGTCCGGCTCGTCCTCGGGTGCGCGGGTGGGGCGATGCCAGCCCAGCTCGACCAGCCGCGCCTCGTCCGCGGGGGACAGCCGGTGCCGGGGATCGAGGTAGGCGTTGGACGGGACCTCGCATCGCACCTGGTCACCGCCCCAGGCCAGGAACTGCACACACGGAACGAAGCCCTCCACAGAGGACTCCTCACCCAGCTCCAACGCGAGGAGGTCGTCGTCGACCATGGCTGCGACATGGTCGGCGAGGACAGCCTGGAAGTCGGCCCAGGCCTGCTCGATCCTGTCGTCGAAACTCTCGGTCATCGTTCCCCCTGTCGCATGTCGTGGAACCCCCGTCATCAGCAAACCTATCGCGAGGGTCCGACGAAGTCCGGGAGGCGAGCGCAGTCGCGAGATCTCGATCCGGTGGCGCGGTGGAACCGATGGGCCGGTTGCTGCGTCTATCTAGGGTGGACCGGTATCTATCGGCCGGGAGCGACTACCTCCGCTCACCTGGTACGCCGAGATCAGGGCGCCCGTCAGGTAGCGTCCGATCCCGGCCTTGGGTCCTGGGGGGACCGCGACGTTCGGACTGTGGAGGGGGACAATGGTGGGCTCGGTAGTCGTGCAGACTGCGGCATCGGCAGGTGACTGCGCGTGACGCTGTTCGTGGATTCCGTCGCACTTGACGGAATCACGGAGTCGCTCGACCGATCGAGTGCCGATCTCGACGCGGTCGGCTCGTTCGCGCCCGGCAGCAATCGATGCGGGGGACGCGACGGCGGCCCTGATGGGGATCATGGCCCGGTTGACCGAGAACGCCGGACAGCTTGTCGTGGCCCTAGCCGCGGCGAGTGAGGCCGTAGCCGAGGCAAACGCCCGTTATCGAGAACAGGACGTGGCGACCGCCGACGGGTTCAACACGGCATGGGTGGAGTAGCCAATGCCAATTGACACACGCGTTGACGGGAATCCCGAGAGTATTCGTGCGGCGGCGGCCTGGCTGCGGACCAGCCTCGGTCCGATGGTCGTCTCGGCTGCCGATCAGTTGTACCAAGCGCGAAACACCGCCGACGCCGGATGGGACGGCACTGCCGGTGACGGGTTCAGCGCCAGGGCAACTGTTTCCGCCGGCAAGGCCGATGATTTGGCGACCGCGGTAGCTCACCAGGCGCTGGCCTTTGATGAGGCCGCAGCCCAGCTTCAACGTGCACAGGACGACATGGGTGAGGTTCGTGCCGCCGCTGCAACTGCCGGATTGGCCGTCGTGGGCGATCAGATCCAGGAACCTGGCCCAATGCCCGTCAATCCGGGGTCGCCGCCGAACGGAGCCGACGCAACGGTGGAGGCGTTGAGCGCTTACACAGCTGCGGTCGGAGCAGTCGAGCGACACGAGGCCCTGATGCGGGCGTACGACTCGGCCCAGCATGGTGTCGACGCTGCGCGTGAGCTATGGGCGTTCGCGGTGAAAACGGTCAAGAACGTCTGGGCGGACCTGAGTAGCAAGTGGTTCTTCGTTGTGGGGGATCTTGTCAATGGTGCCGCCGGGGTTCTTGCGGCACGGCATGCCTCAGCGCTGTTGAAGAATTCGGAGTTCTTTGCCGGTGAGGCGTCCAAGTATCTCGAGCTCGCACGAACCGCACCCGCAGGAACCCCCGCCTCACAGATCTATCGCGACTTCGATACGTCACGGCTGATGAGCCACACAGCCGATGATGCGGCCGCTGCTGCAGCACGCTCCGAAGCCAGCGCGAGCAAGCTTGGGCTCAAGGCAGGCGGAGTCCTCGCCGCAGCAGGTATCGCATACGACATTTACAACGGCAAGCCAGCGGGCCAGGCGGTCGTATCCGGTGCAGCGGGGTTCGGGGCTTCTCTCCTTGCGGGTGCAGGGGCGGGTGCAGTGGTGGGGTCTGTCGTTCCCGGAGTCGGTACGGCGGTCGGCGCCGGCGTCGGGGTGGTTGCCGGATTGTTCACATCTGGAGCAGTGGATTCGTTGTATCAGAACGGCGTTGACGATCTTGATGACGCCGTGGAGTCGGGGGTCGACGCAGTTGCCGACGCCGGAGCCGCTGTCGGTGGGCTGGCGAAGGGGGCGTGGAATGCAGTCTTCTAGGGGCTTGGAGGTCCCACCCGAATGGCCCGCGGCCCGCTACACGGTGTCCGAGAAGCTTGCGATGGCGATGATGACCGGATTCGGATTGATCGCCGTTCTCGTCGGCCTGGCTGGCTGGGCCGGAGGGTTCCCCGCAGCTCTGCGGTACTCCTTCGGAATCGCATGTTTGTTCTTCCTCATTGTGGCGACTGGAGTAGCGGTTCGGGATTCGAACCATCGCGATGGTGATATTCGAACCATCGCGGTCGGGGGTATTCCGGCGACCGAGCTTCGGCAGTCGCGGCGGGTGTGGGTTCTGCTCGTCGCGTTGATGACATGCTTGACCGCACTGAGCCTCGGTGCCGCCATCGAGCTCTACCTCAATGTGCCGAGCTCGTTCGTTCCCGGAGCCGCGATGGTGTTCGGGTTGTTCGGCATCTTTCTCGCGACCTTTCTGGTTGTGGCTTCAGCCCGGCTTCTGCGCCCTGGATACATCCAATTGACGCGTGACGGGATTCGCCATCGCGGCTGGAGCTTCGAGTCCTATCTGCCATGGGAAGCGGTGGCCGGAGCGAAAGCCGCCTACAACGGGTATCGGATGGTTCTGGTCATCGGGTATGCGAACGCAGTATGGGAGCGCCGTTACAAGACCCCGATTTGGAGAATCGACCGACTACCACCAGTTCCCATGATCGAGGTGGACTGTCGCAAGTTCGCGATCGACGAGGCGCTGATGTTCCACCTCGTCACTCACTATGCAAACAATGCAGACGCGAGAGCGGAGCTGGGCACGGAGGCGGCGATCGGGCGCGCGCGGACTCGTGACTACCCGGAAGCGGTCTAGACGATGAGTGACACCTCGGGGAGCGTTCTCCGCGAGGTGGCCTGCGGAACCGGGGAGCCGGTGGGTGCGTCTAACTAGGGTGGACCGGTATCGATCGGCCGGGAGTGGGGAGTGTCGGGTGCGGGTACTAGTACGGGGTCTCGTTGCGTTGGGCGCGGCTTGTGCTGCGTTGATGCTGGTCGGGTGTGGTTCGGAGAGTGTCGCGGGGGAGGCCGAGGGGGTGGGGGCCGGGTCGGGGGAGCCGGTGTTCAGTCCCTGCGATGACATCCCGGATGAGGCGTTGCATGCGGTGGGAGTGGATCCAGCTAGCGAATCGCCGGACGTTGCGGGAGTCAAGCAGCCTGGGTGGAAGATCTGCAGTTGGAACGAGGGCCCTCAATTCCTAGGTGTATTCGCGACAACCCGTTCTATGGACGAGGTTCGCGGCAACAAGAACAACACAGATTTCACCCAGGTGAGTGTGGGTGATCGCAGCGGTATGACGTACCGGGAAGTGGCCGATACCGACCGAAGGAGCTGTGACGTCGCCGTGGAGTCTGGAAACGGGGTTGTCTTGATCCAGATGTCGAACCTCGGGACAGATCCGTTGGTCGAGGAGCCATGTGCGGCAGCAACTCGAGCTGCGAGCGCCCTCTTGCCGTATGTACCGGAATAGTCGATTTGCCTGAGACAGGAGTTGGTTGTGGCTGAAGAGTATGCCGGAGCTGGGTGGGCAGCGATGGGCGCTGCAGTCGGTGCGGGTCGACTCTCCCTGGAGCGGGGAGTAGCGCAGCGTTGCGCACAGCGGTGTGCTGAATTCGTGGACCAGCTCCGTCGAATTCAGTTCGATGCGAGCAAGCAGGCGAAGGTTGATGGTTTCGGAACACTTCAGTCCGGCATCGATCTTGCGGCCAAGTTTGGAAAGAAGGCGGCCGGCGGCGACTATTCGATGGTCCAGGCAATCGACGACCACGTCAATGTCGTCCTGGAGATGCAGCAGACCTTCGAGAAGATCGAGGCCATGTACGCGGCCTCGGAGGAACGCAACCGCGCCGGCATTGACAGCGCCGGCGCCCCGCTCTGACCTGCCGACCTACTTGAGCATCGCGCCCGGGTTCAGGATCCCGTCCGGGTCCAGCGCGGTCTTGATCCGTCGGTTCAGCTCCATCACGTCCTCCCCGAGTTGGAACGGCAGCCAGTCCCGCTTGAGCCGACCCACCCCGTGCTCGCCGGTGATGGTGCCGCCCAACGCGATCGCCAGGTCCATCACCAGGCCGAACGCGCGTTGTGCCCGGTCGGCCTCGTCGGGGTTGGTGGGGTCGAACACGATCAGCGGGTGAGTGTTGCCGTCGCCGGCGTGCGCGACCACGCAGATCAGCACGTCGCAGTCGCGCGCGATTTCCTCGACGCCGGTGATCAGGCGGGGCAGCGCGTCCATCGGCACGCCGACATCCTCGAGCAGCAGGCTGCCGAGTGCCTGTACGGCCGGGAACACCGACCGCCGGGCCACCGTGAACGCCTCGCCCTCGGCCGGGTCGTCGGTGGCGAAAACCTCGGTGGCACCGTGCTTTTCGCAGGCCGCGACCATCGCCGCGATCTCCTCCGCAGCGACCGCGCCCGGCGCATCGGACTGCGCGAGCAGCAGTGCCCGCGCGTTCCGGTCCAGGCCCATGTGCACCGAGTCCTCGACCGCGTTGATGCTGGCGTGGTCCATGAACTCGAGCATCGCCGGCCGCAGGTTCCTGGTGATCGCGAGGACCGCGTCGGCCGCGTCCTGCACCGAACCGAACGACGCCACCACGGTCGAGGCGGGCGGCTGGGCGGGGATCAGCCGCAGCGTCAGCTCGGTGATGATCCCGAGGGTGCCCTCGCTGCCGACGAACAGCTTGGTGAGCGAGAGCCCGGCGACGTCCTTGAGGCGTGGGCCGCCGAGTCGCACCGCGGTGCCGTCCGCGAGCACCACCTGCATGCCCAGGATGTAGTCGGTGGTGACGCCGTACTTCACGCAGCATAGGCCGCCCGCGTTGGTTGCGGCATTCCCGCCGATGGAACAGATCTCGAACGAGGACGGGTCCGGGGGATACCAGAGCCCGTGCTCGGCGGCGGCCTTCTTCACCTCGGCGTTGAACAGGCCCGGCTGCGCGACGGCGATCCGGGTGACCGGGTCGACGCTGATCTCGCGCATCCGCTCGGTGGTGAGCACGATGCCACCGCTGACCGCGGTCGAGCCGCCGGACAACCCGGACCCGGCGCCGCGAGGCACCACGGGAACCCTGTGCTCGGTTGCCCAGCGCATCACCGCCTGCACGTCCTCGGTGCAAGTCGCGCGGACCACGGCCATGGGGTGGCCCGCGTTCGGGTCCGCGGCCCAGTCCTGCCGGTAGCCCTCGGTCAGGTCCGGGTCGGTGAGGACGGCGCCGTCGGGGAGGGCGGCGACGAGTTCGACGAGATCGGCGGTCGACATGCCACCATCATGCTCCGACTCCCGCCGCCCCCATCGGATGTTTCCGACTGAGCGGGCAAAGCGCGCGCGAACTACCCGCCCGCGACCACCGCGGTCACCTCGAGCTGATTGACCTCCGGCCCGGTCTTCGCGCATCCGGTCCCCGGGAACGGCAGGAACAGCGACGCATATGCGTTTGGCGGGAACACCCGCAGCCCGGCGACCGGCGTGGGTTCGCACAGCTCCGGCGGGTAGTTCGCGACCTGGATCGCCCGCACCTGGGCGGTCGCCTTGCCGTCCGACGTCAGCTCCACCGGGCCCTGGCCCGCGCCGGATCGTGTCGCCGGTGCGCCGACCTCGGGGCCGTTCTCCTGCGCCACGTAGGAGACGCCGGGGAAGCCGTCGAGCTTGCACGTGCGACCGCCGATGTTGGTGAACACCAGCGGGATGATCGTCGAGCCCGCGGCACCCTCTGGCTGGCCCGCGGTGAGCATCAGCTCGGTGGCGGCGCAGGTGTTCGGATCGTCCGGAGCGCTGGTCGGGGGCGGGGGACCGGCGGCCGTTGTCTCCACGGCCGGTGCCTCGGTGGAGGCGGTGGTGGTGGTCGGCGCGGGTGCGGCCGTCGGATTGCCCTCGGTGTCGGAGTTGCTACACGCGGCCAGCGTGAGTGCAGTGGTGGCGAGCAGGACGGCGGCTATCCGGGTACGGGTCATGACATCCCCTCCGCTTCGGCATCGGACATCACAAATGCTAGTGCCTGGGTGGCGCTCCGAGCGGAATGCTCGGCGTCCCCTCCGTCCGATCCGATGTCAGGGAAGACCGTGCCTCACACGCTGTAGCGGCGAGGGTCGGCGATCGGATGAGACTCGACCCACTCCGAGGTCCGGGTGAGCCCCTCGCGCAGGGAGACCTGCGGGCTCCAGCCCGTCAGTTCCCGCACGCGCCCGTTGTCGGACAACAGTCGGTGGACCTCGCTGCCCGCGGGACGTTGGCGGGAGTCCTCCGCGGTGACGGATGCGGCCGAACCCGTGATCTCGATGAGTACGTCGATCAGGTCGCGGATCGAAATCTCCTTGCCGGTACCGAGATTCAGCGTCTGGCCGACCGTCCGCTCGGACTCCGCGATCGCCATGAAGCCACGGGCGGTGTCCTCGACGTAGGTGAAGTCCCGAGTAGGGGACAGCGCGCCGACGGCGATCTCGCCCGCGCCGGAGTGCAACTGGTGCAGGATCGCGGGAATCACGGCGCGCGTCGACTGCCGCGGGCCGAATGTGTTGAATGGACGGCAGACCGAAACCGGCGTGTCGAACGAGTGAAAGTACGACAGCGCGACCATGTCCGCGGCAATTTTCGATGCGGAGTAGGGCGACTGGGGTTGCAGCGGATGCGCCTCGGAAATCGGTACTTCTCGCGCGGTTCCATACACCTCGCTCGTCGACGTGTGCACAACCCGTCGCACCTCGTGTCGACGCGCCGCGTCGACGATGTTCTGGGTGCCCAGCACATTCGTCTCGAGATATGTGTGCGGAGCCCGGTAGCTGTAGGGGATTCCGATCAGTGCCGCGAGGTGGAATATGGTGTCGATACCCTCCGCGGCATCGAGTACCTGTCCGCTGTCGCGAACATCTCCCGCGATCATCTCGATATCGTCGAGGTGATCTGAAAGAAAGCCGGCCGACGCGTAGGGCTTGTAATGCGCCAGCACCCGTACCTGCGCGCCTTGCGCGAGCAACTGTTCGACCAGGCTGCTGCCGATGAAGCCCTCACCGCCGGTGACCAAGACTTTTCTGCCGGACCAGAATTCATTCACGAATACACCTCTATCGTTCGATGGGTTCATGCGTTTGATGGGTTCATGCGTTGACGACGTCATATGCCGCCGACTTGTGGCCGCCGAGCTGGCGTAGCCAGTTCGCCACTGTTCGTGCGGAATCGTTCAGCCTCGGATGGGCGGTGTCCGCGATCGACGCGCGCTCAGTGGTGTCGCCGAGAAGGTCGTCGATCGACCGCGCCAGGCTTGCCGGGCTCAGGTCACCGTCTCCGAGCATCCCGGCGGTGCCGCGGGTCACGAGCGCTTGTGCGTTGTGTCGCTGATGGTCACCGGGCGCGTGTGGGTACGGCACGAGGACGCTGGGCACGCCGACATGGGATAGCTCGGCGACCGTGATCGCGCCCGCCCGCCCGACAAAAGTGTCGGCGCCCGCGTACACCAGGTCCATCCTGTCCAGATAGGGCAGCACCAGCACGTTGTCGAGGTCTTCGACCTCGGACGACGCTTCGGCGAAGTGCTCGGGCCCCGTCTTCACGACCAGGCGGACGTCGTCGCGGTCGCGCCATTCGCGCGCCAGCGACAGCGCGGTATCGGTCAGGCTGCGAGATCCGAGGCTGCCGCCGCAGACGATGACGAGTTTCTGGTCCGGCTGAGCGCCGAAGACGGTGCGTGCCTGATCGCGAAGCGCCCACTTGTCGAGTCTCGCGATCTCCCGCATCAGCGGTGTGCCGACCACCCGAACCTCGTTGCGGGTGAAGGCCCGCATCGTCTCCGGGAATGCCACTGCCACCCGGGACGACAAGAGCGCGCCCAGGCGGTTTGCCCGTCCCGGCACAGCGTTGGATTCATGGATCAGTGTCGGTATGCCCGCAAGGCGGGCGCCCAGCACAATCGGCAGACTCGGATATCCGCCGGTGCCGAAAACGACATCGATACCGAGTTCACGGATCTGCCGTGCACAGTGCACGCTGGCGCGTCGGAGTCGGGCTGCTGCCCTCCCACTGCCGCGCACGCCGGTCAGTCCATAGACCTCGGAAGTATGAAGTCGGTAGCCCGCCGCGGGCACGAGTGTTTCTTCGAGTCTGCCTTTGGCGCCAAAGAATTCGATCTGAATATCGGCGTGTTCGCGCAGGGCCTCGGCGACGGCGAGGCCGGGATAGATATGTCCACCGGTGCCGCCCGCGCCAATGGCGACGCGGAGCGTCGGTCGCGGTTCGAATGTCATGTCCACACTGTGCGTGACCGAGATTAGAACTCCGTTAGACCCCGAAACGGATGGGCAGAGGACATCGCATCCAGGCTGAATAGCGGAAACGCCCGGGGGCATGGAAATTCCATGCCCCCGGGCGCTTCTCGAAACGAATGGACAGTCTCACCACGCGTTCAATGTGTTCAGGATCTGGGTGCGCGCCTTCCACAATTCCGCGGACCAGTAGGGCCACGAATGGGTGCCGTGGGGCGGGAAACTGAAGGTGGCCGGGATGCCGAGGGAGCCGAGGCGGACCTGGAACGCTCGGGTGTTGGCGAGGGAGAGCGCCTCGAGCGCCATGCCGGTCGCCGTGTTGAAGTAGTCGATCGGAGCCTGCGGCTGGTCGAAATGGCCCGGGAGACCGCTCGCCGCATAGACATACATGGACAGGCCGGCCAGTTGTGGGGCCACGACGAACGGATCGTTGCGCAGCCAGAGGGGCGACCAGGGCGGGCCCCACATGGAGTCGACGTTGTAGCGACCGGCGTCGAGCATCGAAACGCGGATGGCCTCACGCATGCCCGGTGCGGACAGGTTGAGGTAGCCCGACAGGGAGCCGGCGAACTTGAACTGGTCGCGATGGTGCGCGGCGAGCGTCATCGCTGCGGATCCGCCCATCGACAGGCCGAGGACGCCGTTGTTGTGACGGGAGACTCCGCGGGTCTCGAGGTAATTCGGCAGGTCGCGGGTCAGGAAGGTCTCCCACTTGTAGGTGGTCTGCTGTCCGTTGAAGTTCGACGGAGCCATCCAGTCGGTGTAGAAGCTGGACTCGCCACCGACCGGCATCACCAGGGTGATGTTGTCGTTGCGGAACTGATCGAGCGCGTTGGTCTCGAATGACCAGGCGTTGCGGTCGTTTCGCGCCCGCAGACCGTCGAGCAGGTACAGCGCGGCATTGCCCCCGCGGGAGGCCCACTGGATCTGCACCTTGATCGGGCCCATTTCGGAGGGGACCCACACCTCCTCGTACCCGCCCCAGGGTGCGCGGTGCGCGAGGGGCGCGGCACCCGCGGCCGCCTGCCCTGAGATGCCCGCGAGCATCACGCACGCGAGCAGCGATGCGGTGACGGTGAGTAGGCGTTGGAGAAGTCGGCTGGTCGATTGAGGTCTGACAATACTCATCAAAACTTCGTGATTCCGTCCTGTCCGTTGCGATGCGCAGCTGACCGCCCCAGCGGAGAGCGGTGCCGCCCCGACCCACATCGGGCACGAAGGTACGGACGAATCATTAGCGAATCTTAAGAAAAAGAGGTCCGGCTGGGACGACCCCGAACTCAGCGAGTTCTACATCACAGGTGTGGCGGTGGTTGCCCTTCCCGGATCGGAACGCGGGTGGCGAGCCGGCCTACTGGTGCCCGGCGTGCAGCCGCTCATCGAACAGCGCCCGCACCTCGTCGACATGCTCGTCGAGTGTCTCCACGGACCAGTTCTCGGTGCTCACCGGTTCCAACACGTCCACGTACACCGTGCCCGGATGTGCGACAAGTGAGTTGCGCCACATCAGTTCTCCGGCGTTGTGGATGACGATCGGCACGATCGGTACCCCCGCCTGGATCGCCAGGTGGAAGCCGCCCTTCTTGAACCTGCCAAGGCGCGGCGTCGGCGTCCGAGTCCCCTCAGGCGAGATCGCGATCGAGATGCCCGACTTCAGCTTGTCCACGGCGGGCCCCAACGCGGCCTTCGCCTTCTCGCTGTCCGACCGGTCGATGTACGCGACGTCGAGCAGCGCGCCGATCGGGACGAACCGCGGATCGTGGGACGCCTCCACCTTCGCGACCCCGGTCACGTCGCGGCGGATCACGCCGCCGACGATCAGCATGTCCAGCGAACTGGTGTGGTTGAACATGAACACCGCGGGCCGATCGCTCCACGCATTGTCCTTGCCGTTGATCTTCACCGAGATACCGCAGATCGCCAGGGCCAGATCCGGACCGAACGTCCCGACGAGGTTCGCGGCGCTCTGCCGGTTGCGCAGGACCAGCCCGGCCGCGCCGCCCGCCACGGCGGTGGCCATCAGCGCGCCCACCGCGGTGGAGGTCCGCACCACCGACAGCGGGTCGGCGCCGAGCTGCGGCTTGCGCAGGTTCACCACCGGCCAGCCCTTCCGCTTGGCGAGGCCGGTCAGCTTGCGGTCCGGGTTCAGCGCCACCGGATACCCCACCGACTCCAGCATCGGGACATCCTCGCCGCCATTGGAATACGCGAAGCTGCGGGACAGATCGGCGCCATTCCGCTCGGCGTAGGAACGCAACGCGTCGGCCTTCGCCTGCCCCCACAGCGGCGGCGTCGTCAGCTCGCCGGTGAGCATCCCGTCCACCACCTCCGGCTCCGTCGACAGCACATCCATGATGTCGAGATCCGCCGCCACCCATTGGGCCTGGTACGGGGTGGCGGAGGTGGCCATCACGACCGTGTGCCCGGCGCGCCGGTGCGCGGCGAGCAGCCCGCGGACCTCCGGGAAGATCATCCCGGCGATCTCCTGCCGGAACAGCCGCTGGCCCCACTCGCGCAGCTCGTCGTCCATCCGCCCGGCCAGGGACTGGACCCCGATCCGCATCAGCCCGCCGACGTCGGCGCCGCGGAACTGGGTGTCGATCGCCGCCCCTGTGGTGCGCAGCAGCTCGGCGAGGCTGATGTCGAAGCGGCGCAGACGATCCCGGTACACCACGCTCGCGGAGTACCCGCTGATCAGGGTGCCGTCGAGGTCGAACGCGGCGAGGGTGGCGGGCCCCGGTTCGGCGTCGGCGATGGCCCGGTGCAGGTCGTCGACGCGGGTCACCGATCTCTCTCCTCGGGCGAGGTGCTGTGCTCCCTGAACTCGTCGAGTCGCCCTTGCGTGAGTCCGCGGATGTGCTTTATCCGGCCGACCAGGGTGCGGATCTCGGCGGCGAACGCCGTCCGCCGCCGTGCCAGGTCGCCGACACCGTCCCCGTCGTCGGCCTCGAGCAGGTTGCGGTTGCGCGCCAGTTTCAGCGCGGTGCCGAACAACTCGCTCGAGATGGACTCGCTGCTGGCGATCTGCTGGCGCAGCCGCCGCTGCTCGGCCAGCGCGAGACACGTCGTGATGAAGTCCTTCTCGTTGAACTTCCCGGACAGCGGGGTGTGGACCAGCTGATCTGCCACCACCTCGTAGGCTTCCAGGAACGGTTGCAGGACACGGTGCGCCAGGTAGGGCTTTACCAGGTCGAGCATGTGCTCGGCCTGCTTCGGATCGCCGACCTTGCTCTCCCACGATGGGTCGATCAGCGCCATCTCCCGGCGCATGTCGTGCTCGAAGGTGTCCCGATCGCTGAAGAAGAACTCGAACTTGAGGAGATCGCGGATCCGCTTGGCCTCGATCCAACCTTCGGTCCTCAGGTCGGTGTACCCCTCCTCGATGGCGGCCCGGAGCACCAGCTCCGTGATCGCCCGGACCACGAAGAAGTGGATGGTGTTGTTGCGGTAGAACGCCGCCACCAGGTGCTGGTCCTTGCCGAGGTAGTAGACGCGGGTGCCGCCCTTGTCGAAGCACTGCAGCACACCGGATTCCACGTGGGTGTCCAGGGCCTTGCGGTACACCTGCGGGTTCTGCAGGTCCACACCGCCCGCGGTCGGTAGTGAGCGGGCGGAGATGTAGTCGACCAGCGGCGTCAGGATGAAGGCCAGCTCGGCGACGGTCAGCGCGCGGTCCTCGATGCCGAGGAAGGCGAGCATGACCAGTGACGACACCGTGATCGGGGTGACCTCGTTGATCCGATGGCACACCTCGAACGCGGTCTTCTGGATGGCCAGCCGCAGGTCCTTCTCGCCGCCGAGCGAGTCGGCGAGCGAGAGCGGCCTGCCGACGGTCACGTGCGCCACGCCGTGCCGCTTGCCCTGGGCGCGCACGTACCCGACCATCCAGAGCAGGCTCTCCTTCGTCTTCGCCTCACCGTGCGCCTCGGCGGCCATCGCGCTGACCTCGTAGAGCTGGTCGTAGGTCAGCGAGACCGGCACCAGGTAGACGTCCGACACCCCGCTGGACTGATAGGCCTTGGTCAGGTAGGTGAGCAGCCCGAAGCGTGGGGGCCGCAGCTTTCCGGTGCGGCTGCGCCCGCCCTCGATGTACCACTCGAGGTTGAACCGTTTGGTGAGCAGGTAGCGCATGTACTCGCGCAGCGTCCACTTGTAGACCTCGTCGCCGTCGAACTTGCGGCGGATGAAGACGGTGCCGCTGCGCCTGCTGATCGGTCCGATCGGCCAGAAGCTGACGTTCAGCCCACCCATCACGTGGTTGAGCGGCAGGTCGTTCGCCAGCAGCGCGGGCCGCAGCACCAGCGGGTCCAGGTACGAGCGGTGACTCGGCAGGAACACCAGCGAGTGCTCCCGGTTCAGCGTGCGCAGTTCCTCGAAGCGCGTGGTGTCCACGTCGAGGCGATAGGCGCGGGAGAAGTAGCGGCCCAGCCGATCCCACAGGGCGATCGCGCGCCTGCTCTGCGCGGCCACCATCTCGCCCAGCGCCTCCCTCGACCGCTTGTCGACCTCGGCCAGCGGTACGTTCAGCCGCAGCGACAGGTCGCTGACGCCTGCGTGGAAGCGGGCGGTGTCGGTGATCTCCTCGACCACGAACCGCGACACCTTGTACTGATTGCCGAGCAGGGCGCGCTCGGCCCGTTCCAGCGCGAGGGCGGCCTGCCTGCGTATGTATTCGGGCAGCGAGCCGCCGCCGCTCTCGTCGAGCCGGCGCTTGAGGTCGCTGAGGGGGGCGGGCTCGCCCTCGATCACCTGGCAGCGGGCCGGGTCGCTGCGCAGCAGCCGCCGCTGCGTGCCGCGGCCCGGATGCAGCGGATCCCGCGGGGACAGCGCATCCCGCAGCCCGTGACGGTGTCCGTTGTCGGGCGGCGGCAGCCACACCACCCGCACGGGGGTGAGCATCGGGTCGTCCTGCCTGCGGGTGAGCTCGGCCAGCGACTGGCCGCCGATCGGCACCGCGGTCGCGGGCTTCCCGGCCTCGGTGGGGCGGCGGCTGAGCCAGGACCGCAACACGTCGTCCTCGGCGGCCGTCACGGTCTCGGTGAGGTAGACCCGAGGGTGTTGCGTGCTCGTCATCGTTGCGTCCCTTCGGTCGGGCCGGCCAGTGCGACAACCTCGTCCAGGCTCTCCTGCAGACAGCGCATGTACAGTTTCGGAGCGGTGACCGCGGCGGTGTCGAGGTTGACCCCGATGCAGCAGGTGCCGACGTGCGAGACCAGGGTGGCCATCACCGCGCAGCCGGGCGCGGGCCCGAACGGGAACATCCGCTCGATCCGGGCCCCGGCGAGGTACACCGGGACCGGCACGCCCGCGACGTTGCTGGCCTGCAGGTCCAGGCCGGTCGACTGGGACAGGTACCAGTCCGCGAGCAGCCAGTTCGGCAGCCGTTTGAGTAGCGGCGCGGCGAGGTCGATCGCGTCGATCGCCGGTTCCTCGCGCAGCCCGAGGACGATGGCGCGCACCTTCTTGATCCGCTCGACCGGGTCCGCCTCGGCGGCGGGCCCGGCGAACCGGACGGCCGCGAACCGGTTGCCGCCCGAGGTGTCGGAGGCGGGCCGCATGTTCACCGGCATGCCCATCGGGATCGGGCCGATCTGCTGGCCGTGGGCCTGCGCGTAGCGGCGGAAACCGCCGAGCAGCGCGGCGACGTAGGCGTCGTTGAGCGAGCCGTGCGCGGCGCGGGCGGCGGCCTTGAACTCGGGCAGGCCCACCTCCAGCACGCCGAACCAGCGACCGAGCCCGCGGCCGCGCAGCAGCGGCGATCCCGTCGCGGGGGGAGGGGTGACGATGCGGCGCAGCGAATTGGCGTAGCCGAGGGCGTCGCCCGCGGTCCCGATCGGGTCGGCCAGGGCGCCCACCGCGGTCCTGGCCGCGCCCGCGATGAGCCCGGTGATCCGGCCGGGGGTCTTGCGCACCTCCGTCAGCACGTCCTGGCCGAGTGCCTCGAAGTGGGACAGATGCTCGGGCGGTGCGGGCAGCCGGTCCGGCTTGTTGGGGCTGGGCGCGGACCGGCGGCTGTGCAGCAGCGTCATCATCCGGATGCCGCCCATGCCGTCGGTCATGCTGTGGTGCGTCTTGACGACGTACACCGCGCGGCCGTCGTCGAGGCCCTCGATGAGCATCGCCACCCACGGCGGCCGCGCCTTGTCGAACGGCTCGGTGCCCATGTGCCTGCAGATCCGCAGCGCGTGGTTGAAGTCGGCCGGCTCCGGCAGCCGGATGCGCCGCAGGTGATAGCCGAGGTCGAACTCGGGGTCGACCGACCACACCGGGTTGCCGAGACCGAACGCGGGCTCCACGGCGCGCATCCGGATCCGGGGCACGATGTGTGAGGCCCACTCGTGCGCCCGGACCAGGCGGTCCCAGTCCGGCGGGCGGTCGAGGAGGTCGACCGCGACGATGGGGGTGCGTAACCGGGGCTGGGATTCCTCCATCCGCCACATGCCGGTCTCGAGGTCGGACATCGACCGATCCCAGCCGTCCGCGACGGCGGAGAGGTCGACATCGACCGCGCTCGGTGGTATCTGCGGAACGCCGTCGGTCATGCCCGCACTCCCTCGGTCGTCGAGTCCTCCCGTGGACGTCGATCCCAGGCGCGGAGCCCGGCGGAGCGCCCACAAAGCCAGTGTGGACCCGTCGGGTGGGGCACGCACAGGGTTTCGGGGCCCTGGTGGCCACTGGTGCGGATGGCTACTCAGTGACCCCGATGTCCTCGTTCCACAGCGCGGGTCGCTCCCGGATGAAGCGGGTCATCATCTCGACGCACCTGGCGTCGTCGAGAACCGTGACCCGGATGCCGTGCTCGGCCAGCCAGCCGTGGCCACCGGTGAACGTGACGCTCTCGCCCACCACGAGGGTGCCGATGCCGAACTGGCGCACCAGGCCGCTGCAGTACCAGCAGGGCGAGAGCGTGGTCACCATGATCGTGGAGCGGTAGTCGCGCTGGCGGCCCGCGGCGCGGAAGGCGGCGGTCTCGGCGTGCACCGAGGGGTCCTCGTCCTGGACCCGTCGGTTGTGGCCGCGGCCGAGCAGGGCTCCATCGGCGTCGAAGAGTGCCGCGCCGATCGGGATGCCACCCGCGGCCAGCCCCGCTTCGGCCTCGGCGATCGCCACCTCAAGCAGGTTCGCGGCGAACTCTCGCGGCATCGCCCCGGTCGTCGTTCGGTTCATGTCCACACCTCAGTGGTCGTGCGCCGTGCTGTCAACGCTTGCGTGTTCGGGTCCTGTTGCCCACATGTTTAACACTATGTGACGTACGTCACACAAGCGGTGACCTGGGTGTATGTGGACGAAGTCGAAATTTATGAGCGCGGGGAGGTCCCGGGCGAACATGCTCGGGATCTGAATTGGTCGGACGTTCATCCGATCCGCCAGCGCGGCGACACGCGGATCGCCTAACCTGCACGAGTTGTTGCTCTATTGAGGGGTCGGATTTTGTCGTTGGAACGCGGACCCGTCGGGGGTCACGGTACCGCTGGATTCACCGAGGAGCGCTCAGCCTCAGGGGGTGAGCTGTTTCCTCTTTCTGCAGCTCAGCGTGGCATCTGGTTTGCGCAGCACCTGCTTGGGGACGTCCCGATCGCGATCGCACAGTACGTCGAGATCGTCGGCGACCTCGACGTCGAGGCCCTCGCGAATGCCGGGGCGACGGCCGCCCGCGAGATGGGCACCGGCATGCTCCGCATCGTCGAGGTGGACGCCGAGCCGTTCCAGCAGATCGACCATTCCCTCCGTGACCGGATGGCGCATGTCGACTTCCGCGGTGCCGAGGATCCGCACGCCGCGGCCGAGGCCTGGATGCGCGCCGAGTACAGCGCGCCGATGGACCTGCTCTCGGACCGGCTGATCGAGTCGGCAACCCTGCGCGTCGCCGACGACCACTACTACTGGTACTCCCGCATCCACCACATCGCGCTCGACGGCTTCGGCGCGATGACGTTCATGGGCCGCACCGCCGAGCGGTACACCGCGGCCGTCGAGGGCCGCGAGCCCGACGAGCTCAAGGCCAGCGCGCTGCCGGACATCAGTGCCGAGGAGGCGACGTACCGCGCCTCAAGCCGGTTCGAGAAGGACCGCGAGCACTGGGCGGAGCGGGCGCGCGACCTGCCGCCCGCGATCAGCCTCTCCGGCCGCACCGGCCCCGTCGGCTCCTCCTCACTGGTGGTCAGCGGTCCGCTGCCCGCCGCGGCCGAGGCCGCCGTGGCGCGCGTCGCGGAACGTCAGCCCGGAGCCTCGCTGGCCACGGTCGCCGTCGCCGCCGTCGCCGCCTACCTGTCCCGGCTCACGGGCGAGGACGACATCGCGCTGAGCCTGCCGGTGTCCGCGCGCACCACCGCCAAGCTCCGCCGCTCCGGCGGCATGGTGTCCAATGTCGTGCCGCTGCGGCTGGCCGTGGCCGACGACACCACCTCCGCCGACCTGATCGGCGAGGTCGCGCTCGAGCTGACCGGCGCGCTGCGGCATCAGCGGTACCGGCACGAGGACATCAGGCGCGATGCCGGGTCGGGCGGGGCCAGGCGCGGCTTCTTCGGCCCCGCGATCAACATCATGATGTTCCACAGCGAGATCCGGCTCGGCGAGCTGATCGGCCGCCTCAACGTGCTCACCACCGGTCCGGTCGAGGACATCTCGGTCAACATCTACCCGAGCGTCGCGGGCAGCCGCGCGCACATCGACTTCGAGGCCAACCCCAACCTGTACTCGGCGGAGGAGCTGCGGGGGCACCACGCGCGATTCCTCGAGTTCTTCGCGGCCTTCGCCGCGGCCGATCCCGACGCCGCCGTCACGGCTCTCGAGGTGCTGCACCCGGACGAGTACTCCGAGCTGGTGCCGTTCCGCGGCCCGGCGGCGCTGCCGGCCCGCACGCTGCCGGACCTGCTGACCGCGGGCGTGGCCGCCAACCCGGACGGCGTCGCGATCTGGACATCGGAGACCGAGGTCAGCTACCGGGAGCTCGAGGCCAAGTCGAACCAGTTGGCGCGGTTGCTGATCGACGCGGGTGCCGGGCCCGAGACCTTCGTCGCGCTGGCGTTCTCGCGCTCGGCCGACGCGCTGGTCGCCTGCTGGGCGGTAGCGAAGACCGGGGCCGCGTTCGTCCCGATCGATCCGAAGCTGCCCGCCGACCGGATCCGCCACATGCTCGACGACTCGGGCGTGCTGCTCGGACTCACCGGCGCCGACCAGGTCTCGCTGCTGCCGGACTTCGTCGACTGGATCGTCCTCGACGAGACCGCGGTCCGGCGCAGGTGCGAATCGCGTTCGGCGGCACGAATTTCCGACGCCGACCGAGTGGTGCCCCTCGCGGTGGAGAACACCGCCTACATGATCTACACCTCCGGCTCCACCGGCGTGCCGAAGGGCGTGCTGGTCACCCACGCGGCGCTGGTCGACTTCGACGCGGCCTCAAGGGACGAGCTGCGGATCACCGCCGCCTCGCGGGTGCTTCGGTTCTCCTCCGCCAGCTTCGACGCCTCCGTCTTCGAAATGATCCAGGCGTTCAGCGCCGGGGCGACGATGGTCGTCGCGCCCGAGCAGATGTTCGGCGGCGACGAGCTCGCCGAACTGCTGCGCGAGCAGCGGGTCACCCACATCATGTCGGCGCCGACCCTGCTCAGCACGGTCGACCCGAAGGGCCTCGAACACCTCGAAGCGGTGGTGGTCGGCGGCGACGTCTGCACCCCCGACCTGGTCGCGCGCTTCGCGGACGTCTGCCGGTTCACCAACAGCTACGGCCCGACGGAAACCACCATCGTCATCACGATCGGCGATCCCCTCGACGGCGCCGCGCCGATCACCATCGGCCGCCCGATCCAGGGCGCCGAGGCGCTGGTGCTGGACCGCAAGCTGCGGCCGGTGCCGGTCGGTGTCGTCGGTGAGCTCTATCTGGCTGGCACCGGGCTGGCCCGCGGCTACCACCGCCGCCCGGAGCTGACCGCGGACCGGTTCGTGGCCAACCCCTTCGGCGCGCCCGGCTCCCGGATGTACCGCAGCGGCGACGAGGTCCGCTGGACCGCCGATCACCAGCTCGACTTCGTCGGCCGGTCCGACTTCCAGGTCAAGATCCGCGGCTTCCGCATCGAGCTCGGCGAGATCGACGCCGCGCTGCTCGACCAGGACGGCATCGACTTCGCGGTGACCATCGCCTACGAGACCGCCAGCGGCAGTACGGCCCTGGTGTCCTACGTGCGGCCCGAGCCGGGCGCCGACATCGACCCGGCCGCGGTCACCGGGCGGCTGGCCGAGTTCCTGCCCGCGCACATGGTGCCCGCGGCGGTGATGACGCTCGAGCGGGTTCCGCTCACCTCGGCGGGCAAGCTGGACCGGCGGGCGCTGCCCGAGCCGGTCTTCGGCTCGCGCGACCAGCAGTACCGCGCGCCGAGCACCGACGCGGAGCGGCTCATCGCCGGCGTCGTCGAGGAGACGCTCGGGCTGGACCGGCTGAGCGTGGACGAGTCGCTGTTCGCGGTCGGAGCGGACAGCATCATCGCGATGCAGATCGTGGCCCGCACCCGTGCGCTCGGACTAAGCTTCACCGCGCGGGAAGTGTTCGAACGCAAGACCGTTGCCGAGATCGCCAAGATCGCGGTGCCGGTGACCGCGGCGCCCGCGCCCGCGCTCACCGAGCTCGAGGGCGGGGGAGTCGGAACCGTCGCGCTGACCCCGATCGTGGCCTCGATCCTCGATCGCGGCGACTTCGACGCCTTCTACCAGTCGGTCCTGCTGACCCTGCCCGAGCAGGTCGACGGCGACCGGCTCGGCCGGGCGCTGCAGGCCGTCCTCGATCGGCACGACGCGTTGCGCTCGCGCCTGCGTCGCGACGCCGACGGTGAGTGGGTCTTCGAGACCGGCGCGCCGGGAACGGTCGACGCCGGCGCGGTGATCACCCGGGTGGCGGCGCCGACCGCGCCAGGCAGCCGGGAGTTCGACGAGCTGGTCCTCGCCGAATGCGCCTCGGCCGCCGCGCGTTTGGACCCGGCGGCCGGGGTCATGGCCCAGCTCGTGTGGCTCGACCCGCGGGAGTCGGCAGGCCGGCTGCTCGTGGTGATCCACCACCTCGCCGTCGACGGGGTGTCCTGGCGGATCCTGCTGCCGGACCTCGCGACCGCCTGGGCCCAGCTCGGGGCGGGCCTCGAACCGGAGCTGGCGCCGGTGGCCACCTCGCTGCGCCGGTGGGCGCAGGGCGTGCTGGACTCGGCGCGGGAGGGGGCGCACGCGGGGGAGCTGTCGCGGTGGCGCGAGATCCTCGACAGCCCGGACCCGCTGCTCGGCCGCCGCGCGCTTGACCCGGCCCGCGACCGCGTCGGGGACGCGGAGCGGGTCCAGGTCGAGCTCGGTACCGCGGCCACGCAGAGCCTGCTCACCACGCTGCCCGCCGCCTTCGGCTGCGGGGTCAACGACGGACTGCTGTCCGCGCTCGCAGTCGCGCTGACGGCGTGGCGCCGCGACCGCGGGATCGCCGAGTCGTCGGTGCTGCTCACCCTGGAGGGCCACGGCCGCGAGGAGGAGGCCGTCGCCGGAGCGGACCTGTCCCGCACGGTCGGCTGGTTCACCAGTGCCTTCCCGGTGCGCCTCGAGGTGCCGGACGCGGACCTGGACGACGTGCTGTCGGGCGGCCCTGCCGCGGGCACCGTGATCAAGGCGGTCAAGGAGCAGCTGCTCGACGTGCCCTCGCGCGGTGTCGGTTTCGGCGTGCTGCGTCACCTCGACCCGGAGGCGGGGTCCGTGCTGGCGTCGCTGCCCGCGCCGCAGATCAGCTTCAACTACCTCGGCAGGCTCGGCACCGGACACCTGGGCGAGGCGCTGCGGGACCTCGGCTTCACCCCCGACCCCGCCGCCCCTGACCTGAACGCGGGCAGCGGGCTCGCGATGACCGCCGCCGTCGCCGTCGACATCAACGCGATGGTCGTGGACGGCGCCGACGGCCCGATCCTGCAGGCGTCGTTCGCCTTCGCGCCCGGACTGCTGACCGCCGAGGAGATCGACGCGTTCGCGGGGCTGTGGCGCCGCGCGCTCGAGGGCATGGCCGGGCACGCCGAGCAGCCCGACGCGGGCGGACTGACCCCGTCGGACCTGCCGCTGGTGACCGTCAGCCAGCACGAGATCGACCGCTGGCACCACCGGTACCCCTCGCTGACCGACGTGTGGTCGCTGTCCCCGCTGCAGTCTGGCCTGCTGTTCCACGCCACGCTCGCCGCGGAGACGATCGACGTCTACACCGCGCAGCTCGTGATGGACCTGGCAGGCGTCGTCGACCCGGCCCGCCTCCGCGGCGCCGCGAACGCGCTGGTGGCCCATCATCCGAACCTGCGCACCGCATTCGTCTACGACGACAACGGAATCGCCGCCCAGCTCGTGCTCGATCAGGTGGAGGTGCCGTTCCGGGAGGTCGACCTGACCGAGGTCGCGGCGGACGCACGCGAGGCCGAACTCCAGCGCCTGCTGGACGAGGAACGGCTCACCCGGTTCGCGATGGACCGGCCGCCGCTGCTCCGGATGCTGCTGATCCGTATGTCCGACGATCGGTGCGTGCTCGCGCTGACCAACCACCACATCGTCCTCGACGGCTGGTCGATGCCGCTGCTCGTGCGCGAGCTGCTGGTCCGGTATGCCGCCGGCGGCGCGGGACCCGCGTTGCCCGACGCCCGCCGCTACCGGGACTACCTGGAGTGGCGCGCGCACTGGGACTCCGAGGAGTCCGTGAACGCCTGGGCGGATGTCCTCGACGGGGTCGCCGAGCCGACGCTGATCGCGTCGGCGCAGGCCCCCGCCGCCGGGCTCGGTCTGCCCGGCGAGGTGGACGTCGCGCTGCCCGCGGGCCTGGTCGACGCGCTCGGCGAGCTCGCCCGTGGCCAGGGCGTCACCCTCAACACCGTCATCCAGACGGCGTGGGGACTGCTGTTGTCCCGCTTGCTCTCCCGCGACGACATCCTGTTCGGCGCGACGGTGTCCGGCCGGCCCGCCCAGCTGCCAGGCGTCGAGGAGATCCTCGGCCTGTTCATCAACACCGTGCCGGTGCGGGTCCGGGTGGATCCGCACGCGAGCGTCGCGGAACTGCTGCGGCGGGTACAGGACGAGCAGACCGCGCTGCTCGAGCACCACCAGTTGGGGCTCGCCGACATCCAGGCCGCGACCGGCCTGGGAGCGCTGTTCGACACCCTGACCGTCTTCGAGTCCTACCCGGTGGACCGCGCCGGGTTCGACGAGAACACCGACATCGCCGGCATGCGCGTCACCGGGCTGCAGGGCCGCGACGCGACGCACTACCCGCTGACGCTGATGTCGATCCTCGACCCGCAGCTGCACCTGCACCTGCGCTACCGCACCGATCTGTTCGACCTCGTACAGGCCACCACGCTCGCGGACCGGCTGGCGCTGGTCCTCGGCGCGATGGCCACGAACCCGGAGATCACCGCGGCAGGCGTCGAGGTGCTCGGCCCCGCCGAACGCGAACTGGTGCTGCGGGAGTGGAACGCGACCGATCACGAGGTCGTGCCCGCGACCCTGGTGGACCTGTTCGACGCGCAGGTGGCCCGCACCCCCAACGCGAACGCCCTCGTGTTCGGCACCGACGCGCTGTCCTATGCGGAGTTCGACGCCAGGGCGAACCGATTGGCACGCCACCTGATCGCCGCGGGCGTCGGGCCGGAGTCGCTGGTCGGGATCGCCATGCGCCGCTCGGCGGAGATGGTGGTCGCGATCTATGCGGTGCTCAAGGCGGGCGGCGCGTACCTGCCGATCGATCCCGAGCAGCCGGACGAGCGGATCGAGTACGTCGCGGGACTGTCCGCCCCGGTACTCGTGCTCAGCACCGCCGCCGACCGCGAGTCGATGCCCGCGACCGTCGCGACGGTTGCGGTCGACGAGCTGGACCTCGCCGACCTCTCGCCGTCGCCGGTACGCGACGCCGACCGGTCCGCACCGCTGCGACCGCAGGGCACCGCCTACGTGATCTTCACGTCCGGATCGACCGGCAGGCCCAAGGGTGTCGCGGTGCCGCACCGGGGCATCGTCAACCGGCTCAGGTGGATGCAGGACAGCTACCCGCTCGGCGGGGACGACGCGGTGCTGCTCAAGACCCCGGCGACGTTCGACGTCTCGGTGTGGGAACTGTTCTGGCCGTTGCAGACCGGGTCCCGGATGGTGATCGCCGAGCCGGACGGTCACCGCGATCCCGTCTACCTCGAGACGGCGATCCGCGAGTACGGCATCACCACCATGCACTTCGTGCCGTCGATGCTCGAGGTGTTCCTGATGGGCGCCGACATCGCCAGGTGCGGCTCGCTGCGCCGGATCTTCACCAGCGGTGAGGCGCTCGCGCCCGGCACCGTCGCGGCGCTGCACGAACGCACCGACGCCGAGCTGCACAACCTCTACGGACCCACCGAGGCCTCCGTCGACGTCACCTACCACCGGACGGCGGCCGGCGAGACGGTCGTCCCGATCGGCGCACCGGTGTGGAACACCCAGACCTACGTGCTCGACGCCGGGCTGCGGCCGACGCCGGTCGGTGTCGCGGGAGAGCTCTATCTCGCGGGCGTCCAGCTGGCCAGCGGATACGTCGCGCGGCCGGACCTGACCGCGGACCGGTTCGTGGCGAGCCCGTTCGGCGACCCCGGCTCGCGGATGTACCGGACCGGGGACCTGGTCCGCTGGAACGCAACTGGGGAACTGGAGTACATCGGCCGCACCGACTTCCAGGTCAAGCTGCGCGGCCAGCGCATCGAGCTCGGCGAGATCGAGGCGGCGCTGCTGCGCGACGACCGCGTGGCCCAGGCCGTGGTGGTGGTCCGCGGCGACGGACCGGCGGGGGACTACCTGGCGGCGTACGCGGTGCCCGCAGGCGATTCCGGGCGCGGCGATCAGATGCTGGACACCGGTGCGGTGCTGGACGCCGTCGCCGCGGCGCTGCCGCGGTACATGGTGCCGTCCGTGCTGACGGTCCTCGACGCGTTGCCGCTGAACCCGAGCGGCAAGCTGGACCGCAAGGCGCTGCCCGCCCCCGAGTTCGCGGGCACCGCCGAGTTCGTGGCCGCGAGCACCCCAACCGAGCTGGCCCTTGCCGAGATCTTCGCTGGGGTCCTCGAATCCGCGCACCCGGTCGGCGCGACGGACAGCTTCTTCGACCTCGGCGGCAACTCGCTGGCCGCGACGCGGCTGCTGGCCAGGGTGAACGCCGAGTTCGGCACCCGGGTGAGCGTGCGCGAGCTGTTCGAGGCGCCGACGGTCGCCGGGCTGGCCGCCGTCGTCGACGACGTGCTCACCGGTCACGTGCACCGCCCGGAACTGCTCGCCGGCCCGCGACCCGACCCGATCCCGTTGTCCCCGGCTCAGTCCCGGATGTGGTTCCTCAACCGGTTCGACCCCGCCTCCGGCGCGTACAACGTCGCCGCCGCGCTGCGGATGACCGGCACGCTCGACGTGTCCGCGCTCGCGGCGGCCGTCGCCGACATTCTCGAGCGACACGAGTCGCTGCGGACGGTGTACCCGGACTCGCCGACCGGGCCCCATCAGCGGATCCTGCCTACGTCCGAGGCGCTCGACGAGCTCGCCCTCGACGCGCTCCGCGACGACGAGCCGCTCGGCGCGGACGCACTGGCCGAGAGGGTCAGGGCGGCGGTGGCCTCCGGCTTCGACGTCACCGCGGAGATCCCGCTCGACCTCACCCTGCTGGCGGCCGGGCCCGACGATCACGTGCTGGTGGTCGTGGTGCACCACATCAGCATCGACGGGTGGTCGATCCAGGCGCTGGCCCGGGACCTGGTGCAGGCCTACTCCGCCCGCACCGGCGGCCAGGCGCCGTCGTGGACGCCGCTGCCGGTGCAGTACGCGGACTACGCGGTGTGGAAGCGCGCGGTCCTCGGGTCGGAGGACGACCCGGACTCGACCGCCGCCCGCCAGATCGACTACTGGACCGCGGCCCTGGCCGGGGTGCCCGAGGTGCTGGCCCTGCCGACCGATCGCAGGCGACCCGCCGTGCCGTCCTACCGGGGCGGCACCGTCGAGTGTGAGCTCGACACCGCCGCCTATGCCGCGGTGAAGGCCCTCGCCCGGTCGACGAACTCGACGCCGTTCATGGTCCTGCACGCCGCCCTCGCGGTGCTGCTCGCGCGGATGAGCGGCACCGGCGACATCGCGGTCGGCACCCCGGTGGCCGGCCGCGGTGAGCAGGCCCTCGACGACGTCGTCGGCATGTTCGTCAACACCCTGGTGCTGCGGACCGAGGTGGACCCGGCCCGCTCGTTCGCCGCGCTGCTGGAGCGGGTCCGGGCCACCGACCTGGCCGCGTACGGCAACGCCGACGTGCCGTTCGAGCGCCTGGTCGAGGTGATCAGCCCGGCCCGCTCCACCGCCCATCACCCGCTGTTCCAGGTGGTCCTCGCGCTCGAGGACGCCCGCGAGCACGCCATCGTCCTTGCCGGCCTGCAGATCGCCTCGGAGCCGATCGATTTCGGGATCGCCAAGTTCGACCTGCAGCTGACGGTGACCGAGCACTTCGACGGCAGCGGCGACCCCGCGGGCGCGGTCGCCGCGTTCACCTACGCGCGGGACCTGTTCGACCGCCGCACGATCGAGGGCTTCGCGTCGCGCTTCCTGACCATCCTGCGCGACGGCACGGGCGATCCGTCCCGGCCCGTCGGCGACCTCGACCTGCTGGGTGCGGACGAGCGCGCGACCCTGGTGCCGGTGACCGGTCCGGCACCAGCGCAGACCCGCACCCTGCCCGAGCTGCTGCTCGAATCCGTCCGAAACCCGCGCGACATCGCGCTGATCGAGGGCGAGGCCCAGCTCACCTACGGCGAGCTGGACGAGCGCTCGAACCGGCTGGCCCGGCTGCTGATCTCGCGCGGTGTCGGCCCGGAATCGTATGTCGCGCTCGCGGTCCCGCGTTCCATCGAGTCGGTGCTGGCGCTGTGGGCCGTGGCCAAGACGGGCGCGGCATTCCTGCCGATCGACCCGACCTACCCGGCCGAGCGGATCGCGCACATGGTGGCCGATTCCGCGGTGGCCATCGGTGTCACCCTGACCACACACCGGGGCGAGCTCCCGGACGTGGTGTCCTGGATCGCGCTCGACGACGAGGTCGCGGTGGCCGAGCTGTCCGCCGCACCGGCCACACCCGTCGGCGACGGCGACCGAATCGTGCCGCTGCGGCCGGGACACCCGGCGTACATGATCTACACCTCCGGCTCGACGGGCACGCCAAAGGGCGTGGTCGTGACCCACCTGGGGCTCGCCTCCTTCGTGGCAGAGCAGCGCGGCCAGTACGCCGTCGGACCAGATTCGCGGACATTGCATTTCGCGTCGCCCAGCTTCGACGCGTCGATCCTCGAACTGCTGATGGCGGTCGGCGGCGGCGCGGCGATGGTCGTGGTACCGGTCGGCGTCTACGGCGGCGACGAGCTGGCCGAGGTGCTCCGGGCGGGCGGGGTCACGCACGCCTTCGTCACCCCGGGCGCGCTCGCCACCCTCGATCCGGACGGGCTGGACGCGATCGGTGTGGTGGTCGTCGGCGGCGACGCCTGCGAACAGGCCCTGGTCCGCAGGTGGGCGCCGGGACGCCGGATGTTCAACGCGTACGGTCCGACCGAGTCGACCATCATGGCCACCCATCAGGGGCCGCTGGAGCCGGGCAAGCCGGTGCTGATCGGCGCACCGGTGGTCGGCACGGACGCGGTGGTCCTCGACGGGCGACTGCACCCGGTGCCCGCCGGGGTCGCGGGTGAGCTGTACGTGGCAGGCGTCGGTCTGGCGCGTGGCTATCACGGGCGGTCCGCGCTCACCGCGGACCGGTTCGTCGCGAACCCGTTCGGTGCGCCGGGCTCGCGGCTGTACCGCACCGGTGACCTGGTCCGCGCCAACGCGGCAGGGGAGCTGGAGTACCTGGGCCGCACCGACTTCCAGGTGAAGGTCCGCGGACACCGGGTCGAGCTCGGCGAGATCGACGCCGTGCTGGCCGGGCACGCGAGCGTGCAGGCGGCGATCACCGTCGGCCACACGGGCGCCGACGGCGTGGTGTCGGTGGTGTCCTATGTGCTCCCGGTGTCGGGACGGACCACCGACGCGGAGACGCTCACCGCGCACGCGCGCGAGCTGCTGCCGGTCTACATGGTGCCGTCGGCGATCACCGTGCTGGACGAGCTGCCGCTGACACCCGCGGGCAAGGTGGACACCCGAGCGCTGCCGGAGCCGGTGTTCACGGTCCGCGAGTTCGTGGAGCCGCGCACCCGCACCGAGACCTCGGTGGCCGATGTGTTCGCCGAGGTGCTCGGCCTGGAGCGCGTCGGTGCGGAGGACGACTTCTTCGCGGTCGGCGGCAACTCGCTGAGCGCGACGAGGGCGATGGCCCGGATCAACGCGATCGCGGGCACCGGGCTCGGCGTGCGGGAGCTGTTCGAGGCCACCACGGTCGCGGCGCTGGCCGCCCGCGTCGACGGCGCGCAGCGCGAGATCGTCCGCCCCGAACTGGTGGCCGAGGCGCGCCCCGCGGTGGTGCCGCTCTCAGCCGCGCAGCAACGGATGTGGTTCCTCAACCAGTTCGACCCGGAGTCCCCGGCCTACAACATCCCGCTGGCCGTCAGCCTGACCGGCGCCCTCGACGTGCTCGCGCTGGTGGCGGCGGTGCGCGATGTCATCGAGCGGCACGAGTCGTTGCGCACGGTCTTCCCCGCCTCGGAGCAGGGGCCGCGCCAGATGATCGTGGCCGCGGCCCGGGTGGACCTGGACCTGACCCCCGTACCGGTGTCGGGCTGCGAGGAGCTGCGCGCCGCCATGGCGGGGCTGTTGTCGCAGGGCTTCGACGTCACCGCGGCGGTTCCGGTGCGCGGCAGCCTGTTCCGGCTCACGGACACCGAGCACGTGCTGGTGCTGGTGGTGCACCACATCAGCGGCGACGGCGCATCGACCGTGCCGCTGGCGCGCGACCTGATGGTCGCGTACACCGCACGGACCGTCGGCGAAGAGCCGTCCTGGCGGCCGCTGCCCGTGCAGTACGCCGACTTCGCACTCTGGCAGCGGCGGGTCCTCGGCGACGAGGACGACCCGCTGTCCGTCGCCGCCAGGCAGCTCGCGTACTGGCGTGGCCAGCTCGCGGGCACCCCCGGCGTGCTCGAGCTGCCGACCGATCGGCCCCGGCCCGCCGTCGCCTCCTATCGCGGCGCCCGCGCGGACCTGGAGATCGGCCCCGAGCTGACCGCGGCCATGAACGCGCTGGCCCGTGCGCACAACGCCACCCTCTTCATGGTGTTGCACGCGGGGCTATCAGTGCTGCTGGCGCGGCTCAGTGGGAGCTCCGACATCTCGATTGGCACCCCCATCGCGGGACGGGGCGAGCAGGCGCTCGACGACGTCGTCGGCATGTTCGTCAACACGCTGGTGCTGCGCACCCAGGTCGAGCCGGGGACCACCTTCGCGGACCTGCTGACGGCGACCAGGAGCACGGACCTGGCCGCGTACGGCCACGCCGACGTGCCGTTCGAGCAGGTCGTCGACGCGGCGAATCCGCCTCGTTCGCAGGCACACTCGCCGCTGTTCCAGGTGGGGCTGTCGCTGCAGAACCAGGGCGTCGGCTCGCTCGAGCTGCCGGGCCTGAAGGTGGCCGCGCTCGACCCGGGTATCGACGTCGCGAAGTTCGACCTGGAGCTCACCTTCCGTGAGCTCGGCGCGGGCGGCGGCATGGCCGCCTCGGTGACCTACGCCGCCGACCTGTTCGACCCGGACACGATCGACGCGTTCGCGCGGCGCCTGGTGCGGGTGTTCGAGTCCGTCGCGGCGGACCCGAACACCCCGGTCGGCGAGGTCGAGGTGCTCGACGAGGCGGAACGGCTCGCGGCCACCGCCGGCCCGGCGCTGCCCGCGCCGCCGGTGCGCACGCTGCCGCAGATCCTCGCGGCCGGTGCGGGTATCGACCCCGACGCGGTGGCGCTGCGCTGCGCGGGCGACATCGAGGTGTCCTATGCGGAGCTGGACGCCGAGTCGAACCGCCTGGCGCGGGTGCTGCTCGGTCGGGGCATCGGCCCGGAGTCGTTCGTGGCCACCTCGTTTGCCCGGTCCGCCGAATCCGTGCTCGCGCTCTGGGCGGTCGCGAAGACGGGGGCGGCCTTCGTGCCGATCGACCCGGCGCTGCCCGCCGAGCGCGCGCGGCACATGCTCACCGACTCGGGGGCGGTCCTCGGGCTGACCGTCGCAGGCGAACGCGATCGGCTCCCCGGCACGGTCGAGTGGCTGGCCCTCGACGACGCCGATCTCACCAGTGAGCGGTCCGCGCTGTCCGCGGGCCCAGTGGCGGCGGACGAGCTCGCCGCGCCGATCGACCCGGCGAGCGCGGCGTACATGATCTACACCTCCGGCTCCACCGGCGTCCCGAAGGGCGTTGTGGTCACCCACACCGGCCTGTCCACCTTCTGCGCGGACGTGCGCACCGAGCTGGCCGTGACGAGTTCGTCTCGGGTGCTGAGGTTCTCGTCGTCGAGTTTCGACGCGTCGGTGTTCGAGATGCTGGTCGGCTTCAGCGCGGGCGCCACCATGGTCGTCGCGGCGCCGGGGATCATCGGCGGCGGCGAGCTGGCCGCGCTGCTGCGGTCCGAGCGGGTCAGCCACATCCTGACCGCGCCCGCCGCGCTCGGCACGGTCGACGCGGACGGTCTCGAGGACCTGCGCTCGGTGATGGTCGGCGGCGACGTCTGCCCGCCCGAGCTGGTGGCCCGGTTCGCGCCAGGCCGCAACTTCTTCAACAGCTACGGCCCCACCGAGAGCACCATCGTCATCACGGTGACGGAGCCGCTGCAGGAGGGCGACCGGATCACCATCGGGACACCGCTCGAGGGTGCCGGGGCCGTCGTGCTCGACCGCCGCCTGCGGCCCGTGCCGGTCGGCGTGGTCGGTGAGCTGTACCTGTCCGGTCCCGGTCTCGCCCGGGGCTACCACCGTCGCGGCGCGCTGACGGCGTCCGCGTTCGTGGCCAACCCGTACGGCGACGGCGAGCGGATGTACCGCACCGGCGACCTGGTGCGCCGGACCCGCGACGGGGCGCTGGATTTCGTCGGCCGCGGCGACACCCAGGTCCAGCTGCGCGGCCTGCGCGTCGAGCTCGGCGAGATCGAGGCGGCGCTGGTCGGCCGTCCCGGTGTCGCCCAGTCGGTGGTCGCGCTGCACCGAGACCCGCACACCGGGGAGAACCTGGTCGGGTACGTGGTCGCCGAGGCGGGCGCCGAGCTGGACCCGCAGGAGCTGCGCGCCGCGATCGGCGACGCGTTGCCTGCCTACATGGTGCCGTCGGCGGTGATGGTGCTGGACGCGCTGCCGATCAACGCGACCGGCAAGCTGGACCGGCGCGCGCTGCCGGTGCCGGAGTTCGTGACCGACCGCGAGTTCCGCGGCCCGACGAACCCGGTCGAGGAGGCCGTCGCCGGGGTCTACGCCGAGCTGCTCGGCGCGGAGCGGGTGTCGGTGGACGACAGCTTCTTCGAGCTCGGTGGGAACTCGCTGCTGGCGACCAGGCTGGTGGCCCGGGTGAACTCCGCGCTTGGCACCTCGCTGGCGATCCGTGCGGTGTTCGAGCACCCGACGGTGGCGGAGCTGGCCGTGCGCGCGGAATCCGCGTCCATGGAGACCGGTCGCATCCCGCTGGCCAGGATGCCGCGGCCCGAACGCATTCCGCTGTCGCTCGCGCAGCAGCGGATGTGGTTCCTCAACCGCTTCGACACCGCCTCCGCCGTGAACAACATCCCGCTCGCCCTGCGGTTGTCCGGCCGGCTCGACACGGCGGCGCTGCGCGCCGCGGTGGCGGACGCGGTCGAGCGGCACGAGTCGCTGCGCACCGTCTACCCGGATTCGGACGCCGGGCCGTGCCAGGTGATCCTGCCCGCGGACCAGGCGGTCCAGGAGTTGGTGCCGGTCCCGGTCGGCGAGGACGAGGTGCTCGCGCGGGTGATCGAGCTGGCCTCCACCGGATTCGACGTCACGACCGAGGTCCCGTTGCACGTGCGGTTGCTGCGGGTCAGTGAGACCGAGCACGTGCTCGCGCTTGTGGTGCACCACATCTCGGCGGACGGCTTCTCGATGGGGCCGCTGGCGAGGGACGTGATGGTCGCCTACTCGGCGCACCTGCACGGCGCGCAGCCGACGTGGTCGCCGCTCGAGGTGCAGTACGCGGACTACAGCCTCTGGCAGCGTGCGGTGCTCGGCGACGAGCAGGGTCCGGACTCGGTGGCCGCGCGTCAGGTCGCGTACTGGACCGCCGAGCTGGCCGGCCTGCCCGAGCAGCTCGACCTGCCCGCCGACCGGCCGCGGCCTGCCGAGCAGTCCTATCGCGGCGACACCTACGCGTTCACCCTGGACGCCCGGACGCACCGGGCACTCCTGGATCTGGCGCGCGGTCAGGACTCCACCCTCTTCATGGTCATGCACGCCGCGTTGGCGGTCTTGCTGAGCCGGCTGAGCAACGAGTCCGACATCGCGATCGGCTCGCCCATCGCCGGCCGCGGCGAGGAGGCGCTCGACGATCTCGTCGGCATGTTCGTCAACACCCTGGTGCTGCGCACCCGGGTCAGCCCGGAGCAGCGGTTCAGCGAGGTGCTCGACCTGGCGCGCGCGAACGACCTGGCCGCCTTCGGTCACGCGGATGTGCCGTTCGAGCGGCTCGTCGAGGTGCTCAACCCGACCCGTTCGACGGCCCGGCACCCGCTGTTCCAGGTGGCGTTGTCCTTCCACAACCTCGAGCGCACCCGGTTCGCGTTGCCGGACCTCGAGATCGAGGCGCTCGACGCCGGGTTCGAGCCTGCGAAGTTCGACCTGCACCTGACGCTGTTGGACCGCCACGACGAGGTGGGGGATCCGGCCGAGATCGCCGCGTCGTTCACCTACGCGACCGACCTGTTCGACCGCGACACCGTCGCGCAGTTCGCGGCCCGGTTCGAGCGGATCCTGCGGACGGTGGTGGCCGACCGGGACACCGTCGTCGGCGACATCCCGATCCTCGACGACCTGCACCGCGAGGAGCTGGTGACGGGCTGGAACCAGACCGTCCACCCGGTGCCCGAGACCACCCTCGCCGAGTTGTTCGACGCGCAGGTCCGCAGGAGCCCTGCGGCGACCGCGACGGTGTTCGAGGGTGCGGAGCTGACCTACGCGCAGTTCGACGCGCGGGCCAACAGGCTGGCCCGCGAGCTCATCGCCCGCGGGGTCGGCCCGGAAGCTCGCGTGGCGCTGGCGATCCGGCGCTCGGTGGAGCTGCTCGTCGCGATGTACGCGGTGGCCAAGGCCGGCGGCGTGTACGTGCCCATCGACCCGGACCACCCGGCCGAGCGCACCGCCTACGTGCTCGACTCGGCGCGACCGGTGGTGGTGCTGACCGCGACGGGCGTCTCGATCACGCCGCCCGACGGGGTGGAGCTGCTGCTGGTCGATGGGCTCGACGGTGTCCTCGGCGAGCACAGCCCCGCGCCGATCACCGATGCGGACCGGATCGCTCCGTTGCGGCCGCAGAACACCGCCTACGTGATCTACACGTCCGGATCGACGGGGCGCCCGAAGGGCGTCGCGGTGCCGCACCGGGCGATCGCGAACCAGCTGCTGTGGAAGCAGTCCGAGTACCGGCTCGGCGCCGACGACGCGGTGATGCTGAAGACCGCGGCCACCTTCGACCTGTCGGTGTGGGAGTTCTGGTGGGCGCTGACCGCCGGGGCCCGGTTGGTGATCGCGAAGCCGGGCGGCGAGCAGGACCCGTCGTATCTGGCCCGTTTGATGCGCGAGAGCCGCGTCACCACCATGCATTTCGTGCCGTCGCTGCTGACCGCGTTCCTGGCGTCGGTCGGCTCGGAGCCGATCGCGTCGCTGCGCCGCGTGATCTGCATCGGCGAGGCGCTGCCCGCCGAGACGGTGCGCCGGTTCGCCGAGTTCAGCGACGCGGCTGTGTTCAACCTGTACGGCCCAACCGAGGCGGCGGTGAGCGTCACCCACCACCGCTGCGGGCCCGCGGACGAGCGCACCGTGCCGATCGGTGTGCCCGAGTGGAACACCCAGGTGTACGTGCTCGACGCGCGGTTGCACCCGGTGCCCGTCGGGGTGCCGGGCGAGCTGTACATCGCAGGCGCCCAGCTCGCACAGGGTTACACCGGTCGCGCTGACCTGACCGCCGAGCGCTTCGTCGCGAATCCGTTCGGCCCGAAGGGGTCCCGGATGTACCGCACCGGCGATGTGGTCCGCTGGCTGGGCCGCGATCGCGGCGTGCTCGACTACGTCGGGCGCAGCGACTTCCAGGTCAAGCTGCGCGGGTTCCGGATCGAGCTCGGTGAGATCGAGGCGGCGCTGACCGCCCACCCGGCGATCGATGCGTCCGTGGTCCTGGTGCACCGCGGTCCGCACGGCGCCGAGAACCTGGTGGCCTACGCGGTGCCCGTCGCGGGCGAGGCGCCGACCGCGGAGTCCCTGCTCGCCTTCGCAGGCGAGCGGGTGCCGAGCTACATGGTGCCGTCGGTGGTGGTGTTCCTGGACGAGCTGCCGCTCAACGTGAACGGCAAGCTGGACAGGAAGGCGCTGCCCGAGCCGGAGTTCCTCAGCTCCAGCGCCTTCCGGGCGCCGACGACGCCGAGCGAGCAGATCATCGCGGGCATCTTCGCGGACCTGCTCGAGCGCCCGCGGGTCGGCGCCGAGGACAACTTCTTCGACGTCGGCGGCAACTCGCTGCTCGCGACGAGGGTGACGGCGCGGATGGGCGAGGTCTTCGACACCACAGTCAGCGTCCGCGAGTTCTTCGAGGATCCGACGGTGGCCGGGCTGGCCCGCCGGGTGGACGCGCAGGACCGGGACCGGCCCCGGCTCGGGGCCCGGCCGCGGCCCGCGCAGATCCCGCTCGCGCCCGCGCAGGAGCGGATCTGGGTCGCCAACCACGAGACCAGAAACGGTGACTGGAACATCCCGGTCGCGTTGCGGATTCGCGGTCCGCTCGACGTGGACGTCCTTCGCGCCGCCGCGGCCGACGTGGTGGCCCGGCACGAGGCGCTGCGCACCGTGTACCCGGACTCCTCGTCGGGGCCGGTGCAGGTGCTGGCGCCCGCCGAGGACGCGGTCCCGGAGCTGCGGCGGGTGCAGGTGTCGGCGGACGAGCTCGACGAGCAGGTGCAGCGCTACCTGTGGGCGGACTACGACGTCTCCCGCGAGCTGCCCCTGCGGATGCGGTTGTTCGCGCTCGCCGAGGACGATCACGTGCTGGCGATCGTCGTGCACCACATCGCCGCCGACGGGGCGAGCATGGGCGTGCTCACCCGCGACGTGATGATCGCCTACGCCGCCCGATCGGTGGGCGTCGAACCGCAGTGGTCGCCGCTGGAGGTGCAGTACGGCGACTACACGATGTGGAAGCACGAGGTGCTCGGCGACGTCGCGGACACCGGCAGCGAGGCGCACCGGCAGCTGCAGTACTGGCTGGGAGCGCTGGAGGGCAGGCCGCAGCGCCTCGAGCTCGCCGGCGCTGGGCTGGCGAAGCGGACGACCGCCGGTGCCACCGCACCGGTGTCGATCGACGCGGACACCCACGCGGCGTTGCTCGCGCTCGCGCACGAGTGCCGGGCCAGCCTGTTCATCGTGATGCAGGCCGCGTTCGCGGTGCTGGTCAGCGATCTCGCGTCGGTCGCGGACGTCACGCTGGCCACCTCGATCGCGGGCCGCGACGAGGCCGCGCTCGCGGAGGTCGTCGGCAACTTCTCCGACGATGTGCTGATGCCGGTGACCGTCGAGGAGGGCGAGCCGTTCACCGAGCTGGTCGCCAGGGTGCGTGACGTCGCGCTCGGCGCCTTCGCGAATCCGGACGTCTCGAACCCCCGCCTGGAGGAGGCGCTCGGGACCAGGGAGCGCCTGTTCCAGGTGGAGCTGATCCTGCAGCCGGGCGGCGGCGAGATCGACGTCGACCTGGGCGGGATCCGGATCGAGGGGCATCCGTTCGTCACCGAGGTGGCCAAGCACGACATCGAGTTCAGCCTCAACGATCACTACGATGACGACGGCGCGCCCGCGGGCATCACCGGTGGCGCGCTGTATTCGACCGACCTGTTCGACACGGCGGCAGGGGAGCTGATCGTGAAGCGCTACACGGAGATTCTGTCCACCGTGAGTAGGGGGAGCGAATGAGGCAGGAGCCGAAGCTGGTGTCGGTCGTCATCCCGGCATACAACGCGCGCGAGGTGATCGACGGGCAACTCGAGGCGCTCGCCGCGCAGGACTATGCAGGCGAGATGGAGGTCGTGGTCGGCGACAACCGTTCCACGGACGGGCTGGGAGATCATCTGGCCGGCCATCCCTTACGGGAGCGGCTGAGACTGCGGCACGTGGACGCCCCCGATGCGCAGTGCGCGTCGCACGCCCGTAACGCGGGGGTCGCGGCGGCGAACGGCGAGTTCCTGGCGTTCTGCGATGCGGACGATCGCGCACACCCGGGGTGGCTGTCGGCACTGGTGGAGGCCGCTCGCGAGTTCGACATGGTGAGCGGCGGACTGGAAACCGGTTCGATCAACCCTCCCGAGATCGCGGAACGCGTCGACATGGCGGCGCCGGAGCAGGGCTTCGCCTTCCCGGGGTTTCTCGCTTTCGCCAGCGGCAGCAACTGCGGGGTCTGGCGGGATGTCTTCGATGCCGTCGGGGGATGGGACGAGTCGCTCCTGCGCGCGGGGGAGGACATGGACTTCTCCTGGCGCGTCCAGCTGGCCGGATACACGCTCGGCCACGCCCCGAAGGCCATGACCGCGTATCGGCTCCGCACCAGCTATCGGGCGCTGTGGGACCAGAGCGTGTCCTACGGGGAGGTCGATCCGCTGCTGTTCGAGCGGTATCGGAGCGATGGATTCCGGCGGAACCTGCTCGCGCTCCCTGTGGTTGCGGTGTTACTCGTGATCCGAAACCCGTTGCTGCCCAGGGCTCTCACCCGCCTTCCCCGTGGGCAGTGGTTGACCTACCTGGCCCGCATGGTCGGCCGGGTCCGCGGCAGCATCAGGCACCGCGTCTGGTTCGTCTAGACGAACCAGATCCGGTACTTCACGCTGCCGGAGATCCGGCCTGCCGCGAAGGCGGTGTAGTAGATCCAGCCGCCTGTCGACAGGCGGGAGATGAACCTGGGAACCACCGGATTCCGGACCACAAGGCCCAACGCGAACACGAGCAGGTGCAGCGGCTTGGTGGGCCGCAGACCGTACCACCGGTAGTGCCGGTAGAGCTCGGGACCTGCCTCGCCGTATGCAAACGACTGACGCCACAGGGCGCGGTAGTTGTCGCGGAGTCGGTAGGCCACCATCGCCTTCGGCTCGTGGCCGAGAGTGAAGCCCGCGAGCTGAATTCGCCAGGTGATGTCGACATCCTCGCCGACGTTGAGGGACTCGTCGAACCCGCCGACCGCTTCGAACACGCTGCGCCACACCCCGAGGTTGCCCGACAGTCCGAAGTTGAGGAAACCCGGTGTCTCCTCGGGCTTGTCCGGCGGCTGCACGGGTCGCCAGGAGGCGACCTTCGGGGTGTTGAGGGTGGTCGTCTCGACGGGCCCACTCACCGAGTCGTACTTCTGCCCGGCGTCGACCAAGGCGCCGAGCCATTCCGGGTGCACCATGTCGTCGGCGTCGCAGAACACCAGGTACTCGCCGCGGGCCGCTGCGGCTCCGGCGTTGCGGGCGTGGGGAGCGCCCTTCGTGGCGGACGAATCTATGCGGCGGATGTCGAGGACGCCCCTGAGCGGGTGGCCGTCGATGTGCTCGGCGAGCCCATCCGTTGAACCGTTGTCGCTGACGATGACCTCGAATGTGCCCTGGTAATCCTGCTCCGCCAGTGCGGTCAGCTGCACATCGATGACACCCATCGCGTTGTAGGCGGGGATGATCACCGAGACGAGGTCAGGGCTTTGCGCTGGCATGCGTTCCTCACGGCTCATGACGATGAATTGGCTCAGGCTCGGGACCGGTCGCACCCGGCAGCGGGCAGATGGCGCTCGAGGAACTCGGACGGATCGCGTGCGGACAGGAGTTCCAGATTCTCGACGATCTTCTGCTGCGGCCAGTCCCACCAGCAGATCTGCAGCAGCTTGTCGATCGTCTCCTCGTCGTACCGCTTCCTGATGAGACGGGCCGGATTGCCGCCGACGATGGAGTAGGGAGGCACGTCCTTCGAGACGACGGCACCCGCGCCGAGGATCGCGCCGTGCCCGATGTCGACACCGCTGAGGATGGTCACGCCCGCACCGATCCACACGTCGCTGCCGATGACGATGTCGCCCTTCGGCAGGGGGTGACGATCCTCGCCCGCACCGGGGAGCTGGAGCATGATCCGGAAGGGATAGGTCGTCACCTCGTCGGTCGGGTGTTGACCACCGAGCACGATCAGCGTCTCGTCCGCAATGGAGCAGTAGGAGCCGATCGTCAGGCGCGTCGGGTCGTGGGTGAAGGTGAGGATCTTCGGGTTTCCGTAGGTCCCCACTCCGACGGTGCCGAGCCCCAGACGCTGGACCTTCTCGATGTCCTTGAGCTTCGAGGTCCGCCGCAACCGGAATAGATTCATGTGCTCCGCCCTTGCCGACGGTTCGCGACATGCGGCGGCTGTGCCGCCGAGTCGACCCCCGTCTCCCCACCCGCGCTGCGCGGGCCAGTGGAGAGGGTAACCCGTTCGCACCGCTACCGTCCTTCAAAGCTCTCGAACCCGCTCCCTCGGACCCAGCACGCTTCTGATATCGCGGCCAGCGGTCGGCCGGGGCTGGTTGAATGGCCGACGCGGCGTCCGTGAGCGTCGATCGGTACGTGAGCCAGGTGAGGGAGAGAAGTGTCAGTCGAAACCGAATACTCGGCCCCGGCGGTCAGCGTCTGCATCCCGATGTACAACAATGCCGACACCATCGCGCGCTGCCTGGAGAGCATCGCCGGTCAGGACTTCCGGGATTTCGAGCTCCTGATCATCGACGACGACTCCACCGACGGCAGTTACGAGATTGCCAGCTCACTGGCCGGCGAGAACGCACGAGTCCTTCGCAACGAGGTCAGGCTCGGGCTCGTCGGTAACCACAATCGGTGTCTGAGTCTGGCCAGGGGCAGGGCGATCCAGTTCGTGCACGGCGACGATCTCCTGCTGCCGGGCTGCCTTTCGACCCTCTCGCCGCTGTTCGACGATGGCAGGGTCGGGCTCGCTTTCGCGCCGAGGATCATCGAGACCGAGGACGTGACCTGGCGCGAGCGGCATGCACGCCTCGAGCAGAACTTTCGGGACCTGGGGTCGACGAACGAGGGCGCCGCGCTGGTGGCGCAGTTCGTCCGCGGCGGTGCGCGGGGGAACTGGGTGGGTGAGCCGACCTGCGTGATGGTCCGGCGCAGCACGGCTCTCGATGTCGGCGGCCTTGATGAGGGGATCTATCAGCTCGTCGACATGGACCTGTGGATGCGCATCATGCAACGCTCGACGGTGGCGTGGTCGCCGGTGGAACTGTCGGTTCGATTCCACCATGGGGCGTCGGAGTCCTTCGCGAATGCCGCGCAGAACAAGGACTGGTTGGACCGCTACCGGATCCTGTCCAAGGTGGTGGCCGACAGTTCCCTGCCGTTGTCGTTGCGCGCGAGTGGATTCGGATGGGGGTGCCTGGTGTGGGCGGACCTTTTCCTGGCCTCGGTTGTTCGAGGCCCTGATCGAGCAAGGCGCGCGAAACTCCTGCTCGGGTCCCCGCGGCGTGAGCTGCGGCGCGCCAGGGAGCAGGGCGCACGGAGGTTGGTGGGCGCCACCGTGACGGTGTGACCGCCCCACCCGTCAGATGAAATAGACCCGGTGCCGGATACTGCCGCGGACCCGCCCGGCGATGCCGGCCGCATAGAACAGCCACTGTCCGTACGACAGCTGTCTGATGGGCCGGGGGAGCGCGGGGTTGTGGAGCGCCAGCAGGAGAAGCTGCATCGGCGTCATCGTCGGTGGTGGGCGTCGGGCGCCACGGTCGCGATACTGCGCATACAACCGGACCTGCGCCTGAGCCCACGCTGACTGTTGCTTGCGGAACTCGGAGTGTGAGCTTCGGATCCGGTAGCCCATCAGTGCTTTCGGGGCGTGTGCGAGGCCGAACCCGGCCAGTTGCAGCCGCAGGCAGTAGTCGGCGTCCTCACTGCCGGTGATGTAGGACTCGTCCCATGGGCCGACGGCGTCGAAGACGCTGCGCCACAATCCGAAGTTGCAGCTTCCTGCGACGGGGTACATCCCTGGGACGACGGCCTGCGTGTTGGGCGGCGGGGCAGGCAGCCACGCCGCGACGTCGGGGTCGTTGAGGGAATCGGTCTCGATGGGCCCGCCGACGGCGTCGGAGGTCGTCGCCATCACGACCATCTCGGTAAGCCATGTCGGGTGTGCCCGGTCGTCGGCGTCGCAGAACGCGAGGAAGTCGCCGCGCGCGTGTTCGACCCCGACGTTTCGGGCGTGCGAGGCGCCCGAGACCCCCGCGGAGTCGACGCGCCGCAGATCCAGCCGTGCCGCCAGGGGGTGGTTGGTGAGGAGCGCTGGCAGGTTGTCCGTTGACCCGTTGTCGCTCACGATCACCTCGAAGGTGCCCGTATAGTCCTGCTCGGCGAGCGCGGTCAACTGTGTGTCGATGAGGTGAGCGCAGTTGAACGCGGGGATGATGACGGACACCAGGCGCGGTAGATCACGAGTCATCCGCGGATCCTACGGCTGGGTGAGGCGCTTCTCTCTGCGAGCATGGGTGGTCGCCTAGAGGAAGTATGTCCGGTACTTGACGCTTCCGATCGCCCGGCCGACCAGGTGTGCACAGCTCTGCACCCAGTGTCCACGCGAGGTTCCCGAGATGCGCTGCGGCAGAAGGGGGTTGGTCAGAGTCAGTCGAATGACCTCGGCGACGACGGCGAGCCGGGGCCGGCGCGGAACGCCGCGGTCGACGTAGGCGGCGTAGACCTTCGCATCGGCTTCGCCGTACTTGACCATCTGCCGCCACACGTCGCCCATCGTGCTGCGCAGCCGAACCGAGACGAGCGCGGCGGGCGCGTGGGCGAGGCTCAGCCCGGCGAAGTGGATTCGCAACGCCAGATCGTTGTCCTCGCCGCCACGCGCATAGCGCTCGTCGAATCCCTCGACGGTTTCCGACGTCGTCCGCCACATTCCGAAGGAGCCCGAGAAGATCGACGGCTTCCAGCCGAACAGCATGGGCCGCTCGCTCGGGTCGGGCATCGGCAGCCATCGCTGGATCTCGGCCGAGTTGAGGGTGTGGGTTTCCACGGTGCCCGCAACCGCGTCGCTGCCGGGGGCCGCCTCGACCAGGGCCGACAGCCACTCCGGATGGGCCTGATCGTCCGCGTCGCAGAACGCGAGGAAGTCGCCCTTCGCGCGGTCTATGCCGACGTTGCGGGCATGCGCGGCGCCGGGGGCCGTGGAACTGTCGACGACAGTCAGGTTCAGTGCCTGTCCCAGCGGATGGTCGCGGAGGTGATCCTGCAGCCCGTCGGTGGAACCGTTGTCGCTGACGATGACCTCGAACTCACCCGGGTAGTCCTGGGTGGCGAGCGCCGACAACTGTGCGTCGATCAGGTGTCGGGCGTTGTACACGGGGATGATCACGGAGACGAAGCTGGGTACGCGGGCCGGTGCGGTCACGGCCTGATGATAGCCACGGTCGACCTGCGCGGAGACCGACTCAGACATAGAAGACCCGGTGCTTGATGCTGGCGCGGATCTTCCCGGCGAGGAAGCCGGTCTGGGCGAACCACATGCCGCGCGGGATCCGCGCGATGAACCGGGGCACGAGCGGGTTGAGGAGGACGACCCCGATCGAGGAGAGCGCGAGGTTCCTGACGCTGTGACGCGGGTGCCCGTGCTCGCGGAAGGCCTGGTAGAGCTTGACGGAGTTCTCGCCGTACCCGCGCAACTGTCGCCAGGTGTCCCGGTAGGTGGTGCGGAATCGGTATGCCACCAGGGCGTCGGGTGCGTGTCCCAGGGTGAAATCGTTGAGCTGGAGGGTCCACGACAGCGCGGTGTCCTCGCCGCCGCGGGTGAAGGACTCGTCGAAGCCGCCGACCTTCTCGATGACGGGGCGCCAGATCCCGAAGGTGCAGCCGATCGCGTAGGGCAGGTAGCCGACCTCCTCGAACCGCTCGTCGGGTGCGGGCATCGGGCGCCACGAGGCGACCTCGGCCGTGTTGATCGACGCCGTTTCCACCGCCCCGCCGACCGCGTCGAAGTCCTGTGCGGCGAGAGTGAGCGCGGTCAGCCAACCCGGATGGACCCGGTCGTCCTGATCGGTGAAGGCGAGAAACTCGCCATGCGCGGCGGCGATACCGACATTGCGGGCGTGCGGGGTTCCCTGCTTGTCGGAACTGTCGACCCACCGAAGCCGCAACCGATCGGCGAGCGGATGGCGGGCCAGATGCTCCCGAAGGCCGTCGCTGGATCCGTTGTCGCTCACGACGACCTCGAAGGCGCCGGTGTAGTCCTGCGCGGCCAATGCGTCGAGTTGTTCGTCGATCAGCGGAAGACCGTTGTATGCGGGAATGATGACGGATACCAGTCGGGGTAGCACGGCCGGAGTCTATGGCACCGAATGGCGGTGGGCTCGGCTGTTTCTCGACCCTGTACGCGCATCGAATCCAGAAAACGTGATGCGCGTCACTCTATCGAATGGGCGTGCGTCCAATTCGAGGGAGCGAACTAGGGTGGCGGTCGATTCTCGAGCGAAAGTGGGAGCTAAGTGCGTGCACGAACGCTGGCGTCGACGTTGTCGACCGTGGTTCTGATGGCAGTTGCCCCCTTCGTCATCGCTCCGGCGGCCGCGGCCCCGGCGGGGGCCGAGGGCACCGCCGCCGCGCGCGTCGAGGGCATCGACAAGCACACCGACCGCCAGTGGGACGTCAACGTCTACTCGCCCTCGATGGGACGCGCGATCCCGCTGCAGGTGATCAGGCCCGCGGACACCAGCGCGCCGCGGCCCACCCTGTACCTGCTCAACGGCGCTGGGGGAGGCGAGGACGGTGCCGACTGGGAGAACCAGACCGACATCGTCGAGCTCTTCGCCGACAAGAACGTCAACGTCGTGATCCCCGCCGCGGGCATCTTCAGCTACTACACCGATTGGCAGAAGGTCGACCCCAAGCTGGGCGTCGCACACATGTGGCAGACCTTCCTCACCAAGGAACTGCCGCCGGTGATCGACAAGGCGCTCGGTACGAACAAGGTGAACTCGATCGGCGGCCTGTCGATGTCGGCGGGTTCGGTCCTCGATCTCGCGATCCAGGCGCCCGGTCTCTACAAGGGTGTCGCCTCCTACAGCGGTTGCGCGCGGACGAGCGACCCGGTCGGCCAGGCGTACATCCGCACGGTCGTCGAGGTGATGGGCGGCGCGAACACCACGAACATGTGGGGCCCGTACGACGGGCCTGCCTGGCGCGAGCACGACCCCTACCTCAATGCCGAGAAGCTCCGGGGCCTGTCCATCTACATCTCGACGGGTAACGGACTGCCCGGTGTGCACGAGGATCCGAACGCGCCGCGCAACCCGAAGTCGCCGCCGCTGGCCGATCAGGTCGCCATCGGTGGCGTGATCGAGGCTGCCACCAACCAGTGCACCCGTCAGCTGGCCGACCGGTTGCGTGAGCTGAACATCCCGGCCACCGTCGATTTCCGGCCGAACGGGACCCATTCGTGGGGGTACTGGCAGGAAGACCTGCGCAAGTCGCTGCCGCAGCTGTCGGCTTCGCTCGGGATCTGAGCTCGAGAGTCAGACCGCTAGCAACTGCTTGTAGGTCGCTCGAAAGTCACCGCTGGCGACTGCTTGCAGGTCGCTCGAAAATCCCCGCTTATAACGGCGCAGGTACCCGCACATGGTCGGAGTTGTCGTTTCGTAACCGAAGGTTCTCGCAACGGCAACCCAATCTCCCCGCCCGCTGGGCTAAGTTTCCCCCTATCGCTCGGTAGCGCGAATGCGTTACACGTAGACGCAGACCAATTTCGGTAGGCGTCCGATATGGATCGGGAAGAGGTGGGCGATGAGCGGGCTGCCCAGTGGAGTCGACGGGATCATCCGCGCGATTTTCGCCTATGAGTTCGAGGATCAAGACATGGCCGACGAGGTGGTGATCGGCGCCATCAGGTCGGGCGAGTTCGGGGAGTTCCTCGACACGGTCGGGTCCTCCGGAATGTTCACCCCCTCGGTGGTCGAGACCATCGGGACCGCCTGGTCACGCGACCCGGAGTTGCTCGTCGACGCGTTGCTCGACGGGGTGGGCTCGGTCGCCCGTGCGACGGTCGCCTGATAGCGGCATTGCTTGCCCACATGAGTCACATTCGTCACGTCAGTCACTCTGTTACCAGATCGTTGGCGAGCCGAACGTTCTGGGCACAGAATCGGCGATAGCGTGAGTTATCGCCACAGCACCACACGGTGTTACAGCGAATATGCCGTCAGTATTTGACGAAGGGACCGACACGATGAGAGACCTGGGATCCCACACAAAAGACCTCGTCAGCGCTGTGCTGTCGTACGAGTTCGACGGCGGCGAGATCGACGCCTGGGCGATCGATCTGGTGCGCGGGGGAGAGTTCGCGCAGTGGCGCGACGCCCTGACCGATTCCGGATTGTTCACCGACAATGCGGTGGAGGTGATCGGTTCGGCCTGGCGGCGGGACCCGGAGCTTCTGGTCGACGCGCTGCTCGACGGGGCGGATGAGGTCTCTCGCCGCCGGCTCAAGACGATGCGCCGTCCCTCCCTCCTGCCGGTCCACATCCCCGCCGACCGGATCGTCGGATTCGGCTGACCAACGGCACAGTGGTGGCCGGGCCCTCGGGCCCGGCCACCACTCATATCCGGCCGTCGATGACGATCGCGTCGTCGTCGGAGAGGGTCCGGTACGGGGTGTCTGCCAGTCGGTAGCGCTCCGCGACCTCCTCGATCAGGGCCGTCTCCTCGCTCCCGTATCCCGGCGAGCGGAAGTGCGGCACGATGGCGTGGTCGATCAGCCCGAGTCCGTCCCAGATGACAGGCGTGCCGCAGGCGGGCCCGACCTCCGCCGGATCGTCGAGCAGTTCGAGCCCCCGCAGCGACGGTGACATCAGGCAGGCGCCCGCGCTGTACCCGGCGTAGACCAGCGTGTCGGAACGCAGCAGCTCCGGCAGCACCAGGTCGGCTCCGCTCCGCGCGAACTGGGCGCGCAGGACGAAGGTGTTGCCGCCGCGCACCCACACCATCGACTGCTTCGCCAGCTCCGCGCGCAGGGACACCGGGTCGCCGATGAACTCGCGCAGGTCCAGCTCTTGCGCGTCGAAACCCATCCGGCGCAGCGGCGCCACGTCGCTGACCACCGCCGAGTCGCGTCCCACCTCCCACGCGTCCGCGGCGTTCGCGATCACGGCGACGGGGCCTGGCCCGCCGAGCAGGTTCAGCAGCCGATCGGGGTCCGCCCCGAACCTGTACGAGGACAGGAACAGTCGCATCAGATGGTGAAGGCGAGGTTGGCCGCGATCTTGCGGCCGAGGGCCTCGTCGCCGAGGACCTCGATCTCCGCGGCGTGATCCGCGGCGGACACCCGTCCTCCGCACAGTCGGGTGAACAGCCGCGAATCGAGCCGCAGCGTCGTGGTCGCGGGGGCATCAAGGGTGGGGACGACGGCGGCGCGGCCGTGGACGGCGATGTGGATGTCGCGGGCGAGCGGGCCGGTCAGCGCGAACGTCACGGTCGAGCCCTGCGGTGCGCCGCCCTTCTTGCCGACCGCGAAGCCGAGGCCCCCGACCAATTCCGCGAACGAGTACTCGGCCCGCGGCCCGCCCTCCTCGCCGGGCAGGCCGACGGCGTCCCGGATGTCGTGTTCGTGGAACCAGCAGTCGAACAGCCGGGTACGCATGAACCGGCCGTAGCTGTCGGGGCCGACCGGCGTCATCGACGGGGCGTCGAAGTCGTCCTGCGTCATCGCGGACAGCGCCGCGCGGCGCGTGCGGACGATGTCGCGGAACCCGGACAGCACCTGGGCGTGGCTGTGCGAGCGCAGGCCTGTGACCCAGCGCTCGTTGAAGGCGCCGATCGGATTGTGGACGTGGGGAGAGTCCGGCACCTCGTCCGCGGCCAGCGGCGGCTCGACGTCGCTCAGCATCGACTCGATCCCGATCAGGTGCGCTACGACATCGTGCACCGTCCAGCCCGGAAGCGGTGTCGGGCTCGACCACTGCTGGTCGGTGAGCCCGGCCAGCAGGCCGTCGAGGATGTCCCATTCCTCGAACAGGGCGGCGGTCAACGGCTCACGGTCGATCAGCGTCGGCTGCTTCGCATCGCTCACCGGCGTCACTCTAGGTGCTGGGCAGGCGGGTCGCCGGGATATGCGGCTCGGCGTCGTCCGCGCACCGCGGGCAGCCGTCCTCGGTCCCGTCGGGCCGGAACGCCCCGCACTCGGGGCACACCCGGTCGAGCCAGCACGCCGGGTCGCCGCCGAGGTCGTCGGCGGGGCTCACGAGTCCGACCCCCGCAGGAACTCCGCGAGCACCTCGGCGTGGCTGTGCTCGAGGTCCCTGGTCGCGGTGAGCAGGACCAGCGGGCGACCGTGCGCGAGTTTCTCGACGCGGGCGATCGCCTCCTGGCCGGCATCGGACTCCAGTTCCGCGCGGTAGCGCGCCCGGAATTCCCTGAAGTGCGCGGCCTCGTGGCTGTACCACCGCCTCAGTTCTGTCGACGGCGCGAGATCCCTGGCCCAATCGTCGTAGTGGAATGCGTCCTTGCGGATGCCGCGTGGCCAGAGGCGGTCGACGAAGATCCGGGCACCCGGCTCGGGTTCGGGGTGGTCGTACACGCGCTCGATCGTGACGGTCGGCTTGGTCTGCCTGCTCATCGGCACCTCCGATGCGGTCGGAAATCCCAGACTACGCGTGTGACCGGTGCCACATATCGGTGTCCGAGTTGGGCGATTGGTCCTGTTCGGATTCGATTCAGTTTCCATCCCCTGGGATGAGAATCCCCTATCGTGGCGTGACTCTGGCTAGTGTTGTGAACTTCGTGCCAGCTGGGTCATCATCCGCAAGTCGCACGGGTGCCGCCGTCCGCCGCGGTTCCAAAACCACCTACCGCAGGAAGTAAATAGGCAGTTGGATACATCGCAGAGCTCACAGCAGCCGCGCCCAACGGTCGGCGTCGTTCGGGAAACGAACGACGGCGAGCGTCGGGTCGCGTTGGTACCCAAGGTCGTCGCAACGCTCCGCGGCAAGGGCCTCGACGTCATCGTCGAGTCCGGCGCGGGGCTGGGCGCCCTGATGCCCGACGAGTTGTACGAGGAGGCGGGTGCGACCATCGGCGACGCGTGGTCCGCGGACGTCATCGTCAAGGTCGCGGCCCCGAACGCCCAGGAGACCGCCCGGCTGCGCGCAGGCCAGAAGCTGATCGGCTTCCTCGCCCCGCGCACCAACGAGACCGGCATCGCCGCGCTCGCGGACGCCGGGGTCGAGGCGTACGCCGTCGAGGCGATTCCGCGCATCTCCCGCGCCCAGGTGATGGACGCGCTGTCCTCGCAGGCCAACGTCGCGGGCTACAAGTCCGTCGTGCTGGCCGCGTCGGAGTCCACCCGGTACTTCCCGATGCTCACCACGGCCGCCGGCACCGTCAAGCCGGCCACCGTGCTGGTGCTCGGCGTCGGCGTGGCAGGCCTGCAGGCGCTGGCCACGGCCAAGCGTCTCGGCGCCCGCGTCACCGGTTACGACGTGCGACCCGAGGTGGCGGACCAGGTCCGTTCCGTCGGTGCACAGTGGCTGGACCTGGGCATCGACGCGGCAGGCGAGGGCGGCTACGCCCGCGAGCTGACCGAGGACGAGCGGGCCCAGCAGCAGCAGGCGCTCGAGGACGCGATCAAGGGCTTCGACGTGGTCATCACCACCGCGCTGGTGCCCGGCCGCCCGGCCCCGCGCCTGGTCACCGCCGCCGCCGTGGAGGGCATGAAGCCCGGCAGCGTCATCGTCGACCTGGCAGGCGAGACCGGCGGCAACTGCGAGATCACCGAGCCCGGTCAGACCGTCGTCAAGCACGGCGTGACCATCTGCTCCCCGCTGAACCTCCCGGCCACCATGCCCGAGCACTCGAGCGAGCTGTACTCGAAGAACCTGTACGCCCTCATCGAGCTGATGCTCGACGAGAGCGGCGCGCTCGCGCCGGACTTCGACGACGAGGTGCTCGCCGCCGCGTGCGTCACCCGCAAGGAGGAAACCCCCTGATGTACAACGAACTTCTTGCGAACATCGCGATCCTGGTCCTGGCCGGGTTCGTGGGCTTCGCGGTCATCTCCAAGGTGCCCAACACCCTGCACACGCCGCTGATGTCGGGCACCAACGCCATCCACGGCATCGTCGTGCTCGGCGCGCTCGTCGTGCTCGGTCACCTGCCCGGCGATGCGCCGTGGAGCATCAAGATCATCCTGTTCGTCGCGCTGGTGTTCGGCACCCTGAACGTCGTCGGCGGCTTTGTCGTCACCGACCGCATGCTCGCGATGTTCAAGCCCAAGAAGGACGCCCCGAAGGCGGCCGAGAAGAAGGGGGCTGACGCCTGATGGGCTACCTCGTCACGATCCTCTACATCGTCGCGTTCTCGATGTTCATCTATGGTCTGTCCGGCCTCACCGGCCCGAAGACCGCGGTCCGCGGCAACTACATCGCCGCGGTGGGCATGGTCATCGCGGTGGTCGCCGTCCTGATCGACATCCGCGACACGGACAACTGGGCCCTCATCGCCGGCGGCCTGCTGGTCGGCGTCGTCCTCGGCGTCCCGCCGGCGCTGCGCACCAAGATGACGGCGATGCCGCAGCTGGTCGCGCTGTTCAACGGTGTCGGCGGTGGCACCGTCGCGCTCATCGCGTGGGCCGAGTTCCTCAACTCCGACGGCTTCACCGCCGTCGAGGCGGTGCCCTCGGCACCGTTCATCGTCGGATCGCTGTTCGCCGCGATCATCGGTTCGGTCTCGTTCTGGGGCTCGCTGGTGGCGTTCGCGAAGCTGCAGGAACTGCTGAACAAGAACGTGGAGAAGGTGTTCGTCTCGAACGCGAAGGCGTTCCAGGTCGCGAACATGATCCTCGCGCTGGTCTCGATCGGGCTGGCCGTGTTCATCGGCATCAATGCCGACGGTGACCCGCAGTCCTCGCTGCTGATCGTCGGGTTGCTCGTCGCGGCCGGTGTCATGGGCCTGTTCGTGGTGTTGCCGATCGGCGGCGCCGACATGCCCGTGGTGATCTCGCTGCTCAACGCATTGACCGGTCTGTCGGCGGCGGCGGCAGGCCTCGCGCTGAACAACCAGGCGATGATCGTGGCCGGCATGATCGTCGGCGCGTCGGGCACCATCCTGACGAACCTCATGGCGAAGGCGATGAACCGGTCGATCCCGGCGATCATCTTCGGCTCGTTCGGTGGCGACGCCGCAGAGGCGGGCGGCGCGAGCGCGACCGGCGGCACCGTCAAGGCGACCTCCGCCTCGGACGCGGCGATCCAGATGGCATACGCCAACCAGGTCATCGTCGTCCCCGGCTACGGACTCGCCGTGGCGCAGGCACAGCACGCCGTCAAGGAGATGGCCGCGCTGCTCGAGGCCAGGGGTGTCGAGGTCAAGTACGCGATCCACCCGGTCGCCGGTCGCATGCCCGGTCACATGAACGTGCTGCTGGCCGAGGCGGATGTCGAGTACGACGCCATGAAGGAGATGGACGACATCAACGGTGAGTTCTCGCGCACCGACGTCGCCATCGTCATCGGCGCCAACGACGTGACCAACCCCGCGGCGCGCAACGATCCCAGCAGCCCGATCCACGGCATGCCGATCCTCAATGTCGACGAGGCCCGCTCGGTCATCGTCCTCAAGCGGTCGATGTCCTCGGGCTACGCGGGCATCGACAACCCGCTGTTCTTCGCGGACACCACCTCGATGCTGTTCGGCGACGCCAAGAAGATGGTCGCCGCGGTCACCGAGGAGCTCAAGGCGCTGTAAGCGGCTGCGCCGCACAGTTCGTTTCGGGCTGCACGCGGAAGGCGCCCTTCTCCTAGTTGTCGGGGAGGGGCGCCTTCCGCGTTCTCGGTCTCTAGAAGATGATGCTGCCGGTGGGGATGAGGGCGGTGGTGATCATCGCGATCACGCCGGCGAGGGGATTGACGTCGTCGTTACTGCCCATGCGGTTGCTCCTTGGCTCGGTGGATCAGCGGTGCGCGGCCCGAACCTACAAGGTGCCCGGCGGCGGGGAGGACGAATCGACCGAAGCCGCCGGGTGCTCAGACGGACTGGTTGAGCTCGCTCGGTACCCGGGGACGCCCGACCAGTCCCGCGTACCGCGACGCCAGCAGCACGAACGCCAGTGGCACCAGCATCGTCGCGGTCAGCGGCATCAGCTTGGTCAGCCAGCCGAGCAGCGCGGGACCCGCGAGCAGCCCGACGTAGCCCATACCCACCACGCGCGACATGTTCACCCCGGCCGATCCGACGCTCAGGTTGCCCGCCGCGGTGAAGATCTGCGGGATGCAGCCGGACAGCCCGAGCCCGAACAGCGCCCACCCGGCCAGCGTCAGCCACACCCAGCCGGACACGACCACCATCCCGATGCCTGCGGCCGCGATCAGCGTGCCGTAGCGCACCACCGCGACCGGTCCGAGCGCGGCGCTGACCCGGTCGGCGCCGAACCGGCCGACCGTCATCATCAGCGCGAACGCGCCGAAGGCCAGCGCGGCCGTGGCGTCGGAGGTGCCGAGGTGCTCCTTGACCTGCAGCGTGCTCCAGTCGTTCGCGGCACCCTCGGACAGGAACAGTGCGAACGCGAGCGCGCCGAGGGCCAGCACCTTGCGTGAGGTCCCCGCGGCGGGGCGCAGGCGGGTGACGCGGTCCGGGCCGGCGTGGTCGGGGGCGACGTGCGGCAGCAGGAACGGAGCGCACCCGGCGACCGTCACGAACCCGATCGCGGCGGCGACGGTCAGCGAGGTCAGCGGCGGCCAGCCCGCGGCGAGGGCCGCGGCGCCGAGCAGCGACCCGACGACGCCGCCGACGGAGAAGAACGCGTGGAAGGCCGACATGATCGGCCGCCGGTACAGCCGCTCGGCGTGCACGGCCTGCGAGTTCATCGACACGTCCAGTGCGCCGTTGCCGAACCCGAACACCGTCAGTGCGACGCCGAGCCAGACCGCGTCGGTCGCCAGCCCGGGCCCGATCACCCCGAACGAGATGAACACCCCGGCGAGGATCACCATCAGGCGGCTGCCGTAGCGGTCCGCGAGCGGGCCCGCCACCTGCATGCCGACCAGGGCGCCGCCTGCCAGCAGCAGGAGCAGCCAGCCGAGCGTGGCGTGGCTGATGCCGGTGCGCTCCGAGATGGCCGGGATGTGCACCACCCAGGCGGCCAGCAGGAACCCGTTGACGGCGAAGATCCCGAAGATCGCGGCACGGGCCCGGCGGAGCCGGACAGGATCCGCGACGGTCGGGCTGTTCGGGCGCACCCACTCTTTCTACTCCGGCCGCATCACAGCAGCGTGAGGGGATCGGTCAGTCTCGCGGCGATGTCGACGAGGAATCGCGAGCCCTGTTCGCCGTCGACCAGGCGGTGATCGAATGACAGCCCCAGGGTGGTGACCGAGCGGACGGCGAGCTCGCCGTCGACCACCCACGGCCGTGGCGCGATCGCGCCGAGACACAGGATCGCCGACTCGCCCGGGCTCAGGATCGGCGTTCCGGTGTCCACGCCGAACACCCCGACGTTGGTGATGGTGATGGTGCCGCCGGACAGGTCGGCGGGGGTACACCGGCCCGCCCGAGCGGCCTCGGTGAGCTCGTGGATCGCCCGGGTGAGCTCGAGCAGGCTCATCAGGTGCGCGTCCTTGACCGACGGCACCAGGAGTCCGCGCGAGGTGGCGGTCGCGATCCCGAGATTGACGTAGTGCCTGGTGACGATCTCCTGGTGCGCCTCGTCCCAGCTCGAGTTGAGGGAGGGGTGATCGCGCAGCGCCACCAGCAGGACCTTGGCCACCAGGGCGAGCGGGGTCGGTTCGAGGCCGGCGAAGGCGGGGCTCGCGCGCAGGCGAGCGATCAGGTCCGTCGACGCGCTCACGTCGACCGTGACGAACTCGGTGACGTGTGGGGCGGTGAAGGCGCTGCGCGTCACCGCGTCCGCGGTCTGCCGCCGCACGCCCCGGATCGGGGTGCGGGTCTCGCGGGGCGGCGTCGCGTCATCGGGCAGAGGCGCTTCTCGTGAAACATCTTGCGCGCGTACGTCCTCGGGGGTGATCGCCCCACCGGACCCGGTGCCCTGCACGGAGTTCAGGTCGACGCCGAGCTCGTGGGCCAGCCTGCGTGCGGAGGGCTTCGCGTCGGGCCGAGCGGGCTCGAGGTCCGGGGTCGTGGCGGTGGCGGCGGCCTTTCGTCGCCTGCTCGGGGGTGCGGCGGTCGGTCCGTACCCCACCAGCGTGGCCGGATGATCCGGCGGTTCGGCGGCGGGCGTCATCGCCGCGCCGGGCTCGCCGATCCGGATCAGCGGTGCCCCGACCTCGACGATGGTGCCGGGTTCGGCGAGCAGGGCCAGCACCGTCCCGGCGAAGGGGGAGGGCAACTCCACCAACGCCTTTGCGGTCTCCACCTCCGCGATCACCTGGTCGAGTGCGACGGTGTCGCCCACCGCGACCGACCAGCGGACCAGTTCCGCGTCCGTCAGGCCCTCGCCGAGGTCGGGCAGCCGGAACTCGTTCGCTGGGTGCACGGGGATGTCCCTTCAGGCGGCGAGCGTCTGGTCGACCGCGTCGAGGATGCGGTCCGGGTCGGGTAGGTAGTACCGCTCCAATCTGGCGGGTGGGTAAGGAGTAGCGAACCCGCCGACCCGGATGACCGGCGCCTCGAGTTGGTAGAAGCACCGCTCGGTGATCCGGGCGGCGATCTCCGACCCCAGCCCGAGGAACACCGGTGCCTCGTGCGCGACGACCAGTCGCCCGGTCTTGCGGACGGAGGCCTCGACGGTGTCGAAGTCGATCGGGGAGAGCGAGCGCAGATCGATCACCTCGATCGAATGTCCCTCCTGCCGGGCGATTTCGGCCGCCGACAGCGCGGTGGCCACCATCGCCCCGTACGCGACGAGGGTGACGTCCGTGCCTGGCGCCGCGACCCGGGCCCGGTGCAGGTCGAGGGTGGCGGGGGCGTCGAGGTCCACCTCGCCCTTGTCCCAGTACCGGCGCTTGGGCTCGAAGAACACCACCGGATCGTCCGCGGCGATGGCCTGCATGATCATGTGGAAGGCGTCGTCAGGGGTGGACGGGGTGACCACGCGGAGGCCGGGGGTGTGGGCGAAATACGCCTCCGGGGACTCCGAATGATGCTCCACCGCACCGATTCCGCCGCCGAATGGCACCCGGATCGTCAGTGGTGCCCGCACCCGACCCCTGGTACGGAAGTGGATCCTGGCGACCTGGGACACGATCTGGTCGAAGGCCGGGTAGACGAACCCGTCGAACTGGATCTCGCACACCGGCCGGTAGCCGCGCAGCGCCATCCCGAACGCGGTCCCGATGATGCCGGATTCGGCGAGCGGGGTGTCGATCACGCGGGCGGTGCCGAAGTCCTTCTGCAGCGTGTCGGTGACCCGGAAGACGCCGCCGAGCTTGCCGATGTCCTCGCCCATCAGCAGCACCTTCGGGTCGCGCTCGAGGGCCTTGCGCAGCCCGGCGTTCAGCGCGGCGCCCAGCGCCATCGTGGTCATGACTGCGCCTCCTCGAGAGTGCTCAGGTACGCCGAGAAACGGTTGCGTTCCTCGTCGATCAGCGGATGCGGGCCGGAATACACGTGATCGAACACCGTCAGCGGGTCCGGATCGGGGAGGGCGAGGGCGCCATCCCGCAACGCCTCTGCCGCCGCGAGGGCCTTGGCGTCGACCCCGTGGGTGAACTCCTCGTCGATCGCGCCCTCGCGCAGGAGCAATCGGCGGAGCCGGTCGATGGGATCGCGGGCGCGCCAGTGCTCGACCTCCGCGCCGGTCCGGTAGCGGGTCGGGTCGTCGGAGGTGGTGTGCGGGCCCATCCGGTAGGTGATGGCCTCGATGAAGGTCGGCCCGCCGCCCTCACGCGCGCGCCGGACGGCCGTTCGGGTCACCGCGAGCACGGCGAGGACGTCGTTGCCGTCGACCGCGATCCCCGGGATCCCGAACCCGCGGGGCCGGGCCACGAGGGGGACCGGGCTCTGCAGTTGCACCGGCTCGCTGATCGCCCAGTGATTGTTCTGGCAGAAGAAGACCACGCCTGCGCCCGCGCTCGCGGCGAACCCGAGCGCCTCGGACAGGTCGCCCTGGCTGGTGGCGCCGTCGCCGAAGTACGCCATGACCGCGATCTCGGCGCCGTCCATGTGGGCGGCGATCGCATAGCCGGTGGCGTGCAGACCCTGCGAGCCGACGACGATGGCGGGGTTGGTCAGGTTGTACTCGGCGGGATCCCAGTTCGACAGCGCCACACCCCGCCACAGCGGCGGCCATTGCTCCGGCGGCACGCCGCGGCAGTACGCGAGCCCGTGCTCGCGGTAGCTGGTGAAGACGTAGTCGTCGGGTTCGAGTGCCCGCGCGGAGCCGATCTGGGACGCCTCCTGGCCCAGGCTCGGCGCCCAGATCCCCAGCTGTCCCTGACGTTGCAGGGCGGTGGCCTCCGCGTCGATGCGGCGCAGCACCACCATGTCCTCGTACAGGGCGCGCAGCTCAGCCGGGCCGATATCGGCGACCTCGCCCGCGTAGCCGGCCCCGTGTACCCGGGCCCCGTCGGGTTGGATGAGTTGGACCGGATAGTCGATTTTCTCGGACACCGGACCCTCCTCGCTGCATGTGCCGGGCGGTCCTCGTGAGACCTCGGCGGCGCTCGATGTGTCCTTACCTCACAGCATCCACCTTTGCCGGCGAGGCGCAAGTGAGCGGGTCGTCGAGCGGTGAATCAATGCTCTGACCTGCAGTGACCAGCGGTCAGCGGCGGTGCAGGCGCAGCCGGAACCCCTCTGGCTTGAGGGTGAGCAGCTCGGTGACGTCCAGCTCGTAGTCGGGTTCGGGCTCGAGGTCGTAGCGGTGCAGCAGCAGGGCAAGGGCCATCACGATCTCGTGGATCGCGAACTGCCTGCCGATGCAGGAACGGATCCCGGTGCCGAACGGCTTGTAGACGTGGCCGGGGCGCTTGCGGACGTTCGCGGGCAGGAACCGGTCCGGGTCGAAGGCGTCCGGGTCATCGCCCCAGACGGGGTCGCGGTGCAGCTGCGGCAACAGCACGAACGCGGCCTCTCCCGCCTTCATCGGGTAGCGGCCGCCGAGCACGGTGTCCTCGCGGGCCTCACGCATGTAGCCGGGCGCGGTCGGCCACAGGCGCAGCGTCTCGTCGAGGACGCGCCGCACGTACCGCAGCTTGGGGATCTGCTCGAACACCGGATCGGGGTCGGTGCCCTGCGGCCACATCGCGTAGATCTCGGCGCGGGCGCGCTCGGCGACCTCGGGGTTGTTGGCCAGGTAGTACAGCGCGAACGACAGGGCACCCGAGGAGGTCTCGTGGCCGGCGATGAGGAAGGTGATCACCTGGTTGCGGACGTTCTCGTCGTCGAGGCGCTCGCCGGACTCGGGATCCTCGGCGGAGAGCATCAGACCGAGCAGGTCGTCGCGGTGCTCCTCGGGGTTGGCGCGGCGCGAGCGGATCACCTCGTCGACCACGTGGGCCATGTAGGCCAGGTCGGTCTTGTTCCTGCGGATCGCCTTGCGCTTGATCGCCCGGTCAAGGAGCGGGATCGGGAGGGTGAACGAGGCCTTCTGCGCGAACGTGAGCGAGCGGATCATCGCACCGACGAACGGGTCCTGCTCCGCGCGGTCAAAGGAGCCGAACTCGTATCCGAAGCCGGTCCGGCCGATCGTCTCGAGGGTCACCTTGGTCATGTCAGGGGTTACCTCGACCGGCGTGGCGTCGCAGCGCTCGTCCCAGTGCCCGATCAGTTCGCGCACGGTGTCGAGCATGGTCTGGTGGTAGCTGCGCATTGCGGACTGGGTGAAGGCGGGCATCAGGATGTTGTGGGCCTTCGACCAGTTCGGTTCGGAGTTGTAGGCGGTGAACAACCCGTCGCTGCCGATCGGCCGCAGGTTCCGCAGGGCGATGCCGACGTGCTTCTGGAACCGGCTCTCGTCGTTGAGTTCGGTGGCCAGGTCCGCGCCGGAGACGAAGGTGAACACGTAGTTGAAGATCTTGCGCTCGTAGACCGGGCCGAGGCGCTGCGCGCAGGCCATCGCGTTCTGGGTCGGCTTGGTGACATCGACGTCGAGCACGTCCCCGAGCAGGGGGATCCGGTGCGGCGGATGGGGCAACGACGGACGATCGACCGTGAGGACTGCCATTGCTCCATCTTGGCGTGCCTGCGCGTCGAGGGGCGGCGGAACGCGCCCATCGGCGCGGTTCGTCAGCGTCGTCGCAGCCCGAGCCGCAGGCCGACGGGCTTGAGCGTGAACTCCTCCGCCACCTCCAGCTGATAACCCGGCACGGGATCGAGCTCGTAGCGATGCAGGATCAGCGCCAGCGCCAGCGTGGATTCGTGGAGGGCCAGCTGCCGCCCGATGCACGAGCGCATGCCGGTGCCGAAGGGCTTGTAGATGCCGACCGGGCGGGTGCGGGCGCGGTCCGGGAGGAACCGGTCCGGATCGAAGGCCAGCGGGTTCGGGCCCCACACCGGGTCCCGCTGCACGCGCAGGGTGAGCGCCAGCAGGGCCTGGCCCTTCCGGACGACGTGACCGCCGAGGGTGGTGTCCTGCTTCGGTTCGCGGAAGTAGCCCGGGGCGATCGGCCACAGGCGCAGCGTCTCGTCGACGATCCGGCGCACGTACTTGAGCTTGTGCACGTCGCCGAACACCGGCTCGGGTTCCGCTTCGGCCTGCCACAGCGAGGAGATCTCGGCCCGGGCACGGTCCGCGATCTCGGGGTGGGTCGCGAGCAGGTGCAGCGCGAACGACAATGTGCCCGACGTGGTCTCGTGACCCGCACTGAGAAAGCTGATCACCTGGTTGCGCACGTTCTCGTCGTCGAGGCGCTCGCCGGACTCAGGATCGGCCGTGGTGAGCATCAGCGCCAGCAGGTCGTCGGGCTGGCCCTGCGGGTGGTTGCGACGCTCGCGGATGACATCGTCGACGACCCGCCGGACGTACTCGACGTCGCGGGCGTTCTGCCTGATGTCCTTGCCGTGGACCGCGTTCTCCAACCAGTGCACCGGGATGCGGAACCCGGCGCGCCCGATGTAGGCGAACATGCGCGCCACCGTGGTGGCGAAGGGGTCGGGCTCGCTGCGCGTGAACGAATCGAAGTGATAGCCGAATCCGATGCGGCCGATCGTCTCCAGCGTCAGCTTGCTCGTGTCGGTGTGCACGTCGACGGTGGTGTCCTCGTCGGCCAGCGCGTCCCAATGCGTGATGAGCTCGCCGACCGTCTCGAGCATGATGTCGTGGTAGCTGCGCATCGCGGAAAGCGTGAAGGCGGGCATCAGGATGTTGTGCGCCCGCGCCCAGTTGGGTTCGTCGCTGTACGCGGTGGGCAGCGCGTCGCCGAGGAACTCGCGGGAGGCGGCGAAGGCGAAGCCGACGTGCTTGCCGAACCGCTTCTCGTCACCGAGCTCCGCGTATGCCGCGGGACCCGAGACGACGGTGAGGTGCCGGCCCCAGATCTTGGTTTCGTAGATCGGGCCGAGGAATCCGGCGAGTTCGGCCAGCCGCTGAGCGGGGCGGGCGGCGTCGGCGGAGAGCACGTCGCCGAGCACCGGGAGCCGGTGCGGTGGGTGCGGCAGCGCCTCGGTGGCCATCGCGGGAAGCGGACGAGCCATGACTGATTCTCGCGCACTTCGGGGGAGTTTGTCGCCCCGGTCGTCCCTCGTGGCCCACCGAGATCGATTCGACCCCGATTTGTTGCGGCTCGGCAGCGATATTCGCGTCCGCAGGTGGTATCGGCATCCGCGAACTAGCATCGCTGCTGGGTAATTCCGCCGCGGACGCGGCCGTCACGGGCTCGCTGGTCCAGGGAGAGGAAAGCAGATGGATTTCGCACCCACCGAACGCTGCCAGGAGTACCGCGACTCGCTGCTGGCCTTCATGGATGAGCGGGTCTACCCGGCCGAGGCGGTGTACGAGCAGCAGATGCGCGAGTCGGCGGACCCGCACTTCCAGCCACCGATCATCGAGGAGCTCAAGGTCGAGGCGCGGTCGCGGGGGCTGTGGAACCTCTTTCACCCGCATCCCGAATTCGGACCGGGGCTGACCAATTCGGAGTACGCGCCGCTGGCCGAGATCATGGGACGGAGCCACCTGGCGTCCGAGGCGTGCAACTGCTCCGCCCCGGACACCGGGAATATGGAGGTGCTCACGCTCTTCGGCACCGACGAGCACAAGCAACGCTGGCTGCGGCCGCTGCTGGACGGCACCATCCGCTCCGCATTCGCGATGACCGAGCCCGATGTCGCCAGTTCGGACGCGACCAACATCCAGATGACCATGGTCCGCGACGGCGACGACTGGGTGCTCAACGGGCGCAAATGGTGGACCTCGAATGCGTTGCACGCCAATTGCCGGGTGCTGATCGTGATGGGCAAGACCGATCCAACCGGGCCGGTCTACAGCCAGCAGTCGATGATGGTGGTACCTATCGACTCCCCCGGGATCACGGTGGTGCGCGGGCTGCCGGTGTTCGGCTACCAGGACCGCGAGGGTCACGCCGAGGTGCTGTTCGAGAACGTCCGGGTTCCCGATGCCGATGTGTTGGCCGGCCCCGGTGCGGGTTTCATGATCAGCCAGGCGCGGCTGGGGCCGGGGCGGATCCACCACTGCATGCGTGCGATCGGGATGGCGGAGCGGGCGCTGGAGCTGATGTGTCGGCGGGCGTCGACCCGCGTCACCTTCGGTCGTCCGCTGAGCGCGCGTGCCAACATCCAGGACTGGATCGCCGAGGCGCGGATCGAGATCGAGATGGCACGGCTGCTGACCCTCAAGACCGCCTGGCTGATGGACACTGTCGGCAACCAGGAGGCGCGCACCGAGATCGCCGCCATCAAGGTGGCCGCCCCACAGATGGCGCTCAAGATCGTCGACCGCGCGATCCAGGTGCACGGCGGCGGCGGGGTGTCCGACGACTTCCCGCTGGCGATGATGTACGCGCACCTGCGCGCCCTGCGGCTCGCCGACGGCCCCGACGAGGTGCACAAGCGGACCATCGCACGCCAGGAGCTGCGGCCGTACCGGCTCGCCGCGGAAGAGGCCGTCGCCGCCGCGAAATGACATACACCGCAACGCAGTCCGTGACAGGAAAGGGAACCCGATGAGCAACGCCGTAGGACTCGACGAAGAGGCGGTGTCGAACTGGATCGCCGACATGGGGGTCGGTGCCGTTGCGCCGCTCGAGTTCACCAGGATCGGCAACGGACAGTCGAATCTGACCTACCTGGTGTCCGACGCGGGCGGAGGCCAGTGGGTCCTGCGCAGGCCGCCGCTCGGGCACCTGCTGGCGTCCGCGCACGACATCGCCCGGGAGTACCGGATCCTGTCCGCGCTGCAGGGGACGGGGGTGCCGGTCCCGAAGGTGCTGGGCCTGACCGAGGATCCGGCGATCACCGACGCACCGCTGATGCTGATGAGCTTCGTCGACGGGGTGGTGATCGACAGCATCGGGGTGGCGAAAAACCTGACGCCGGAACGTCGGCGGGCCACCGGGCTGTCGATGCCGAAGGCGTTGGCCAGCATCCACGCGGTCGACCTCGAGCTGGCCGGCCTCGACGACCTCGCGAGTCACTCGCCGTATGCGGAGCGTCAGCTCAGGCGCTGGTCGGGACAGTGGGAAAAGTCGAAGACCCGCGACATCCCGGCGGTCGACGAGTTGGCGGCGCTGCTCACCAGGTCCATTCCCGCGCAGACCGAGCTGACCCTGGTGCACGGCGACTTCCACCTGAGCAATGTGATCACCGCGCGTGATGACGGGCGGGTGGTGGCCGTCGTGGACTGGGAACTGTGCACGCTCGGTGATCCGCTCGCGGATGTCGGTGCGTTGCTGGCGTATTGGGCGCAGGCGGAGGACGAGGTGCCGGGTCCCTTCGCGGCGTCGACCCTGGAGGGTTTTCCGACCAGGGAGGAGCTGACGAAGGCCTACATGCACGAGACCGGCAGGGATCCGGCTGCGCTCGGGTTCTGGCACGCGCTCGCCCTGTGGAAGATCTCGATCATCGCCGAGGGGGTGCTGCGGCGGACGATGGAGGATCCGCGGAACACGGCCGCCGTCGGGGCGCCGTCGACGAAATTGATCGACGACATCGTGGCCCAGGCGATGGATATCGCGCGCAGAGCCGGCCTTCGGTAGCCGATCGTGTTCGAATCGTGACCAAAAGAATCTTGTAAAAGAAATCGCGAATCTGCTAGACGAATCCCGGATGAGTGTGCAGACTTCTCTGTGAGCCGGATCACGGTGGCAAGAATCACACAGAAGGAGAACAACATGGACAACATCCTCGGCCAGCTGATCTCGATCCTCGGCGGCCTCGCGGGCGGACTGACGTCGGGCTCGACGAAGCCCAAGACCACCACGTGAATACTCGGACCTGATCGAATGCCCCGCTTCCCGAGAGCGGGGCGTTCGGCGTTGCCGGCATCGGTCGGGGAGGTCGGGCCGACTACGCTTCACGGCCATGGCCACCACTGACTCCGCGGAACGCTCGGGCAGGTTGTCGCGTGCGCGGATCCTCGAGATCGCCTTGGAGCACTTCGCGATTCATGGCTATCGGGGCAGTTCCCTTGCGCGGATCGCGGCCGAGGCCGGGATCTCCCAGCCCGGACTGTTGCACCATTTCCCCAACAAGGCGGCGCTGCTGATGGCGGTGCTCGCCGAGCGGGATGTGCAGGACCTGCACGCGACGGGCACGGATCCCGAGGCCCTGTCCGAGATGGACTTCGCGGCGCTGATCGACTTCCTCGTCCGGATCGCTCGCCACAACGTCCAGAATCGCGACCTCGTTCAGCTCGCGCACCTGACGGCCGCCGAGGCGACGGGAACGGAGCACCCCGCCCGCGAGTGGGTGGTCGGTCGACAGAAATTCCTCCAATCGATGATCGAATCGTCGCTCCGCCGCGGTGTCGAGGACGGTTCGGTGCGCAGCGACGTCGATCCGCGGCTGACCACTCTGGTTCTGGTCGCCGCGATGGAGGGGTTGGAAAACCAATGGCTGGTCGACGACGAGGTGGACATGGTCGGTTCCTTCGTCCGGTTCGCCGAACAGCTGCAACGAGCGGTGGCGCCGACCGCCTGATCACCGGCCCACGCCGGGTCCTCCCAGCTCAGGAGGGGCTGGTCAACTGGCTCACCGCGCTGCGGATCTCCTCGGGTATCGCAACCGGACGCCGGGTCTCGGCGTCGACGTAGACGTGCACGAAGCGTCCCGTGGCGGCGAGGTCGAGCGCGCCCCGCTCGCCGACCCGGAAGATCGCCAGCGCGTAGACGATGCTGCGGGTGCCGAGCCGGGCCACCGACAGGCCGACCTGCAGCTGGTCGGGGAAGCTCAGTTCGCTGTGGTACCTGCACGAGGTCTCGGCGACCACGCCGATCGCGGGCAGGTCGCGGATGTCGACCCCGACGGTCGACATCAGCCAGCCGTTGACCGCGGTGTCGAAGTACGAGTAGTACGTGACGTTGTTGACATGGCCGTAGTGGTCGTTGTCCGCCCAGCGGGTCGGCACCGGCCACAGCACGGGGTAGTCGGCGGCGGTGGGTTCGGTCTGGGCGGAGGTCATGGTGGCGACCTTAGATCAGGCGTGCCGGGACAGGTGCCTCGGCGGCGGCGCCGTGTGGATCAGCGAATCGACCAGCTTGGCCATCGCGGAACCGGCGGCGTCGGTGGCGGTGGGCCCGAGCGCGACGAGCGAGACGATGAGGGCCGCGGCCTCGCCGGGCGTGAGCGTGATCGGGTCGACGTGGCGCCTGGCGTCGATGGCGTACCCGCCGCCGGGCCCGTTGCGGACCTCGACCGGGATGCCTGCCTCGCGCATGCGGGCGATGTCGCGCTCGACGGTTCGCGGGGTGACGCGGACCGTGTCGGCCAGTGCGCGCGCCGTCGTGAACTCCGGCGACCTGGCGCGCAGGCACTCGATCACCGCGTGCTGGCGTTCGATGCGCCGCAGCGTCAGGTGGGGGTCGGTGGACTTCGAGAAGGCCATGGCGAGAAGGTTATAGAAGCCGACACATGCTTGTCGGGCTCTCTGTCTAGTGTTGCGTTCACCCTCACATCCAAGGAGCGCGCATGAACACCGAACCGACGTCGACACCGATCGTTTTCCTCAGCGGCGCAGGACTTCCGGCCTGGATCTGGGACGAGGTGCGAGCCTCGCTGCCCGTCGACTCGGTCGTCGCGTCGTACCCGAAGCACCCGGATGCGACGCTGAGGGACTACGCGGAGGCGGCGCTGGCGCAGGCGCCCGACGGTGAGTTCACCGTGGTGGCACATTCGATCGGTGGCGTCGTGGCGAGCGAGATCGCGGCCGTCGCGCCCGAGCGGGTCGCCGGGCTGCTCGGTGTCGCGGCCTCGGTCCCGGCGGCGGGCCGCTCGTTCCTCGGTGCGCTGCCGGCGCCGCAGCGGCACATCGTCGGGCTGATCATGCGCGTTGCGGGTACCCGGCCGCCCGAGAAGGCGATCCGCTCGGGCCTGTGCGCCGGTCTCGGCGAGGACGACGTCGCGCGCATCGTCGCGGACTTCGCGCCGGAATCGCAGCGCCTCTACCGGGATCGCGTCTCGGCTCGGACCCTGCCCACGCGCATCGGCTACGTCGTGACGACGGCGGACAAGGAGTTCCCCGCGGCCCTGCAGGGCCGGTACGCAGACGAGCTCGGAACACCGTGGCGGCGCGAGATGGCGACGGGCCACCTGCCGATGCTGCAGGATCCGGCGACGATGGGTCAGATCCTCAAGGAGTTCGCGGCCGGGGCCTGACGCCGCGCACCACCAGCCGGAAGAGCAGCCCGGCCACCAGGGCCCAGAAGGCCGACCCGATGCCGAGGATGGCGACCCCCGACGCGGCGATCAGGAAGGTGAGCACGGCCGCCTCGCGGTCGGCTTCGTCGGCCACCGCCGCCGCCAGCGAGCCGCCGAGCGTCGCCAGCAGCGCCAGACCCGCGACGGCCTCGACCACGCCGTGCGGCGCGGCGACGACCAGCGCCGCCAGCGCAGCCGAGCACAGCGCGAGCACCAGATAGGAGCAGCCCGCGGTGAAGGCGGCCACCCAGCGCCGTTTCGGGTCCGGGTGCGCGGAGGGCCCGGCGGCCAGGGCGGCACTGATGGCGGCGAGGTTGATCGCGTGGCCGCCCGCGGGTGCGCCGATCACGGTGCCGATGCCGGTGACGGTCATCGCCGACTTCCACGGCACCCGGTACCCGAAGGACGACATCACCGCGGTGCCCGGGATGTTCTGCGAGGCCATCGTCACGATGTACAGCGGTATCGCGATGCCGACCAGCGCCTGCCACGTCCAGTGCGGGGCCGTGAGGTCGAGCGTCGGCGCCATGGCGGACGTGTCAAGGGAGCCGTCGCCGACGGCGATGCTGATGGCGATCACCACCGCGGCCGCGGCGAAGGCCCCGGGCACGGCCCAGCGGCGGGAGAACCGCAGCAGGACCAGCCAGACGAGGACGACAGGGGCGACGGCGGCGGGGGAGTCGCGGAAGGCGGTGACCGGGGCGAGGCAGAGCGGGAGCAGCACCCCCGCGAGCATCGCCTGGGCGAGCGGGGTCGGAATCGCGGCGATCAGCCGGCCGAGCCGGGGCCAGAGTCCGGTGAGGGTGACCGCGAGGCCGACGACGATGAAGGCACCCACCGCCGCGGGCCATCCGCCGACCACCAGACCGGTTCCTGCCAGCAGCGCGGCACCGGGGGTGGACCACGCGAGGGTGATCGGCATCCGGTAGCGGCGGGAGAGCCAGAGCATGCCGATCGCCTGGGTGATGCACAACGCCATCAGGCCGGACGCGGCCTCGGTTGGGCTCGCCCCGACCGCGCGCAGGCCGGTGAGCACCACGGCGAAGGAGCTGGTGAAGCCGACGAGCGCGGTGACCACGCCCGCGCTGATCGGGTGCGAGAGTCCCGGATCGCGCGCGACCGCGGGATCCGTCTGTTCGGCTCCCGTCGGTTCGGGCTCGAGGGTTCGTGACACGACCGCCATCTTGCCGCAGTCGTGTGCGCGGCCCCCGTCGAGTGTGCACCTGCCGCCGCGCTACCTGGGCGTTTGCCCCGGAAACTGCACACTCGGCCGCCCCACGGCTGGCGTCGGTAGGGTGGAAACGACATGGAGATCGTGATCCGGTCCACGCCAGACGAAGTCGCCTCGACCGTCGCCGACATCGTCGAGCGCTCCGTGCGCGCCGGCCCGACGACGCTGGGTCTCGCGACCGGATCGTCGCCGCTCGGCAGCTACCGCGAGCTGATCCGGCGGCATCACGACGACGGGTTGGACTTCTCGTCCACCCGGGTGTTCCTGCTCGACGAGTACGTCGGGCTCCCGAAGAGCCATGAACAGTCCTACTTCTCCGTGATCAGGTCCGAATTCGTCGATCGGGTGGGCCTCGACCCCGACCGGCTGCACGGCCTCGACGGACGGGCGCCCGACCTGGCCGCGGAGGCCGCCCGCTACGACGCCGCGATCGCCGCGGCAGGCGGCATCGACCTGCAGCTGCTCGGGATCGGCAGCGACGGGCACATCGGCTTCAACGAGCCGGGGTCGTCGTTGACCTCACGGACGCGCATCAAGACGCTCACCGAGCAGACCCGCCTCGACAACGCCGGCTTCTTCGGCAGCGTCGACGACGTCCCCCACCACGTGCTGACCCAGGGCCTCGGCACCATCGGCGAGGCCCGGCACCTGGTGCTGATCGCGGTGGGGGCGGGCAAGGCGGACGCCATCGCCGCGGCGGTGGAGGGCCCGCTGACCGCGTTCTGCCCAGCGTCGGTGCTGCAACTGCACCGGCACGCGACCGTGGTCGTCGACGAGGCGGCGGCGAACCGGCTCGCGTTGGCCGACTACTACCGGTACACGCTGCGGCACAAGCCGACCTGGCAGCAGTTCTGAGACGACGGTCCTTGCGCCAAACGGGGGCGGGACCGGTCGGTGCGGAGTAGGTTCTGCAGGCAACTGCACGTCTGACGACGGGACCCGGCGATGACAGCACAGGTCGTGACCAGGACACACCGGCGGCGGGGATTGTTGGCGGCGGCGGCCGTCACCCTGCTGATAGCAGCGGGATGCTCAGACGAATCGACCTCGGACCAATCGGCCACCACCACCCCTGCGGGCGCCGAACCGAGCGCGGAGATGGATTCGGGCGTGGCCCAACGCCTGGACGACGCCATCGACGCGACGATGAAGAAGACGTCCGTGCCCGGCGCGATAGTCGGTGTCTGGGGTCCGGACGGCAAGTACGTCAAGGCATTCGGCGTCGCCGACAAGTCCACCGACGTGCCGATGAAGACCGACTTCTACACCCGGATCGGCAGCCTGACCAAGACCTTCACGGCCACCGCCATCCTGCAGCTGGTGGACGAGGGCAAGGTGGGTCTCGACGACCCCATCTCGAAGTACATCGACGGCGTCCCCGCCGGCGATCAGATCACCATCCGGGACCTGGCCCGCATGCAGAGCGGGTTGGCCAACTACTCGGAGAGCCCGGAGTTCCAGCAGGCGTTCTTCGCAGATCCCAAGGCGCCCTTCACCCCGCAGCAACTGCTGGGCTATGCGTTCGCGCAACCGGCGACCTTCCCGCCCGGCCAGGGATTCCAGTACTGCAACACCAACTATGTGCTGCTGGGACTCGTGGTGGAGAAGGAGAGCGGACTGTCGCTGTCGGACTACATCAGCGAGCGGATCCTCCAACCGCTGCACATGGAGAAGACGATCTTCCCCACCACAAACGCGTTCCCTGAGCCGCATGCGCAGGGGTACACCGTGCAGACCGCCGACGGCAAGGAATCCACGGCCACCGACTGGGATCCGTCCTGGGGCTGGGCCGCGGGCGCGATGATCTCGACCCTCGAGGACATGCACATCTGGGGACCGGTGCTCGCGACCGGCACGCTGCTCAAGCCGGAGACGCAGGCGCAACGGCTCGAGACGGTGAACGCGCCGGGCTACCCAGCCGACGTCGGCTACGGCCTCGGCGTGTTCGACATCGCCGGCTGGATCGGGCACAACGGCAGCCTGCCCGGGTATCAGACCGTGACGGTCTACCTGCCGGAGCAGAAGACGACCCTCGTCATCATGATCAACACCGACATCGCCTACGAGGGCAGCGAGCCGAGCACCCAGCTGGCGGCGGCGATCACCGAGATCATCTCCCCGGAACACGTCTACCGGCTGAGCGCGGCCGAGGCGACCCCGGAGACGACGACCCCGGAGGCGACAACCCAGTCGACCGAGCCCACCCGCTGACCAGGGGCGCCCGCCTGCGCCCATCCGCGCGACCCATCGGCTCCGAAGACCTTGCGAACTACCATGCAAGGGAACGGAGGCGGGCATGCCGGCAACGAGCTCGACGTCCACGGACGGGGGCCGCGCTGCCCGAACGTTGCGGCTGATCACGCGGGCGGTGTCCGGGGTGATCGCCGCAGGCGTGGTGCTCGGGGTCGGCGAACTGTTGTCGGCGCTGACCGGGCCGGAGTCCTCGCCCTTTTTCGCGGTCGGATCGACCACCGTCGACCGCAGCCCGGCCTGGGCCAGGGAGTTCGCCATCACCACCTTCGGCACCAACGACAAGCCGGCGCTCTTCATCGGGATGTCGGTCCTCATCGCGGTGATCGCCGCGGTCGCGGGCATCGTCGAACGGCCGTCGCGGCCGTACGGCAGCGCGATCCTCGCCGGGCTCGGACTGGTCGGGATGTACGCCGCCTACAACCGGCCGGGCGCGAGCGGGGCCGATGTTCTGCCAACGGTGGTCGGGGTGATCCTGGGCATCGCGGTGCTGAGGCTGCTCACCGCCCAACTCGACCAACCCTGGCGCGGCAGCGACGGGGGGATGGGACGGCGTCGGTTCCTGGTGCTCGCGTCGGTCGCCGTCGCGGTGGCCGCCGCCGCGGGCGTCGCAGGGCGGCAGATGAACCAGCGGCTGAGCGGGGTGCTCGAGAACAGGCGCCGGGTGAAGGTCCCCGTGGTCGCGGACCGGGCGGCACCCATCCCGCCCGGGGCCGACCTGGAGATCCCCGGCGCGACCTCGTTCATCACCCCGAACCCGGACTTCTACCGCATCGACACCGCGCTGCAGGTGCCCCGCCTGACGACCGAGGAGTGGCGCCTGCGCATCCACGGCATGGTCGATCGCGAGGTCACGCTGGGCTGGGACCAGTTGCTGCGGCGGACACCCATCGAGCGTCGGATCACGTTGACCTGCGTCTCGAACGAGGTGGGCGGCGAACTGGCGGGCAATGCCACCTGGGTCGGCTTCCCGATCCCCGATCTCCTCGACGAGGTCGGGGTGCAGGCCGACGCGGACATGCTGTTGTCGACGAGCGTCGACGGCTTCACCGTCGGCACGCCAGTCCAGGTGCTGCGGGACGGCCGCGACGCGTTGCTCGCCATCGCGATGAACGGCGAGCCGCTGCCACTCGAGCACGGGTTCCCGGTCCGCCAGGTGGTGCCGGGACTGTACGGCTTCGTCTCGGCCACCAAGTGGGTCGTCGACTGGGAGCTCACCAGATTCGATCGGGCACAGGCGTATTGGACCAAGCGCGGATGGGGAGACCGGGCGCCGATCAAGACTGCCTCCCGGATCGACGTGCCCGCGGCGTTCGCCCCGGTATCCGAGGGACCGGTGACGGTCGCGGGCACCGCCTGGGCGCAGCACCGCGGCATCGAGCGGGTGGAGGTGCGGGTGGACGAGGGCCCGTGGCAGCCCGCGGCCCTCGCGCCGGAGTACTCCATCGACACCTGGCGCCAGTGGAGCTGGCAATGGGACGCACCCGCGGGCGTGCACAACGTGCAGGCGCGCGCCACGGACCTCGACGGCAACGTGCAGGTGGAGGAGCGCACCGCGCCGATCCCCGACGGCGCCACCGGCTGGCACAGCCGCACCATCACCGTGCGCTGACCCCGCCGAGTGTGCAACTGCTGTCGCGCTTCCTGGGGGTTTGCCACGGCAACTGCACACTCGGCGGAGGTACGGTGTGGCCATGGTGGCTATCGAGGTGATTCGCGGGGACATCACCACCGCCCGGGCGGACGCGATCGTGAACGCGGCGAACTCCGGACTGCTCGGCGGCGGCGGAGTGGACGGAGCCATCCACCGGGTGGGCGGGCCGAGCATCCTCGAGGAGTGTCGCCGGCTGCGCGCGAGCACGCTGCCGGACGGCCTGCCCGCGGGCGACGCCGTCGCGACCACCGCGGGAGATCTGCCCGCGCGCTGGGTGATTCACACAGTTGGCCCGGTGTACTCGGCCGACGAGGACCGTTCGGCCGTGCTGCGCTCGGCCTACACCCGCAGCCTCGAGATCGCCGACGAGCTGGGCGCGCGGACGGTGGCCTTTCCGCTGATCTCGGCTGGTGTCTACGGCTGGCCGCACGCCGACGCCGTGCGTCAGGCGGTCTCCGCGGTGCGCCGCTCCGGCACCTCGGTGCGGACGGTCACCTTCGTCGCGTTCGGCGAGCCGATGGCCGAGCTGCTGCGGCGCGAGCTCGGGGTGCTCGTCTCCGCCGAGGAACTCGCGGCCCGGCTGGACGGACCCCGACCGCCGGTGCTGCTCGACGTCCGCTGGGCGCTCGGCGACCCGAACGGCCGGGGGCACTTCCACGACGGCCACATTCCCGGCGCCGCGTTCGTGGACCTGGAAACCGAGCTGGCCGCGCCGCCCGCGCCCGAACTCGGCAGGCACCCGCTCCCGGAGGTCGCCGACCTGCAGTCCGCGGCAAGACGGTGGGGGATCGACACCGGCGCCGCCGTCGTCGTCTACGACGCCACCGGGAACACCGCAGCCGCGCGCGCATGGTGGTTGTTGCGCTGGGCCGGGGTGTCCGACGTCCGGATGCTCGACGGCGGTCTGTCCGCCTGGACCTCGGCGGGGCTCGAACTGGAATCCGGTGCGGGCCAACCGGTGCGGACCGGGAACGTGGTGCTCACCGCCGGACACCTGCCGACGGTCACGGCGGGCGAGGCCGCCGAGCTCGCGGCGGACGGGGTGCTGCTCGACGCCCGCGCCGCCGAGCGATACCGCGGCGAGGTGGAGCCGGTGGACCCGCGCGCGGGCCACATCCCGGGTGCGCGCAGCGCCCCGACGACCGAGAACCTGGACGGCGCCGGACGATTCGCGGACGCCGAGGTGCTACGCCGACGGTTCGCCGGGCTGGGCGCCGACGGTTCGGCGCCGGTCGCGGTCTACTGCGGTTCGGGGGTGACGGCCGCGCATCAGATCGCCGCGCTCGCCATCGCCGGGATCGAGGCGGCCCTGTACCCGGGCTCGTGGTCGCAGTGGTCCGGCGACCAGGGACGTCCCGCGGCGACCGGACCCACCCCGTAGGCCCGGCCCGCCCGGTCAGGACCGCGAATACTCGGAGGCCCTGCGGATTTGCTCGGGGGTCGGGCGCACCCCGGTGTAGAGCTCGAACTGGGCGGCGGCCTGCAGCGCGATCACCTCGGCGCCGGTGATGACGGTCTTGCCCAGCTCGGTCGCCGCGCGGATCAGCGGGGTCTGCGGCGGCACGGCGACCACGTCGAACACCGCGTCGGCCGCGCCGATGGCCTCGTCGGGGAAGGGGGAGAGCTCGGCCCCTGGCCCGCCGGACATCCCGATCGGGGTGGCGTTCACCAGCAGCCCCGGCCGCAGCTCGCCCAGTTCCGCGCGCCAGTCGAAGCCGTACTGGTCGGCGAGCGCCCGCCCGGTGACCTCATTGCGCGCGATGACCGTCACCTCGCCGAACCCGTTGTCGCGCAATGCCGCCACCACGGCCTTGGCCATCCCGCCGCTACCCGCGACGGCGGCGGTCAGCGTCGAGGGGACCCGGTGCTCGGCGAGCAGCGTCGCGACCGCCTCGTAGTCGGTGTTGTAGGCGTGCAACACACCGCCGGAGTTCACGATGGTGTTCACCGAGGCGATGGCGGCGGCCGAATCGTGCATCACATCGACGTGCTCGATGCAGGCCTCCTTGTACGGCATCGAGACGCCGCAGCCGCGGATGCCGAGGGCCCGGATGCCCGCGATGGCGGCGGGCAGGTCGGTGGTGGTGAACGCCTTGTAGACGAAGTCCAGGCCGAGTTCCTCATAGAGATAGTTGTGGAACCGGGTCCCGATGTTCGACGGCCGCGCCGCGAGGGACATGCAGAGGCGGGTGTCCTTGGTCAGGGCGTCTCGGATGGATCGGCTCACCTGCTCGACGCTATCGCCGGTGACGGCCGGTAGTCCACCTGGTCGGCCGGACGACTCAATACACGTTGATCTCGGTGACGCTGGGGACGTGCGGACGATCGGTGGTCAGCGTGACCTCGACGCGGCCGGAGCCTGTCTCGAGGTGTGTCCACGGCTCAGCCGGGAAGTCGATCAGCCCTCCACTGACCTCGGTGGACCACGATCCGGCAGCGCCGGTACCCAGGTTGCGCCAGTGCAGCGTTGCAAACACCGAGCACAGCACTCCGGGCGTCGTCGAGATGCCGACGAACGTCGCGTTCAGTCGAACGTAGACCAGCCCGGGGAGCTGGTCCGTGGCAACGGTGACGCCTCCGATTCGGCCGCCGCAGGCGACTCCGTGAGCGACGGTCGCCGTGTCCGGGATGTTCACCCACCTGTCCAGCGTCGGATTCGCCGTCGCCGGGGTGCCGGCACTGAACAACCCAGCCAGCACCAGTGCGCTGATCGCGATCGACCTGCCAAGCGTGATGAGAGACATAGTGCTCCGGATCGCCGTCGGACAGTGGTCCGACCGTACAGCGGCGCGGCGCCGACGCCGGTGCGGATCGGTGACCGGGACAGCGTGTCCGCGGTCACCGACCCGGACGGTCAGCCCGTGAACGGCGGGACGAACGTGCACGGCACCTCGCGCCGGTGCGCCGGATCGAGGGCGTTGAACACCATGTACGCCGCGCGCTTGGAGCCGGCGACGGCGGCGTGCTCGGAGTAGTCCTGTGCGCAGGTGTCCTGCACGACGATGTTGTTCACCGTGTAGCCGGGAGGCCCGGGCACCTGGCCCTGAGGCAGGGCGATCGCCTCGTCGTACCGGGTGGAGATGTTGGTGTAGTTCACGCCCTTGACGTAGGGGGTGCCACCGGCGTTGATCTTCTTGATCAGTGCCGAATCGGCGGTCATCTCCCCGCAGCCCTGGCATACGGGGATCGAGGTCTCGGGGATGCCCAACTTCTCGGCGAAGGCGGGCAGCGCGTCGACGCCCAGGGTGGTCAGGCCCAGCCACGGCGGCGCGACGGAGACGTAGTTGGTGATCTTGCCCTGGCCGCCGAGGTGCTTGAGGTAGTACGTCGGGATCAGCGTGCCCTGCGAGTGGCCGACGACGTCCACCGTCTGGGCGCCGGTGGCGGACAGCACCCGCTCGACGAAGGTCTTGAACTCACCGGCGCTGTTCTCGAGCGGACCCATCCCGCCGATCGCCGAGATCGGCCATGGTGCGCCGGGGATCGCCCCGTAGGTCAGGGCGAACACGCAGAAGCCCGCGTTCTTGAGCATCGGGACGTAGGCGCCCCAGTTGGTCTGTTGCCCGCCGCCCGTGCCGTGCACCAGCACCACCGGGCGCGGGTGCTCGGCGGTGGGCTTGCACCCGAAGTCGTTCGAGCCGGGCAGCGAGCCGCCGGGGTTGGCCAGCTCGTCGGGGATCCCCGCGAAGAAGTTGTAGTTCTCGGGTAGCGGCTCGGCCTGGGCCGTTCCCGCTGCGAACGGCAGGACCAGTGCGGCCAGCGTCGCGATCAGGGCCGCGGTGCGTGATGCCCGGAACATTTACCCCCCAATTGTTGGATGGATCACTGTGATTGCGGATCACAGCAACCTAGCAAGTGCTCGGTTGGTTGCATAGGGGTGAAATCGGGCAGGCGCGGTCAGGGCATCGGGAACCGGGTGGCGGTGATCGACTCGAGGTTGCTGCCGTCGTGGCCGATCAACCAGGAGCCGCCCTGGCGCTCACAGTTCGCGATGTCGTCGAAGACCCGCATCAGGAAGTAGATCGAGAGGTCGGGCGAGGGCGTGAGCGCCAACTGGTGCGACTCGCCGGGCCTGGTCATGTCCAGCCACACGCCGGATTGCCCGTCCAGCCGCAGGCCGACGATGTGCGCGGCGTCGACGAACTGGTATCTCCGCTGCTGCCACGGCGTGCTGTGCGAGTAGCCCTGTTCGAGCACCTGAACCAAGATGGTCATCTCTCGCTCCCGACGCGATCCGTCAATGGCCCATTATCCCGCTGGTCAGACGGATTAATCCAGCGCCATCGGAACCTGTCGTGGCTGCCTGATTGGATGGGCGGATGGTGCACGCGGTGTGGTCCCCCGGATCGGGGCTGATGCTGTGGCGAGACGGCGGTGCACCCGAGCCTGCGGACGACGACATCGAGGACCTGCCCGCCTCGCTGCGGCGGGCCCTTGGCCGCAGGTTCCGGCACCGGGTCACCGTGTCGCTGCCGAACGGCGACGGCACCCTCGGCGAGGTGACGGTGCCCGCCCTCGCGCTGGCGCCGCCCGCCGCGGCCGCGCTGCTGCTCGACCTCCCCGCCGGCCCGGTTCCCGGTCTCCCCGGCGACCTGCGGTTCCTCGCGCACGTCGCAAGGGGAGTGCGGAGCTGGGTCCGGGCGGGCCGGGTGGTGCCCGAGCTCGAACGCGCGGACGGCCAGTGGTGGGCCCGGTGGCGGCTCGTGGGCGGCGATCGGCAGCGGGCCTGGATCTCGGAGTTGGCGGCGGCGACGCCCGCCGTGCTCCGCGGATCGGCCGGTGCGCGAAAGGTCCTCGAGGACTTCGTCTTCGAGATCACCGATCCGATCGTGCGCGACCTGCTCGGCGAGCGGGACGGCGGCGAGCACCCGCTGCTCGCGGCGCTCGCCGCGGGCACCCCGTTCGCGGAGGGCACCCAACGGATCGCCACCGATCTGCAGCAGTGGCGGCAGAGCCTCACCGTGGACGAGCCGGACCTGGTCCTGCGGCTGCTCGAACCGGAGGACGACGACGAGCTCGCGGTCGAGGACGACGCCCCCGTGCTCTGGCGGCTGCAGGTCTGCCTGCGGCCCGAGGGCGAGGCGCCCAGCCCGGTGCCGGTGCACCTGGGCGATCCCAAGGCCCTCACGGTCGGCGTGCGCAAGCTCGCCGAGGCGATGGCCGCCTACCCGATGCTCCGTGCGGTGCCGTCGGACCCGGACAGCCTGGACCTGCTGTTGCCGTTGGAGGTGGTGACCGACCTGGTCGCGCACGGGGCCCAGGTGCTGGCCGACGCGGGCGTCACCTTGATGCTGCCGCGCGCATGGAGCGTGGTGGCCCCGTCGCTGCGGCTGCGGGTCACCAGCCCGCCGGTGGCGGCCGACACCGAGGACCGCGCGGTCGGGATGAACCAGCTCGTCGCCTACAACTGGGAGCTCGCGCTCGGGGACATGGTGCTCACCCCCGCCGAGATGGCGCAGCTGACCCGGGCCAAGACCGACCTGGTCCGGCTGCGTGGACAGTGGGTGCAGGCCGACAAGACCGTCCTCGCGCGGGCCGCCAAGTACGTCGTCCGGCAGGCCGGCGCCGGTGGGAACACGCTCGCCGACCTCCTTGGCGAGCTCACCGCCCCGGAACCGCCGCCGGTGCCGGTGGAGGAGATCACCACCACCGGTTGGGTTGCGGGACTGCTCGATTCGGGAGCTCGGCCGACAAGCGTGCCGCAGCCGCCCGGGCTCGAGGCACGGCTACGGCCCTATCAGCGGCGCGGGCTGGACTGGCTCGTGTTCATGAGCGACCTCGGGCTCGGTGCGGTGCTCGCGGACGACATGGGCCTCGGCAAGACGGTGCAGCTGCTCGCGCTGCTCGCCCACGAACGCGCCGCGGGGACGCATCGCCAGGGGCCGACCCTGCTCGTCTGTCCCATGTCCGTGGTCGGGAACTGGCAGCGCGAGGCCGCCCGGTTCACGCCTGACCTGCGGGTACTCGTCCACCACGGCACCGACCGGCTGCGCGGCGAGCAGCTGACCGCGGTGGTGGCCGAACACGACCTGGTGATCACCACCTACGCGCTGTTGGCCAGGGACACGGCCGTCCTCGGGGAGCAGAGCTGGCGCCGGGTGGTGCTCGACGAGGCCCAACATGTCAAGAACTCGGGCACCGCGCAGGCGCGGGCGGCCCGGGCCATCCCGGCGGCGCACCGGCTCGCGCTCACCGGCACACCCGTCGAGAACCGGCTCGACGAGCTGCGCTCGATCCTGGACTTCGTGAACCCGAGAATGCTCGGCAGTGCCCAGCAGTTCCGGGCCCGGTTCGCCGTCCCCATCGAACGCGAGCACGACGAGGGCGCGTTGGCGCGGCTGCGGACGGTGACCTCACCGTTCGTGCTGCGTCGGGTCAAGACCGATCCCGAGGTGATCTCGGACCTGCCGGAGAAGTTCGAGATGACCGTGCGCGCGAACCTCACCGCCGAGCAGGCCTCCCTCTACCGGGCCGTGCTCGACGACATGATGGAGCGGATCAGGGACACCGAGGGCGCGGCCCGCAAGGGCGCGGTGCTCGCGGCGCTGACCCGGCTCAAGCAGGTGTGCAATCACCCGGCCCACTTCCTCGGCGACGGCTCGCCGATGCTGCGTCGCGGCAGCCACCGGTCCGGCAAGCTCGGCCTCGTCGAGGACATCCTGGAGTCGGTGCTCGCCGACGGCGAGCGTGCGCTGCTGTTCACCCAGTTCCGCGAGTTCGGCTCGCTCGTGGCCCCGTATCTGGCCGAGCGGTTCGGTGCCGAGGTGCCGTTCCTGCACGGTGGGGTGTCGCGGGCCAGGCGCGATGCGATGGTGGAGGGATTCCAGGGTGGGGACGCCGCGCCCGTCATGCTGCTCTCACTCAAGGCAGGCGGTACCGGGCTCAACCTCACCGCGGCCAATCACGTTGTGCACCTGGACCGCTGGTGGAACCCCGCGGTCGAGAACCAGGCCACCGACCGGGCCTTCCGGATCGGTCAGCGCCGCGACGTGCAGGTCAGGAAGCTGGTGTGCGTCGGCACCCTCGAGGAGCGGATCGACGCGATGCTGGCGAGCAAGTCGGAACTGGCGGACCTCGCCGTCGGCACCGGTGAGAACTGGATCACCGAGATGTCCACCGACGAGCTCCGCGAACTGATGATGCTCGGCGAGGAGGCGGTGGGGGAATGAACCGGCGTCGAACCGATTTCAGCCAGTTCGGCACGTCGCGCGGCGGCCCCTTTGCCCAGTCCTGGTGGGGTCGCGCGTTGGTGTCCTCGATGGAGCGGATCGCCGACTCCGGCCGGATCGCCCGCGGGCGCGGCTCTGCCCGCGCGGGACAGGTGATCAGCTACCGCATCGCGCCGGGCGCGGTGGTCGGCGAGGTGCAGGGCAGTCAGATCGACCCCTTCACCGCGACGTTCACCCTCGGCCCGCTCGACCCCGACACCGTCGACATGCTGATCGACCGGGTGCGTTCGACGCCCGGCATGCTCGCCACCCTCGCCTCGGGCACTGTGCCGATCGAGCTGGGGGATCTGTTGTTGCCCACCGAGTCCGGCGAGCTGGATTTCGGGTGCACCTGCCCGGACCAGGGCTGGCCGTGCAAGCACGCGGCGGCCGTCGTCTACCTCACCGCGCAGCGGCTGGACACCGAGCCGCTGGTCATCCTCACCCTCCGCGGGCTCGACCTCGACACCCTGATCCGCTCGTTCGACTCGGACGGGGACGATGCGGAGTCCGCCCCCGATCTCGACGACTACTTCGGTGACCGGATCGAGCTGCCGCCGCTGCCGCGGGTCGAGTTCCGGCCCGCGCCGGACGATCTCACCCCGGAGCCGCTGCGCCGGGCACTGCGGGCGGGCGGGGTGGAGGAGCCGGTGGTGGCCGCCGCGTTGCGCGAGCTGACGGCCACCTACCGGATCCTGGGCGGGCACTGAGGCCCGGCAGCTACATGCGCTGCGAGGAGATGTTGCCGCCGTCGACGACCAGCTCGCTGGCCGTGATGTAGCTGGCCTCGTCGGAGAGCATGAACCGCACGGCGCGGCCCACCTCCTCCGGCTTGCCGAGGCGCTCGAGCAGGATGCGGCGCTCGAAGGTGCCCGGGGGCAGCAGGTCGACGGTCGGCTGCAGCATCGGGGTGAGGATCTGGCCGGGGGAGACGCAGTTGATGCGGATGCCCTCGGGGCCGAGCCGGTCGGCGAGCGAGCGCACGACCGCGAGCATGCCGCCCTTGGCCGCGGAGTAGACCGGGTTGATCGCGTTGCCGAGGTGGGCGTTGATCGACGAGATGCCGACGATCGCCGAGCCCGGCTTGGCCTGGAAGTCCGGCAGCAGTTCCTTGGTCAGCAGCACCAGCGGGCGCAGGTGGGTGTTGATGCCCAGGTCCCACACGTCCACGGTGACGCCCTCGAGCGAGCCCTGGTCGACGACGCCGGCGGCGTGTACGAGGCCGCCGATGTTCGGCAGCGCGGCGCGGGTGGTGGCCAGCGCGTCCGCGTACAGGTCCGGGTTGCTCAGGTCGACGCCGACGCCGATCGCGGCGACGCCGAACTCGGCGGCGATGGCGTCGGCCTCGGACTTGGCCTTGGCCTCGTTGAGGTCCCAGAGCGCGACGGGGCGGCCTGCCTCGGCGAGCGCGCGGGCGGAGGCGAGGCCGATGCCGGACGCGCCGCCGGTGACGACGACGGCGGTCGTGAGGGAGGGCTTGGTGGATTCAGACATGTACCCAGCGTCTGCCTGCCCGGGGACGCCCACAACCCCCTCGTCCCGCTCAGCGGCTACGCCGCCCGTGAGTCCTTTTGGTCCCGTAGCGGGCCGGAAGGACTCACGGGCGGCGCAGCCGCCTACAGGCCGCGGGCGGGCGTGGTCCCGGTGCGTGCCATCGCGGCCACCAGCCGCTCGTGCATGAGCGCGGACTGGCGCGGGTCGTAGAAGGCCCGATTGAGGGGGTTGGCGCAGTTGTGCATCTCGAGCGGGTCCGTCTCGAGGTCATAGAGCTCGAACTGCGGCGGGATCGCGCCCGCGGGATCGAAGTATGCGGAGTACTTCCATCGGGTGTCGCGCACGCAGCGGATGTGGTTGGGCTGGGTGACGAGGAACTGCCCGTCGGGCACGGCGCAGTTCTGGTCGTCGTAGGTGAACACGATCTCGTCCTGCACGGTCGCGGTGGGGTTGCCGGGGTTGGCGGCCGCGTCGGCGATCACCGGCGTCAGGTCGGTGCCGCGGAAGTCCCATGCCCCTCGATCGGGAACCTCGGCGAGGGTGGCCAGCGTGGGCATCACGTCGATGAGGGACGCCATCGCGTCGGACTGGACCGGCGTCGGGAACAGGACGGGATTGCTCACGACGATCGGGACGCGCAGCGTCTCCTCGTAGGTGTTGAACACCTTCTGGCGCAGGCCGCCGTGGGACATGCCCATCTCGCCGTGATCGGACATGCGGATGACCATCGTCGACTCGCGCATCCCGGGCCGCGACTCGAGCGCGTCGAGCACCGCCCCGATGTGCTCGTCGACCACCTTGTGCATGTAGGCGTAGAAGTTCACGTAGTTGCGGGCGGCGTTCGGCCCGATCAGCGGGCCGAGACCGGCCGCGAGCAGCAGCTCGGACTGGATCTGTGCGGTGGGCTTGAAGTTCAGCGCCAGCGATTCGTCGTAGGTCGGCGGTAGCTCGATGCCCTGCTCGAACACCGCAGGCGCGTCGGAGCCGTAGTTGTTGCAGGTGCCGTTGATCGCGTCCCAGGTCTGCGGGTACGCGAGCACGTCGTGCGGGTTGACGAACGAGACGATGAGCGCGAACGGGGTGCTCGAATCGACGTCGCGGACGAAGTCCACCGCCTGCGCCGCGTAGCCGGTGTCCAGGTCGGCGCAGCCGCCGCCGAAGTGGTCGGGGTTGGTGTCCTGCCCGCCCTCGGGCGGAACCCAACCCCGGAACCCGTACGCGGCGACGTCGGCGCTGGACGGATCGCCGCCCCCTGATCCTTTGCTCATGTGCCATTTGCCGCGGTAGTGCACGTTGTAGCCGGCCGACGACAGCAGCTTGGCCATGTTCTGGATGCCGAGCGGCAGCGTCGGCTCGGTCGGGGACACGGTGCCGCCCTCGGTGAGGGTGGCGGTGACGCCGTGCTGCGCGGGGAAGAGCCCGGTGAAGAAGGTGCTGCGGCTGGGTGAGCACATCGCGGCATTGCAGAAGCCGCGGGTGAAGGTGAGTCCCCGGTCGGACAGCCGCTTGCGGTTGGGCAGGTTCCGGTCCGCCCAGCCGTCCGGCCAGAACATCGGGCGCCGTTCCTGGTCGGTGATGATGACAACGATGTTCGGGCGCCTGAGGGGGATGCCGGACCCCTCCGCCCCCGTCGCCCTCGGCCCGGTCGAGCCGATTCCCGCCATGCCAGCCGCGACCAGCGCGCCCGCGGCGCCGAGGAAGGTTCGGCGGGTCGTCGGCGTGGAGATTCCGGCGGACTCGTCCGAGCAGTGGGGTGGTTCGGTCTGAGGCTCCATCGGGCGATCTCCATCCTGGGACGAGAGAGTGCAGCTGACAGGTTCTTGCCCATTCGCGTGCGCCCGGTGGCGGTCCGGCCGGCACCTCGTGACGGTGATTGTTCTCCGCCTGCGGCGTCCGTACCCCCGGTTTCGGATGATCTTGTTCGACGGGTCCGGGATTCTCGCCTGGTCGGCGCCACCCCTAGACATACATGGACATCCAACTATAGGATGGCAACATATCCGGAACTCCGCACCGCGCGCCCGTGGGTTGCCATGGGGTCGGCGCGGGCATTCGCCCTAGCGAGAACAGGTCCAAGAAAATGGTTCAGGAACTCACCCACTTCGTCGGCGGCAAGCGCGTCCCCGGCACCTCTGACAAGTTCGGCGACGTCTACGACCCCAACACCGGCGAGGTGCAGTCGCGGGTGCCGCTCGCGGACAAGGCCGAGACCGAGGCGATCATCGCCAATGCGGTGGACGCCCAGCGTGAGTGGGCCGCGTTCAACCCGCAGAAGCGTGCCCGCGTGCTGATGAAGTTCCTCCAGCTCGTGCAGCTGGAGATGGACTCGCTCGCGCGACTGCTGTCGTCCGAGCACGGCAAGACCATTCCCGACGCCAAGGGCGACATCCAGCGTGGCCTCGAGGTCATCGAGTTCGCGCTCGGTGCCCCGCACCTGCTCAAGGGCGAGTACACCGAGTCCGCGGGCACCGGCATCGACGTGTACTCGATGCGCCAGCCGCTCGGGGTCGTCGCGGGCATCACTCCGTTCAACTTCCCGGCGATGATCCCGCTGTGGAAGGCGGGGCCGGCGCTCGCCGCAGGCAACGCGTTCATCCTCAAGCCGTCCGAGCGTGACCCCTCGGTGCCGCTGCGCATCGCCGAGCTGTTCGTCGAGGCCGGTCTGCCCGCAGGCGTGTTCAACGTGGTCAACGGCGACAAGGAGGTCGTCGACGTGCTGCTCACCGATGACCGGGTCAAGGCGGTCGGCTTCGTCGGCTCGACCCCGATCGCGCAGTACATCTACGAGACCGCGGCCGCCCACGGCAAGCGCGCGCAGTGCTTCGGCGGCGCGAAGAACCACGCCATCGTGATGCCCGACGCCGACCTCGACGAGGTCGCCGACGCCCTGATCGGTGCCGGCTACGGCAGTGCCGGTGAGCGTTGCATGGCCATCTCGGTCGCAGTTCCCGTCGGCGAGGAGACGGCAGACGCTCTCGTCGCGAAGCTGAAGGAGCGCGTCGCGAAGCTGAAGATCGGTCGCAGCGACGACGAGACCGCCGACTTCGGTCCGCTGGTCAGCAAGGACGCTCTCGACCGCGTCAACAACTACGTGCAGATCGGCATCGACGAGGGCGCAACGCCGGTCGTCGACGGCCGCGGCTTCACCCTCGAGGGCCACGAAGGCGGGTTCTTCGCCGGCGCCACCCTCTTCGACAATGTCACCTCGGACATGCGCATCTACAAGGAAGAGATCTTCGGCCCCGTCCTTCAGGTGGTTCGCGCCGCCGATTACGAAGAGGCGCTGCGCCTGCCCACCGAGCACGAGTACGGCAACGGCGTCTCCATCTTCACCCGCGACGGCGACACCGCCCGCGACTTCACCGCTCGCGTCAACGTCGGCATGGTGGGCGTCAACGTCCCGATCCCCGTGCCGATCGCGTACCACACCTTCGGCGGCTGGAAGCGGTCCGGATTCGGTGACCTCAACCAGCACGGCCCGGACTCCTTCCGCTTCTACACCAAGACCAAGACGGTCACGCAGCGTTGGCCCTCGGGAACCAAGGAGCACGCCACCAACCACTTCGTCATCCCGACGATGGACTAGGAATCACCATGTTCACCCTGACCGTTGACGAGCGGGCGATCAGCGACACCGCTCGGGACTTCGCCTCGGAGTACTTGGCGCCCAACGCGATCGAATGGGATCAGACCAAGCACTTCCCGGTGGATGTGCTGCGCAAGGCCGGCTCGCTCGGCATGGGCGGGATCTATATCAGCGAGGACGTCGGCGGGTCGGGGCTCACCCGGCTCGACGCCGTCCGGATCTTCGAGCAGCTCGCCAAGGGCTGCCCGTCCATCGCCGCCTACGTGTCCATCCACAACATGGTCACCTGGATGATCGACTCCTTCGGGACCGACGAGCAGCGCCACCAGTGGGTGCCTGCCCTCGCCTCGATGGAGAACCTCGGCAGCTACTGCCTGACCGAGCCGGGTGCCGGTTCCGACGCCGCGGCCCTGAGCACCAAGGCCGTGCGGGACGGCGACGACTACCTGCTCACCGGGGTCAAGCAGTTCATCTCCGGCGCGGGCACCTCCGACGTGTACGTGGTGATGGCCAGGACCGGATCGGCCGGCGCCAAGGGCATCTCGGCGTTCATCGTCCCCAAGGGCGCCGAGGGCCTGTCCTTCGGAGCCAACGAGAAGAAGATGGGCTGGAACGCGCAGCCGACCCGCCAGGTGATCCTCGACGAGGTGCGGGTGCCCGCTGCCAACCTGCTCGGTCACGAGGGCGACGGATTCCGCATCGCGATGTCCGGGCTCAATGGCGGCCGGCTGAACATCGCGGCGTGCTCGGTCGGCGGCGGCCAGGCTGCGCTGCAGAAGGCGGTGAACCACCTGGCCGAGCGCAAGGCGTTCGGCTCGCCGCTGCTCGACTCGCAGGCGCTGCAGTTCCAGCTCGCGGACATGCGCACCGAACTCGAGGCCGCGCGCACCCTGCTGTGGCGGGCCGCGGCCGCGCTCGACGAGGACGCGAACGACAAGGTCGAACTCTGCGCGATGGCAAAGCGATTCGCCACCGACACCGGATTCGACGTCGCCAACAAGGCACTACAGATGCACGGCGGGTACGGCTACCTGTCCGAGTACGGATTGGAGAAGATCGTGCGTGATCTGCGGGTCCACCAGATCCTCGAGGGCGCCAACGAGATCATGCGAGTGGTCATCGCCCGCTCCGTCGTCGGAACGGCGGGAGCGGCATGAGCGAAGCGAATGGCGCCATCGAACCCAGCGGCGTGAGCGCGGGCACACCGGAGGTCACCGAGGCGGAGGTGATCGTCGACAAGCGCGACGGTCTCGGCCTGCTCACCCTGAACCGGCCCAAGGCGATCAACGCGCTCAACCACTCGATGGTGCACCAGCTCGCCGCGGCGCTGGCGGAGTGGTTCTACGACGACGAGGTGCGCGCGGTGGTGCTCACCGGCGCGGGGGAGCGCGGGCTCTGCGCAGGCGGCGACATCGTCTCGATCTACCACGACGCCCAGGACGGCGGCGACGGATCGCGCGAGTTCTGGCGTGACGAGTACGTGCTCAACGCCGCGATCGCGAGCTACCCCAAGCCATACGTCGCGATCATGGACGGCATCGTGATGGGCGGCGGCGTCGGGGTGTCCGCGCACGGCTGCGTCCGGATCGTCACCGAGCGCTCGATGATCGGAATGCCCGAGGCCGGAATCGGATTCGTGCTCGACGTCGGCGGCACGTACCTGCTCTCGCGTGCTCCTGGTGAGCTCGGCACCCACATTGCGCTGACCACCGCGCGGCTGACCGCGGGCGACGCCATCGCCTGCGGGCTGGCCGACCACTTCATCCCCTCCGGCCGCGTGCCCGCCTTCCTCGAGGCACTCGCCGCCGGGCCCCTCGAGCGTGCGCTTGAGGAGTTCACCGAGCCCGCACCCGAATCCGCGCTGCTGGCGCAGCGCGGATGGATCGGCGATGCCTACTCGGCGGACACCGTCGAGGAGATCGTCTCGCGGCTGCGGGACAGCGGGATCCCGGCGGCCCTCGACGCCGCCGAGCAGATCCTCACCAAGTCGCCGACCGCGGCGAAGGTGACGCTGCGCTCGCTGCGCCGCTCCCGCGACCTCGGCAGCCTCGAGGAGGTGCTGAACCAGGAGTACCGGGTGTCCTCGGCCTGCCTGGATTCCCACGACCTCGTCGAGGGCATCCGCGCGCAGGTGGTGGAGAAGGACCGCAATCCCGCCTGGTCGCCTGCCACCCTGGAGGAGGTCACGGACGAGCAGGTGGATCGGTTCTTCGCGGGTCTCGGGGCATCCGAGCTCGGCCTCGCTCCCGGTGGAAACACCAACAGCTCTCACACTCTCGGCAACATCCAGGAACTCAGCAGCGTTGGGGAAGGAAAGTCATGAGCGCCGCAGCCAACCTCCGGATCGGCTTCATCGGTCTCGGTCACATGGGCGGTCCGATGGCCGCGAACCTGGCCAAGGCCGGGTATCAGGTCAACGGCTTCGACCTGGTGCCCGCGGCACTGGAACAGGCCACCCGTGACGGCATCACGGTCGTCGCGTCCGCCGCCGACGCCGCAGCGGGGGCGGACATCGTGATCACGATGCTGCCAAGCGGCAAGCACGTGCTCGGACTGTACGAGGGCGGACTGCTCGAGGCCGCGGCCCCCGGCACGCTGTTCATCGACTGCTCGACCATCGACGTCGCGGATGCCCGCCAGGCACACGATCTCGCGGTCAAGGCCGGGCACCGCGGCATGGACGCCCCGGTCTCCGGTGGCGTGGCAGGCGCGACCGCGGGCACCCTGGCGTTCATGGTCGGCGCGGACGAGGCGGACTTCGAGTCCGCGCGGCCGCTGCTCGAGGTGATGGGTGCCAAGGTCGTCCACTGCGGTGCGTCCGGGGTCGGCCAGGCCGCGAAGATCTGCAACAACATGATCCTCGGCGTGTCCATGATCGCGATCAGCGAGGCGTTCGTGCTCGGCGAGAAGCTGGGCCTGAGCAACCAGGCGTTGTTCGACGTGGCGTCCAACGCGTCGGGTCAGTGCTGGGCCCTGACTAGCTACTGCCCGGTGCCCGGCCCGGTGCCGACCAGCCCGGCGAACAACGACTACCAGCCGGGTTTCGCGGCCGCCCTGATGGACAAGGATCTCGGCCTGGCCGCGAACGCCCTGCGCGGCAACGGCGTTCCGGGCGAGCTCGGGCTTCGGGCCGCGGAGATCTACTCCCGGTTCCACGAGGAGACCGGCGGCACGCTGGACTTCTCTGCCATCGTCAACGACATCCGCCGACGTGCGAACGAGGAGAACGCGTGAGCGACTTCGAGACCATCCTGCTCGAACGCAAGGGCAGGGTCGGCGTCATCACCCTGAACCGGCCGAAGGCGCTCAACGCGCTCAACGCCCAGCTGATGGGCGAGGTCGTGGCCGCGGTCACCGACCTCGACCGTGATCCGGAGATCGGCGCGATCCTCATCACCGGATCTGAGCGGGCCTTCGCCGCGGGTGCCGACATCAAGGAGATGGCGCCGAAGTCGTACATGGACATGTACCTCGACGACTGGTTCGCGGCGTGGGATCGCCTCGCCTCGGCTCGCAAGCCCACCATTGCCGCGGTTGCCGGCTACGCGCTCGGCGGCGGCTGTGAGCTGGCCATGCTGTGCGACATCATCCTTGCCGCGGACAACGCCAAGTTCGGCCAGCCGGAGATCAAGCTCGGGGTGATCCCGGGAATCGGTGGCTCGCAACGGTTGACCCGCGCCGTCGGCAAGGCGAAGGCGATGGACCTGTGCCTGACCGGACGCAACATGGACGCGGAGGAGGCCGAGCGCGCGGGCCTGGTCTCGCGGATCGTGCCCGCGGCCGACCTGCTCACCGAGGCGCTGGCGACGGCGACCACCATCGCCGAGATGTCGCTGCCCATCGCGATGATGGCCAAGGAGAGCGTCAACAGGTCCTTCGAGACCACCCTCGCCGAGGGTGTCCGGTTCGAGCGCAGGGTGTTCCACTCGACGTTCGCGACCGCGGACCAGAAGGAAGGCATGGCGGCGTTCGTGGACAAGCGGGCGCCCGAGTTCACCAACAGCTAGGCAGCGCCGAGTTTCACCAACCGCTCAGCGCCGAACCTCGGTGCGAGGACGGCATTCCGGTGGCGGCGGCGAGGAGCACCGCTCCTCGCCCCGCCACCGAGGCCGGTTCCGGTGGCAGGACCACCGGGATCCGCAGCAGCGCCTCCAGTCGCGAACCGAGGGTCGGGGTGTGGGCACCGCCCCCGAGCAGCACGATCGACGACGGGGTGCTGCCCGATTCGCGGATCATGCTGCGCAGCACCGTGCTCGAGTGGGCGACGGCGTCTGCGGCCAGCCCCGCCAGGTCGTTGTTCGTCAGGACCTGGCAGGCGCCGGTCTCCGGGTCCTTCGCCGTGACGATCCGCTCGAACCCGAGCTGCTCCTTGAGATCGCGGCACGCCGCCTGCTCGAGCCGGATCCCGCGGCCCGCCAGGTGCTGCTGCACCAAACGGTCGAACTGGTCGCCGCCGACCACCGCGCTGCGGCGCGAGGCCAGCACCTCGCCGGACGCCGGGTCCGCAACGCAGGCGGCCAGTCCCGAGCTCCCCACGTCATAGAGCAGGACCGAGCCGCGGCGCGGCAGTCGGCCGGTGAACCTGAGATACCGCAACTGGGCCGAGGTTTCGGGGACCACCCGCACGTGCTGTCGGGTGGTCGCCGCGGTGGCGTTCTCCACCACGTCGGGGTCGATGCCGGTGCGCAGCGTCACCGCGGTCGCACCGATGATCGCGGCCTGCTCTACGGCGGTGGCGCGCAGGGTGCGGATCGCGGAGATGACCGGCTCACCGATGGTCGTGCCCGGCCGACGCCGAACATCGCAGCGCGCCACCGGTTCGTGATGCGGGCGATCCGACAACGCCAGCACCGCGCGGGCTCCACTAGCGCCCGCCGACACGCCAAGAACCAGCACCAACGTCGCACTCCTCGCTCGCTGATCAGCTCACCACTTGCTGGGTGCGTCCCCGGTGTCGAAGTCGCCCGCGCTACGGCGGAGCTCCGCGAGAATCCGCACGAGGGTGTCGAGCTTATCGGCGGACAATCCGGGTTGAGCGAAGACCTGGGTGTTGAGCTGCTCGGTGGCCGTCAGGGCCAAATCGCGGCCGGCCTGGGTGATTTCGATCAGAGTAGCGCGACGGTCGCTCGGATGCGGAACTCGGCGAACGAGTTTCGCGGATTCGAGTCGATCGACGGCGTTGGTCACGCTGGTCGGGTGCACCTGCAGGCGCGCGCTGGCCTTCGCCATCGGCAAGGCGCCGGTCCGGGTGAAGGTGAGCAGTGTGAGCAGTTCGTACCGCGAGAAGGTGAGCCCGGTCGGCTTGAGTACCTCCTCGACCCGGGCCATCATGATCTGCTGAGCACGCATCAGCGAGGTGACGGCGGCCATCCCGTCCGCGACGTCGCCCCAGCCGTGCTCCTCCCATTGGCGGTGGGCCTCCTCGATCGGATCGAGTGGTAACGGTGACGAAGGCGGCATTCCGCCATCATCCCACGCCGACCGCCACCTGCAGGTATCTCAGGGCGCGGTCGGCGTCAGGTGCCCCGTCAGGCGGTCGGCGCGCAGGCGCAACAGGTCGTCGGCGCGTTCGGGATGGGTGTAGATCCAGAACTGCCCCGCGGCCAGTCCCTCGAACATCGTGTTCGCGGCCTGCTCCGGGGTCACCCCGTTCTCGCGCAGGAAGGCCTCCATCCGGTCCCTGGTGGCGGCGCCGGCCGAACCGTCCGACGCGGCGGACTCGTAGATCGCGGTGTGCACCGGTCCCGGCAGGAGCGCCGCGACCGTGATCGGCGCCTGCTCGGCGGCGAGTTCGATTGCCAGGCACTCCGTCATGGCCAGCGCCGCGTGCTTGCTGGCGCAGTAGGCGGCCTGGGTGGGGACCGTGGTGACGGCCCCGATCGAGGCGGTGTTGACGATGTGCGCGGGTCCACCGTCCGCGAGCATCCGCGGGACGAACGCGCGGATCCCGTGGAAGACGCCGGTGACGTTGACCCCGAGGACGCGCTCGAACCGCTCCGGGGAGAGCTCCCACAGCCGTCCGGTGCTGTCGACGCCCGCGTTGTTGACCAGCAGGCGCACCGACCCGAACCTGTCGGCGGTCACCGCGGCCAGGCGTTCGAGGTCGTCGGGGTCGGTGACGTCGCAGCGCACGGCGAGCGCCT
>NZ_JMLO01000016.1:0-115085 GCF_000686785.1 Rhodococcus sp. UNC363MFTsu5.1
AAAGTCGATGCAGACTTCAGTATATCGTTGGCGCGCTTGAGTTCTCGATTCTCAGCCCGGAGCTTGCGGAGTTCCTCGGCCATGTCGCTGGTCACTCCGGGGCGCTTCCCTGCGTCGACCTGATCGCGACGAACCCAGTTCAGCAAGGTCTGTGCCGAACCGATGCCCAACTTGGCGGCCACCGACTCGATCGCTGCCCACTCCGACGAGTACTCGCCGCGCACCTCGGCGACCATTCGCACCGCCCGCTCACGCAGCTCGGCCGGGTACTTCCTCGAACCTGACATGACTCCATCCTTCACAAGAGATGAAGTCTCCGGACTCACCGGGGCGATTCAGAGCTGCGTGTGGAGGTCCATGCGGGATGGTCGAAGTTCGTTCCGATGTCACGTAACTGCTGCATCTGGTTTGGATTTGAGTGCGCCCTTACACCTGTGAGTGGCTTGGACAGGCCGCTCACGATGGACCGACAACGACCGTACGCTCGATCAGTTGGTTCCCGGTGGATGCTTGCGTCCCGGCTCGCTGTGGGGCGGTGCGGGCTACGGTCAGGGTGTGGAACGCGGAACCGGGTTCGTTTTGAGCCGGCGTGGGCCTGTGGCTGCGCGAGTAGGAGCATTCGCGATGGCCAGCTGCGCGATGCTCGTGGGGTGTGGTCAGGAAGAGTCGAAGTTGGCTCGGAACCTGACATGCGAGCAGCTCGCCGAATTGTCCTCCGCGGACCGGGAGCGCTGGGCTGATGAGTCGATGAACGACCCGGGGTCGTCCCTTGAGCAGAGCGCCCTTGCGTTCCGGATACAGGCAAGCGCTGATGGCGAGTTCTCGTGCGATGTCAATCCGAACCCGACTGACATCCTTGAGTGGGATTCCACCGTTAACTACCCGCCTATGTCGTAGCCTCCGCGGATCGGTCGGGGATGTCCGGGACTGTCTGGGGCACCGTGCCGGGCTGGACCTCACCTGAGGCGGTCAGAGGCTGGCCCTTTCGGAGGACCTCCTCGACCGGCGGCAACTCCCAGGAGCTACTACGAATGTTACCGGAATTGCCTGTGCGGGCCTCTGGACTTGATTGGGTGTGGCTCGGCTATGAGTCTTGGCTGTTGTCGGCGATTTCCCAGAGTAGGGCGTCGTTTTCGATTACTGGCACCCAGTATCCGATTGGGAGGGAGTCAGTGATGCAGGTTCGGATGCCCGCCAGCATCGCGCTGATGGATGACCAGGCGGGCCCGTGGCTGTCTGCGGAGTACTTGTCGAACTGGCGTACGCAGCCGTGGTGCTCACCCGGGCGGGTGTCGCAGAAGTATGCGCAGGCGTCTAGTTCGGCGATGGGAATGTAGCTCGGGAGGAACATCATGGCGGTTGAGCCGGCGTTCGGGTGCTGGGCGCACACGCCGTCGTATCCGCCTTCGTAATAGTCGGTGTCCGCATCTGCGAGCTCACGCCACACTTCGGCTGACATCGCGTGCCAGTCGGTGACCTGGTCGAGGCTGAGAAGATGCTGCATGGGGAGCAGTTCTCCCGAGCCGGCGCTCTCCGGAGGATTGTCGATCTGGCCGTCGTGTAGTGAAAAGAACTCGCGCAGTTCAGGTGGCCAGACCGTTCCCGTCCGGGCTTCGGATCGGGCTAGCACCTCGCGCGAGGCGGGTGGGCGGAACGAGTTCGCGGTGCTGGGCGCGACCTCTCGAAGGACATCAAGCAGTCTTGCCCACTCCGCCGTGACAGTCATGAGCGAACCCTACGCAAGCGGGGGGTTTTGACTAAGCACGCGAGTCACGGACGCACTCGCGCCGACCGCCATTCAGGCCAATGAATACTCGCGTTGCCCACCGGTGAACCCCATCGGGCTTGATCGGCGAATTCCCTGGCCGCCGCGAGCGGTGGATGGAGACAGAACCCCACGCCACACAACGGCAAAGTGGAACGGTACTACCGCATCCCTGGCGAGTAGTTCCTCTACGCCCGCGAATGGACGTCGGAAACCCAACGCGCCTGCTGCCCTCGAGATCTGGAACATCCACCACAACGACCATCGACCCACAGTGCGTCGGGAACCGGCCGCCAGCGACCCGACTTCATGTCGGCATCACCAACGTCATGAGCTCATCCAATTGGTTGTTGCACCGAATCGGCTCGTACGACGCTGCTTTGGCGCGCTGGTCGGTGGTCGCTACCCGATCACGATGACTTTTAGCTTCCGCCAGAAGCCATGCGTCGACGCGACTTTTTCTCTCCATCGGACGTGGTATTTATAGGAGTTGTTTGTTGCTCCCGCATAGCCGCGTGCGGCGATCCCTTTCCCGACTGCGGTCTCGGGGGAGTCGCCACTCAGGAGTGACGCGCCGGCTCCGCCATACATCGTCAGGTCTTTGTGGGAGAGCTTGCGGGGTCGCGTGCTTGAGGGTTTGGCCTTGCGCTTGCGTTGCATGTCCACTGAGCTCCCTTCGCGCTCGAGTCTGTCACGGAATCACCACTCGCGTGCGGAGCATGTTGAGTTGACCGATCGAATGGGAGGCCAGCGGCGGCTCTTCGTCCTGCCGCTGACCTCCATCGAGACCGTTAAACGGCTGTCAGATCAGCCGGTAACACAGATCGGTCCCGAGACGTCGACCCAGTTCCCGTTCCCACATTCCCAGAGGTGCGCACAGAGGCCGCCGGCGAATCCGATCCGCGTGTCAGGTTCGCCCGGACCCCAACAGCGGTTGACTCCGTTGCACTGAAAGCAGTTGGGGCCCCAGAACTGTGAGCCCGGGGCTGAACGTGTGATGCAGCCCCGTATTGGCGCTGCTGGGTTTGCGGGTGCGCACGGAGCCCGGTTGTTCTACAGTTACGGCAGGTACCATCATTGACGAACCTACTAGGTTATGTGGATGTAGGGTGCCGCCAGATGATCGCTCGTGATTCAGCAAAGTAGTTTCTACCCTGGGGGGATCCCGTGACTGCAACTGTCCAAAACCTGTCATTCGACCGAAATATCCCGCGCGACATCGTCCATCGCGAGTCGATCGCCGAAGTGTTCCTCACCGACGCACAGTCTGCGGGTAACGGTGCTGTCTTCGCGGCGCAACTGCCGCGCAATCACTCCTACTTCAGTGATCATCGAGGCACGGCTGCGACGTACGATCCGATGCTGCTGATCGAGGTATTCCGTCAGGTCGCGATCTACTACGCCCACACCTTCGCCGGCGCTGACCGTTCGCAGAAGTTCATCTTCGGATCCGCGGATTTCGAGATCATTGATCGCGAGACCTTCCGAATCGGGACGTGTCCCGGACACTGCACCATCACCGCGGAAGTGGTCAACGAGAAGACGCGCGACGGCGTGGTGACCGGACTGACGCTGGAGATGACCGCATACATCGAGGGCAAGGTCGCTGCGCGCGAGGCGATGGCCTACCAGTGGATGCCCGCCGAGGTGTGGACGCGTATCCGGTGCCGTGGGCGTAATAGCCTGGGGCTGCCCGATATGCATGAAATCCCCGATGCTGCACCGGTCGCTCGGATGCGACCCGGTGCAGTCGGTCGACACAACCCGCGAAACGCGATCTTGGCCAACCCGACGTTCGACACCGCCGAAATCAGCGCCGTGACGGTGATCGACACCAATCACCCGTCCTTGTTCGATCACGCCCTCGATCACGTGCCGGGCATGCTCCAGTTCGAGGCCGCCCGCCAGATCGCGATGGCCGCGGCGAACGCCTCGCTGGGGTTGGATACCAACCGGATGGTGATGCATCAGCTCGAGATCAGCTTCGAGAAGTTCGGCGAGTTCGAGCTCGAGACCATCGCGCGTGCTGTCGTCGAGACGGACCCGGACGGCAAGGGGGCGGTGATCGCGGCTATCCGGATCACACAGGGCGATGAGGCCATCGCCACCGGGCGCGTTCACCTGCAGGTGATGCCGGTCGATATTTGGACGATGGTCCAGTGATTCTGCGAAAGCCCTTCGTCTGGTTCGACTTCGGCGGTGTCCTTTCGCCGTCACTGTCTGAGCTCTTCGATACCTACGCCGAACGCACGGGGATCCCCTCGGTCATCCTGCAGGAGGCGATGGCCGCGGTCGCCCGTGAGTACTCGATGCCGACGCTCGCTCCCATCGAGCTCGCGGTTGTCGACGAGCGGACGTGGGTGAGGAAGCTGCACGAGGTGATCGCCCGCGAGTACCCCGGCGTTGATCTCACGCGTAGCGAGCTCGACTTCGGGCGACAGTGGTTCGAGGGACACCGGGCGAACGAATCGGTTCGGCAGTTCGCGCTGGAACTCGCCTCGTCCGGCATTCCGGTGGGGATCCTCAGCAACAACGTCGTCGAATGGGAGCCGTACTGGCGACCCATGGTCGGTCTCGACTGTGTTGTCACCGACGTTGTCGACTCATGCAAAGTCGGGGTCCGCAAGCCCGACCCATCCATCTTCGGCCTTGCGGCCGAGCGGAACGCCGTCCTGCCCAATGACTGCATTCTCATCGATGATCTCGCCGAGAACTGCGCTGCAGCTCGTCAGTCCGGTTGGTCCGCAGTTCAGTTCGTCGACGCAGAACAGGCGATCGGCGATGTCCGCGAGCTGCTCAGCAAACGAAATGCGCTAAGTAGCCATCCGGTGTGATGTGAGCCGACCGCCACGGAGGGGCGGGGGCGATGGAACCGGTCATCGACATCCGGTCAGAATCGTCCTCGCCCAGCCGCGGTGCGTCCTCGGCCACTCGAAGCTCGACGCTGCGTCCAGACTGCAATAGTCGCGCCAGGCTCGTAGTCTTCCCGGAGTCGTGGTCCGTGACAGCGAGATCGGTCACGAAACCCGGCTGAAACTGGCCGGAGATCATTTCCGCGAATCCGTCGTGGATCGACGGAACTGTCAACATCGCCTGCATCGCGTCGCGGAGATCGGTCATGGCGGGATTCATCATTCGCGACTGGAGGACAGTATTCCCGACCACGACCGCTGCGACGGCCGCGCGGCGTCGGGACCAGTCGTCGAGCGTGTTATCGGCCATCTTCCCTTGCACGACCTTTGCCAGGCGCCAGCCGAGGGTGAACGAATCCTGCATCCCGGTGTTCAGGCCCTGGCCTCCCAGCGGATAATGGACGTGGGCGGCGTCGCCGATCAGAAGAAGCCTGCCATTGCGCATCGCGGAGCGATAGCGCCCGTAGTCGCTGAATCGGGTCAGGTGGGAAATCGAAGTCAGGTCAGGCGTTTCACCCAGGACCGCAGTCATCGTGTCGAGGTACTCCGACTCGGTAGGGACTGATCTGTCGGCCGCAGGGCCGCGGAAATCCATCCCGATCACCCGTCCCCGGCCGATCGGATTCGGATTGTGCATGGTCCAGCCGTTCGCCGTGGGGTTCCACCCGGCTGGCGGACCGCCGAATCCGGCACGTGCGAGACCGGCGATCGCGTTCATCGTCGCCGGGACCTCGACGGATGGAAATGTGCCAGCGGTCGCCACAAGGCTGCGCGCACCGTCGGCCCCCACGCAGTACTGCGCCGTCACTGTGCCAATGGATTTCGTGGCATCACTACTGGATGAGAACTGCACCTGGACACGCCTATTGCCGTTGATCCCGCTGCAGACGACAGAGCGCGCGCTAACCCCACGACGGATATCTGCGCCGTGCTCGCGGGCGCGTAGCTCGAATGCCGCCTCGAGGGTCGCCTGCCCAATTCCTGCGATGGGCGCAGGCTCCTCGGCGGGCGCGCTCAATGTCAAACCGGAAACGCCGGCGAACTGAAACCCGGTGCGCTGCACGGTGCCAGCAACCTGAGGGATCTGTTCTGGTTCGCATGAGGGGATGTAGCCACGGCGAGCGAGATGCGACAGCGACCGCGCATGCACTGTCCCGGCCCGAGGACGCTCGTCGACCTCGGTCCGTGTCTCGAGCAATAGCACCTCCACGTCCTGAAGAGCCAGCTCAGCGGCGAGCAGCATCCCTACCGGGCCACCTCCAACAATCACGACATCGACGCTGACCGGCGGCGTCATAGGAGCGACTCCAGTTGCAGGGGTTCAACAGACATGATAGCTACTATAGTCCTCGAACCTACGAAGAAGTGAGAACCCTTGTGACTGCCACCTCGCAGGACTCCGTAACAATCTCGCCACCACCGAGCCGGTGGACGCTCCCGATCGTGCTCACCGCGCAGTTCGTCACTCCGATGGCGATCGCCGGTACCGCAATCGCCCTCCCAGAAATCTCCAGTGACCTTGGAGCCCAACCGACCGCCCTGCAGTGGGTGGTCAACGGGTTCAATGTCGCGTTCGCCCTCGGCGTGCTGGCGTGGGGATCCCTGAGCGACCGCATCGGCTACCGCGTGACATTCACCCTCGGTGCAACACTGTTCGCCGTCGGCAGCACTATCAGCGCAGCCGCACCGTCGCTCGCGATCCTCGACGGAGCTCGCCTCGTCGCCGGAATCGGCGCCGCCGCCATCCTCACCGGCGCAACCGCCATGCTTTCCAAGACCTTCGAAGGGGCCGCGCGGACTCAAGCGTTCGCGCTGTTCGGCACGATCAACGGCCTCGGTCTCGCCCTCGGCCCAACCATCTCCGGTCTCCTTGTCGCAGGTGTCGGGTGGCGCGGGGTCTTTCTCGTTCAGGCCGCAGTCCTCGCTCTCGCTGCTGTCGGCTCTCGGGCTCTCCCGAGCACGCGACCTGCTCCGGCCCCCGCAGGTGGGAAACGAGCGCCCATCCTCGACCTGACCCTCCTGCGTAACCGCGAGTTCCTCGCGATGTGCCTCGTGCCCGTGGCGGGCTCCATCGGCTTTGTCACCCTGCTGACGTATCTGCCGTCGGCATTCAGCGGCATCAAGTCCATGTCGCCCGGCGCCGCGGGTCTGACCATGCTGGCCATGACCATTCCCGTGCTCGTCGCCCCGACCGCGGTCGCCAAGCTCGTCAACACTGTCCGATCCGTCCACGTCGGATCCGTCGTCTACGCGAGCCTCGCCGCGCTCATCCTGGGCAACATCGGAATGCTGCTCCTGTCCGAAAACCGTTCGATCGCCTGGGTCATCGTCCCAATGGTCCTGCTAGGGCTCGGTTTTGGCCTGCCCATCGGTCTCGTCGACGGCCACGCGCTCGCTGTCGTCCCCGCCGAACGCGCCGGCACCGCCGCCGGTCTACTCAACTTCTTCCGCATCGGCAGCGAAGCGATCTTCGTCGCCGGCTACGCATTCGTCCTGTCCACGGTCGTCGGTCAACAACTCGCCGGCGCCGCCGCGGAAGACACCGCCGCGGGCCAGCCCGGTCACCCCGAGGTGTACCGCTGCGCCTTCGACACCACCGTTGTCGGCCTGATCGGCCTCCTCATCGCGATCACTATCGCGATCCTTATCGTCCGCAGCAAGTCCGCACAGTCGACCAAGGAGGCCTGATGTCCGCACCCGCCAGCCCGAGCCGTGTCCGGTTCGACGTTCGCTCGATACCCAACATCACCCCGCCGGGAATGATCACAACCCAAGCAGCCCTCTCACCAGGCGGGCTCCCGCAGATCACATTGCCCACCGGCCATACCGCAGTTCATCTGACCACCTACGCCGATGTGCACCAGGTGCTCACCGACACCTCGTTCATCCGACGCGAAACCAACGTCGATGACGGCCCGAGCTTCCTACCGACGATCATGCCCGAGGACATGCTCCTCAACCTCGATCACCCAGATCACGGGCGGCTCAAGCGCTTCGTCGCCGCGGGCTACAGCGCAAACACGATGACAGGCCTCGCGCCGACAGTACGTCGACTCGCTGACTCCGCCGTCGACAGCCTCAGCAGCACCCTCACTGCGGGCGCTGACGTCGACCTCATGAGCGAGGTCCTCGACCCCCTGACAATCAACGTCAACGCTTACTACCTGGGGATCTCCGCATCCGACATCCCCAAATTTCGGCACCTGTCCCGACAAATGCAGCTCGCCCACGACACCGACGTGCCCCAGCTTCTCAAAGACTTCTGGGAGCTCTACCACTACATCGAAGACCTCGTCAGCGGCCAACGCGACCTCAACAACGGGCTCATTAAGGATCTCCTCGCCGCCCGAGACACCGTCGAACCACCGGTCAGCGACGCCGAGTACGCCGCGACGCTGCTCGGCTCCCTGGTCGGAGGCGACCAGAACGTCCTGTCGGTTCTGTCGAAGATCGTCTACACAGCCCTGGTAGAGCACAGCCTCTGGGACCTTATGGCCGACGACCCGAGGACGGTCCCCGACGTAGTCGAGGAACTGCTCCGCCTGCTCCCGCTCGGGCGGATCTCGACCTTCCCCCGCATCGCATCGCGCGACATCAAGCTTTCCAGTGGAACTGGAACCCTTCGAGCAGGCGAGATCGTTTACGCCGATGCGCACAAGGCGAACCGTGACCCCGAGGTCTTCCCGGAACCATGGGTTGTTGACTCCGCTCGAACGGGGAAGCGGCACCTCCAGTTCGGCTACGGTATGCACCACTGCATGGGATCGGCCCTGGCCCGCATGGAGATCATCGAAGCGATAACCGTGCTGACAAACCGCCTGCCAAACCTTCGCCTCGCGGTGGACCCCGAAACGATCGCCTGGGACACCGGTGTGCTTGTGCACCGCCCCCTGAGCCTGCCTGTCGACTCCTCGATCTGATCCCACGGGAGTGCAACCAGCCACATTTCCAGTAGGTACCATTTATTGCGGAGGTATTGCCGCGCCTCCGCGAAAGGAACACGGTTGACATGGCTGATCAGGACGGACACCCGGACCTCGACGAGTTCGATCTCTCGAAGATTCTGCACGCACTCTCAGACGAAAACCGGCGCAGCGTCATCGTCCAGCTTGCCGAACAACCCGACGACACCGAGCAGTTCTGCAGCGTCTTCGGCATGCCCTGGGCCCAATCCACACGCACCCACCACTTCAAGGTCCTCCGCACCGCGGGACTTGTCTGGCAACGCGACGTCGGCAACGGCCGCATGACCCGACTACGCCGTGACGACCTCGAGAAGGCCTTCCCCGGGCTCCTCGACCTGATTGTCGCTGCCGACCGTAAGACACGCATGGGCGCACAATGATGTGCACTTTCCGTAGCGCGCACGCGTGGCCCAGCAACCAGGCTGCACCTGCGCTCGCGGTGGTCGCAAGGGGTTGGAGAGCGCAGCCTTCGCCACCCGCATCGCGCTATCTGAGAGTTCGCTGAGTATCGAAGCGCGCCCCGCACGGGGCCGCCTACCGTCCTCCCCGCTGTCCCGGTCCTGCGTTGAGTTGGGACGGCACGTGGGCCTCGCAGTCGTGGAGAGCGGCGGGGCCCACACTCATACCCGAACGGCACTGATGAGATCGCCATCCTCACCGGCCAACAGCGTCGCCGCACCCCCAGACCACGGACCGCGCGCACGGCCGGGGACCAACCAGTGCCGTGCGCGCGGGCACTAAGCGAGCGGCCGCGAGGGCCACCGACTGGTGCGATGACGTATAGGACGCAACCACCGGGGTGCCTCACCTACGCGGGGGGTGAGTAGGTGTGACACTGAGTTACATCGTATTGCGGTGACAGCCGTTACGGCCACCGCGCCAAGCTCCGCGCATGCTGCATTTCGCGGCTGTTGGATCGATTCCCGCCCGGCGTCCAGCGACCGGCGGCACAATCGAAGTTGTGAGTGACGTCGGGGATCTCACCGCGGTCGTGACTGAGATCGATTCACGTCTGGCGAATGAGCAGGTCGACGACCAGGGCCGCGAGTTCCTTCTCCATGATAGGGACCGCGCAACCTTGTTTCTCGCCGCAGTGCGTTCCGGGCGCCGCGAGCTCATCCGTCAGGACCTGTACTTCGACCTCCTCGAGCGCTACCCGGTCCAGGCTCAAGGTGGCCACGATGAATCCTGATCTGCTGCCGAACGACGAGCACCGCCATCTCGAGTTCGTGATGGACCGCCTCCGACGAAAGCGCCCCGATGTGACCGGGGAGGTGATCTGCGAGACGGTCGATCGAGTGCACCACCGATTCGACGGCTGCCGGGTTCGCGACTTCGTGCCCCTCCTCGTCGAGCGGAGGGCCGAGGGGGAGCTTGCTGCACCCCAACCAGATTCACCAGCTCTCTAGCTGAACTGAACCGCCTTCCTGCCGTCTTCAGTGGCCTTGGCGTGAACCACGCTTCCCGCCGCGTCGCCCCGGGCACGCGGTGCGGGTCAGCCCGTGGAGCTTCTTGCTGAGAACTTGCTGAGGATCGAAGCGCGTCGCGACCGGGGCCGCCTATCGTTCCGCTTCGCCGTTACCTCCCAAAGCTGCGGCAAAGGCCTCGCCGCTCCCTCGGGCGGCGAGGCCTTCTCATGCCGACGTGAAGCGCATTCTCATCGGCCAACAACGGTATGCAGCCTGGCCCGCGGGCCGCGCGCACGGTTGAAACCCGTTGCGCCGTGCGCGCGGGCGCTCAGCGGGCGGCCACCAGCATGGAGGAGGCCACCTACTGGCGCGATGACGCATAGGGCGCCACCACCGGCGCCACACCTACGCAGGGCGTGAGTAGGTGTGACACTGAGTCCAGTCTATTGCGGGAAGTGGGCGCCTACCAGAGCGACGACCAGCGATAGCGGCTTTCACATACCTCGAAGGCGCGCTGCGGGGTCGTGAAGCAGTGGAACCGCTCCTCGGCGCCCGTGGCAGCGAGAGACCGTGGTCGGACGTGTCCTTCAATCTAGGTGTGTCGCTGAACCCAGAGGCGAGTCGTCGCATCCATCAGGATGTGAGCATGAAACGCGCGCAAACGTATTCGGACCGGATCGTCGAGATCGTGACCGGCCTCGACCGACTACGAGCAGCCGATCTGAAGACCAGTGTCGTATCGCTCGGCGACCGGGAGGTCATCGGCTACAGATGCCGCATCCACGGGGCAGCCGTGCATCGCTACGAGCACGCTGCTCCGGCGGACCCGGACGTGCTTGCGGCATTCGAGAACCGGCTCGGCGTCGGCCTTCCTGCCGACTACCGCGAGTGGATCACCCGGGTGGGCGACGGCGGAGCCGGACCGATGCTCGGACTGCTCCCGCTGGCGCATGAGGCCGAGGACGCCGCGATCGACTACGCCGCGGACTTCCCCTTCACCGCCGAGCGACCCTGCCCGCCCGCCGCCGAGGACTCCGAGTTCCAGTGGTCGGAGAACATCAGCCGGATCCACCGAGGTGCGACATTCCTCGCGAACGAGGGATGCGGCATGTACAACCTCCTGATCCTCCGCGGCCCGGCCGCGGGGCAGGTGTGGTTGCACAGCTACGAGCACGCCGCCGCACTACCGGTGTTTCACCCAGACACCCGCGAGCCGCTGACGTTCCTCGACTGGTACGAACTCTGGCTCGCCCGCGCCCTCGACCCGGACCTTGACCAGGTGGAGAGCTTCGCTGAGTTCACAGATCACGGCACGAACCAGGCCTGAGGTGTCACGTTCCCCGCCTTGGGTCGCGGTGGCGTCCCGGCGGATCTCAGCCTCGAGCGGATCCGGATGAGCTGTGGGTCAGAGACGGGCAGGTCTCAGTGGCTCAATGACGTGGGCCTCGGAGCGCTCGCGCAGCTTGAGAAGCGCCTTGTCAAGGCTCGAGCCGAGCAGGTGGAGGGTGTTCATGTCGCGCGATTCCCACACCGGAAACTCCTCGTCGGCATTGCGGCTTGCGACTGGCATTTGTTACCACCCCGATAGGACTTAGACCGTAGGGCATCGGTGGGTCTCGTCGATCGGATCATGTGGCCGCCGGCGCCGCACAACATTGCCCCGACGCAGCGGGTGAACGTGGTCATGGTCGCTTGACGACGAGGATGTCCTTGTACGGCTTCTTGCGGGCCTTGCACTGGTTCGCCTCATCCATGATCTTGAACACCGCCTTGTGGGCGTCGTCGTTCGGGACCTCGAACTCGCTGCGCTCCCAGGTTGTGAGGTAGCTGTACTTGCCGCCGAGCTCGTTCAACACTGTCACGATGTCGGTCGCGGTGGGAGCTGTGATGTGGAGCAGTCGAACGGTGACGTTCGCGTCCTTGCTGATCGTGGCGACCCGCCGAATGTGCTCTACAGGCAGGGGAGTGTTGTGCTGGATAGCGAACTTGGCCGCAGCAGTCAGAGCCTTGCCGTCGTCGGTCGGAAGGAAGTCCGCCAGGCCTCTGAGTACCTGCGGGCCGATCTTGCTGCTGGTTTCGGGATCCTCGAAGAGGTCGGTGATCATCCCGTCGACCAGACCGGGGGTAAGAACCTTCTCGATTTTGTTCGAGGCAACTATGGCGGGTCCGAGGGCAGCCCATCCGCCCTGGCGAAGGTGCGTGAAGGTGGCTGCGTCGTCGGGAACCAGGTCGTGCTTGACGAGGAGCGCGAAGAGGTTGCTCTCCTCCGGGGTGATCTGTGTGGCCGGGAGCCCCTCTTCGAGCCCGAGGCTTTGTACGAGTTGGACTCGGTCCTCAGGGCGTGGGATGCCACGCCGGGCATTGAGCACGGCGACGGCGGCAGTCGCGGCAGCCTCTTCATCGTGGGGCTGGTCCGTCTCGTCGTCGGTGTAGATCACGCCGCCGGCGAGCAGGAGTTGGCCGAGGCTCTCGTCGATGTCTCCGACCTCGGCGCGGTAGGCGTCGAGATTGGCCAGCGATGCACGGAACAGCTTGGCGGACGCCAGCGCTGGCCATGTCGACGTGGGTGCGTCGGTCAGGTGCGGCAGCGAGCTGTCGGGCGACGCAGTCGCGGTGAGTTGCTCGAGGGTTTCGTCGTCCTCTTCCGCTGCCTTGAGTGCGTCGATGAGTGTTGCATCGGTCAGCGTCGAGTAGTCGGTGTCGTCGTCGGCTTCGACGGCGTCGAGGTAGGTTCCGAGGTTGGACAGGCAGTACTGGTAGATCGTGTCGTTGTCGTGAATGCTGTCCAGCGGCACCTGGCCGGTGGTGTCGAGTGCCGTGCGCAGGTTGCCGGCAGTCAGCTCGTACAGGTTGCTGTCCACGATGAGTGTCCGCAGCACTTCGTGTATGCCGTCGAGGCTGGGCAGAAGCACCTTTGCGCGGCGCAGCACGGCCACGACCGTGTCCAGACCAGCTGCCCTGGGGTGGGGCTTGGTGAAGGCTGGCATCTGCTTGTACCGCGAGACCAGGAAGTCGCCGACGACGGACCTGAGGTCGTAGGCGCCCGTTGGGTCGGCGGCTACGAGCGCGGCGTCTACGAGTTCAGTACGTACGTCGGCGGGCACGCCGTCGTTGAGGATGAGGTAGGTGAATACGTCCGGCCATGGTTGACGGCTTAGCCGCGCTGCCAGTTGGGTCCGCGCTGCGTTCGAGGTGAAGAAGGCCGTCAGGAACTGCTTCGCTTCGCTCCCGAAGTTTGAGGTCAGGTGCTTCACGACCTCGTCCGCGCGCTCGACGTCCTCGATGAGAAGGTGGTCGACCAGCTGAACGTTGTAGGCGCTGATGGTGCGGGTGAAGTCCTCGTCGGCTTCGGCCAGCAGGTTCGCGAACGCGCCGGGACTGGTGAATTTGTAGTTGATGTCCATGCTGTTGGTCTGAACGGTCTGCACGATGAACGTCGCCACGTCGACGCCGGAGAAGTCGCCATAGAATTGCGCAGCGTAGAGGGCGAAATTCCGGTCGATGTAGCCCTGTCTGACGAGGTTTCGTGCCAGGACCGACTTCAGAGTCCTGTCCACGATCTCCGCGAACGTCAGCTTCTCGGTCTTATCGCCCGCGTCCTCGGTGATTGTGAACTTGTCGGTGTTGACGAGGTTACGGAAGCTGGCACCGCGGAGTTCTTCGATGTCGCGGTCGAGCTGCTGAAGTGCCTCGTGAAACGCCTGGGTGTTCCTCTCCGCCCACCGACCGCGGAGAACCTCTGGGAACATGTCCTCGAGATGATTCTGGTTCCACGCGGTGAGACGGCTGGGGCCGCCGTACTGCGGGTTCTGCGTCGCTTCGAGGGCGATGGTGGGTGTGGTGACGACGGCTTCCCAGAACGCGGGTGTGGTCACCTGGTCAGAGTTGTACGTGGCCGACCCGACGGAGAAGCTCAAAACCCAGTTCGGATACCCCATCCGGTCACGTTCGGCCGTCCCGATTCCTATCAGCCGTTTGCCAAGCCGCTTCGCGAACGGGGTGATGGCCGGCGGTCGTGCATTCTCTGCCAGCAGGTCTCGCTTGGTCTGCTCGCGGTCCGCGACCGACGTTGCGACGAGTTTGCGGTGATAGTCGTACAGACGGTCAAGGTTGCTGGAGCGCCGCGAGATGTTCTCGAAGTCCTCCAGGTGGAAATTCTTGTAGGCGACCAGCGCGAAGAGGTGGCTGGGAGACAGCTCGGGTGCGATCTTGTCCGACCGCAGCAGACGTTCGGCGAATACGAGGTACTCGTTGCACATGTTCAGCAGAAGGCGTTTGTCGGTGGCGTGTTTGGCGACGAGTTCGACCAGCGGACGCTCGATGCCGGTGACGTCCGCTTCCTGCAGGAGCTGATGGAGGTGCTCGCGGGCAGTGCGGTGCGAGATGAACGGCACGATCGGGATGACGATTTCGAAGAACTTGGTCCGGTTCGCGCGGACGGTCTCGGCCCGCGCCTCGTCATCCTCCTCGGCTGTGTCCTTGCCGATCTTCTCGAACAGGCTGTCGCGCATTGCGTAGATGAACCGGAGAGGCTTGTCGTGCTTGTCGATTTTCTTGAGCCGCTTCGGGGTGTTGTTGAGGAGGGTGTTGAGCTCACGGAGCGCCTCGAAGATCTGGGCGTTGTTGTAGCGGTCCAGGTCCTCGAAGATGACTATGTCCGTGGGTTCCTGGTCGAAGAAGTGGACGATCTCGTCAAGGTGCTCGTCGAAGTAGGTGTGGTTCGGCATCGACAGTGTCAGGGCCGCGCCTGCCGCGGACACGTTTGAGACCGTGAACCGGTTGTAGGCGACTATCCGCAGAACCGAGAGCACCACGGCGAGTAGGGCGCCCACCAATGCCCACACCACCGCCCGCTCGAGACCGGAGTGATCAGGTCCGGATGCCATCTGCGAGGGCAGACGCCCCAGCAGCGCCAGCAAGGCCCCGAGCACGCCGACGAACAGAACGGAATCAACGAACGGCCGCCACCAGGGCAGCGGGCCGCGCAGGCTGAACCGAGAGTGGCGAAGTGTGCGTGTTCGGGCGCTGTAGATCAGCTGCTTGAGTATCTCCTTCTGGATGCGGTTGGCCAGCGACTCGCCCGCCGTGTCGGGTGCCAGGGTGGATACGGCCAGTCGCAGCGTCGAATTCTTGTGATTCTTCTGGAACTCGTCGAGCACGCTGGACTTGCCGGTCCCGTACCGCCCGCTGAGGGCAATGTTGCGGTTTCGGGGATCCTCGACAGCCCTCTCCAGACGGTCCAGGTACATCTTGTGCTGGGCTTCGTCGTATTGCGGCGCCAAGGATTTCAGCGCCACCTTGTCCTTGTCCTTGTCCTTGTCCTTGTCCTTGACCCTGACCTTGTCCTTGATCCGTCGAATGAGGGTGTTTGGCTGGGTCATGCCGAGAATTATCGGTGGTGGCCCTGACACCATCCCGGGTTTGGTGTCAGTACCGCGGTCAATTCGCTGCGCACAACCGCCCCGATCTGCTCACCCCGGTGCGCCCTGGCAGGGTCATCTGGTCACCACCCTGATCGGGGTGGCCCTGGTGATCGCGCCGTGTCTGATCGTCGGGGTCGCGTACCTGTGCGCGCTGGTGATCTGCCCACTGCTCGATCAGGCGATGGCCGACGTCGCTCAGCGCCCGTCAGATAGAGGCGGGGTAGCCTCTGCGACTCAGTGCCGGCCGGGCATGTCGACCTCGTCGGGCGCCTTGTCGTCGCGCAGGCCCTTCCAGCTCGGGTGCTGCAGGCTGCCACCGTAGACCGGTGGACGGTAGGTATTCGGTACTTGCGCTATTCCTTGGATGCTGAAGTTGGGGGGCGACAAGAGGGCCGACTCTCCGGTTGGGCGAGCAACGCGGGACCGGCAGAATGTTGGCGCAGCAGACGACTCAGCTCAGGGTGGATCTCGCCGAGTTGTTCGATCAGCCCGACCGGGCCACCCCAAACACTCACAGTGTCCTCGTTGGAGCCATACCGTCAGGGGCTGGCTGGATCTCGAAGTCCATCGCTCCTCTTCAGCAGCGGTGTTGCAACGATCCTAGAACCCAAGCGTGTCAGGCGCGGACTGCCTGCTCAATGTCGGCGAAGAGCCCGATCACGCCGGGATCCGCGAATGGGACGAGTTGGGCGAACAGAACACCCGCCGTCGCCCCGTCCGCGTCCACCCAGTAGTAGCAGTTCGCCCCGCCTGCCCAGGCCACCGTCCCGACAGGACGGTCCTGCGGTGTGCGCTCCTCGTTGCGCATACCCAGCAAGGACCACGACACCGAAGTACCCGGCAGCAGGTCGATGTCGTGAGACGTCGCGGGATCGACCGATGCCGCCCGCCCGAACACGGCCGAATGACTCTGCTGAGCTGCGGTCAGTACTTCCGACGCAAGGAGCCTTGCCCCATTGAAGACCCCTCCCGCGCCCAGCATCTGCAGGAACCTCAAGTAGTCCCGTGGGGTCCCGTACAACCCGCCCCCGCCAGACAAGAACTCCGGCTCGGCGGGAAGCTCAAAGGGGAGTGCCACCAACCCGTCCGGGGTCTTCGCCTGCACCGACGCCAAACGGGACCGGTCCACGATTCCGAACGCCGTGTCCACCATCCCCAGCGGGTCGAAGACAGTTTCCCGCAGGTGGGTTGCCAGATCCCGACCGGTCAACCGTGCGATGGCCAAGCCCACCCACTCAAGACCGTTTCCATACATCGTGCCAGTCCCCGGTTCGTATACCAGCGGTGAATCCACGATCGAGGCCAGCTTGAGCTCCAGGCTCGTGGGGATCTTGTTTTCCTGCTGATATCGAGCAAGGTTCGCTGATAGGAATGAGTACCCTGTGCCCGCCGTGTGGGACAACAACATTCGCAACGTCACCGGAGTCCGCGCAGTCCGCAGTCGAGGTGTTTCCTCGTCGTAACCTTCGAGCACCTGCAGCGCGGCGAGTTCAGGAAGAACGTCGGTCGTCGGGGTGTCCAGCCCGATCACACCGCGTTCCACCAGTTGTAGAGCAGCGACGGCCACAATCGATTTGGTCATCGACGCTAACCACGCGATGGTGTCTTCCCTCCACGGAGATGTACCGTCGCTCGTGCCCGCACCACCCGAGAACACGATCCGGTCGCGATTGGCGGCCATCGCGTAGAAGCCCGCGGAAACGCCGTCGTCGATGGCCTTCGCCAGCAGACCGTCGATTGTCTTTGCTAGCGTCACTGCACCCTCGCATTCAGGACGGTCACCATGTGACAGGCAGTGCGTTCACTCCGTAGACGCCCATTGCTGGCTCACGAAATGTGATCTGATCCATTGCCACCGCGCGACGTAGCGTCGGGATCCGGCGCAACAGAGTCGGGATTGCGACCTGCAGTTCAAGTCGCGCCAGGGGCATTCCCAGGCACTGGTGGGGCCCGTGTCCGAAGGTCACGTGCCTGTGCACGGGCCTGCGCAAGTCCAGACGGTCTGGCTCCTCGATCACTGAAGCGTCCCGGTTGGCCAGATCGCCTGCGACGATCAATCCGTCTCCGGCCCGGATGAGAATGCCATTGATCTCAATGTCTTCGAGGGCTACCCGTCGCCTGCCGCCTTGTGGGACAGCGGTGTACCGCAGGAGCTCCTCGACGGCGCCCTCGATCTCCACTTGCGTCTCCATCTCCAGCAGGGCGTCGACTTGGTCGCGGTTCTCGGTGAGCGCCAGCACGCCCAAGGAAATGGTGTTCGACGTCGTGTCGAACCCACCGAGGAGCATCAGCATGCCTGTTTGGGTGGCCTCGTGCTGCGTCAAGTTGCCCGTGGCCACGTGCTCGTTGGCCAACTCCGACAGCATGTCCTCACCTGGATCGGTGCGCTTGAGCGTTAGTAACCGATCGATGTAGTCGACGAGGCCCTGCCGGGCGGCCATCGCCTCCTCGTGGGTGGCGCGGGGATTGATGAGCGCCCTGGCGCTCGTCGAGAAGAATCTGTGGTCCTCGTACGGTACGCCTAGCAGGTGGCAGATCACTGCGCACGGAACTGGCAGCGAGAACGCCTCTAACAGGTCAGCAGGCTTCGGCCCGACGAGAAGTCGATCGATCAGATCTTCCACCAGCTCCTGAATTGCCGGCCGCATGGCCTGGATCCTCTTGGCCGAGAACGGTTTTGCAACGAAGCGGCGCTGGCGGGTGTGCTCCGGCGCATCCATGGTGAGGAAGCCCAGTCGCTGCATGAACTTACTGGGGGTCGAATGCGGATAGTTGGGGTGTTCGGGCACTGCGCTCAGCCGCGGGTCGCGTAGTAGCGCCCGCACCTCTTCGTAGCCGCTAACCAACCACGGGGTGCTGCCGTCCCATATCTGAACGCGGGCGATCGGCGCCCTTTCCTGAATCATGCGCAGTTCAGGCGACGGGTCAAAAGGGCAACTTCGGGCCCGGGGCGATGGGAAGGACGGGAACTCGGCCCGTGCCGCCTCCGAGACGTCGTCGGCATTGCTAGCCACTGGGTGCACCGTTCCACGGCGCGGCGGGGCACTCACTGCCGCCCTCCGAAGCTGGCGAACAGGTCGTTCGCCGTCTCGAAGTCGGGTCCGGTTCGTGGGCCGGGAGTGAAGCGGGCGGGCATCTTCACGTAGCCGTTGATCTGTCCGACAGTCGGATAGCGCACCGCTGCCCCCTCGATCAGCTGGTAGTCCGGCAGTCGCCTGAGCACCTCTCCGACGACGACTTGGAAATCGGTCTGCGCGATGTGGCGGCCGATGCACCGATGGACGCCAATGCCGAACGCCGCATGCTTGCGGGTGTCCCGGTCGAAGTCGATGGTGAGCGGGTCCGGGAAGACGTTCTCGTCCAGGTTCGCAGCGGCCCACGAGATCAACACACGCTCCCCGGGTCGCACGGTTGCACCGTCGATCTGGGCATCTGCCGTGGCAGTTCGACCGACGCAAACGACGGGGGTGAAGTACCGGAGGAGCTCCTCGCACGCCTTGGGAAGGTCCTCAGGTTGCTCAGTGAGGCGCCTGCGGTGGTGGTGGTTGCGGTCCAGGTGCTCGAAAGTGGAGGACAACAGGGCGGTCGTGGTATCCATGCCACCGGCGATCATCGCGTTGCAGACGGCGATGATGTCCGAGTCGCTGATTTTCTCGCCGCCGATCTCCATCTGGGTGAGGAAGCTGATCAGGTCGTTCCCAGGTCTTGCGCGGCGCACCGGAATGGTCTCGATGACCTCTTTGACAAGCATTGCGAAGCCCGCTTCGACCGCCTTGTATTCAGGCGTGTCAGACGGCGTGTATGCCAGCGAATGTACGGCCTCGGCGTAGATGCTCCAGTTGTCCATCGACAGTCCGACGATGTCCAGTGTCAGCAGCGCGGGAACGGCATTCGCCAGGTCCATGACCAGGTCGGTCTCCCCCAACTCGATGAACTGGTCGATACACCAAGTGGTGTAGGCCTCAATGCGCGGACGCAACGCTCTCACCGAGGTGGGCGAGAAGAAGTTGTTCAGCGCCCGGCGCCACTCCAGGAATTCCGGCGGGTCCATCTCCAGTGGCAGCGCACGGAAGGTCGATGCCGGGATAATCGTTCCCTGTGGACGCCCTGGGGTATTGGGCAGCTCGTGCGCGGAGGAGAACACTTCTGGGCGGCGGGCCACGGAGGCGACCTGCTCGTAGCCGGTGACCACATAGAATCCGCCGTAGTGCGAGCTGTGCGCCACCGGGCATTTCTGGCTGAGGGCCGTGTTGGCTGCCCAGGGGTCGGCGGAGTACTCGGGTGAGTGGTGGTCGAAGTCAATTTCCGGGACGTCGGAGGATGTCATACGTGTGCACTCCTATCAGCTCTGGGTGGCAGGGACGGGGTCGTGCTGGAGGGCGAAGCCCGGGTAGCCGGCGGCCGCGATCTCCGCGCACTTCTTGGCGTAGTCCGGGAACCCGACTAGCGGCATGAAAACCTGCGTCTTACCGGGGATGTTCGCGCCCAGGTACCAGGACCCGCACGAAGAGAGCAGGGTCTGCGCGGCGGCGTCGCGCACGTGTTGCCCCCACTCCTGCTCCGCCTCCGGCGTGGCCTCCATTGTCCGAATGCCGTTGTTGGTCAGGTGCTTAAGGCACTGGCCGATCCATGTCGCGTGCTGGTGGATGGCGACCAGTACGTTGGTCAGCACCGACGGGCTGCCGGGGCCAGTCATGATGAACAGATTTGGGAAGCCGGGGACCCCGAGCCCGAGATAGGTGCGCGGGCCGGCCGACCACGCCTCCCTCAACGACAGCCCATCATGGCCGCGGATGTCAATGCGCGACAGCGCGCCGGTGATGGCATCGTAGCCAGTGGCACATACCAGCACGTCCAGTTCGTGGGAGCCCTCTCCGGTTCGGACTGTGGTAGGCGTGATCTCCTCGAATGGGTGGAGTGCGATGTCGACTAGGCGCACGTTCGGTCGGTTGTAGGTCTCGTAGTAGCCGTCGCAAAGGCAGATACGTTTGCACCCGATGACGTGCGTCGGGATGAGCTTCGCGGCCACCTCGGGGTCGGTAACGATCTGGCGGATCTTGGCGCGGACGAACTCGGCGACGACCTCGTTAGCAGCCGAGTCGACAAGCAGGTCACCGAAGGCGCGCAGCAGCAGCGGCCCGCCACGGTTCCAGTAGTGCTCGAGGATGGCCTCCCGCTCCGTCGCGGAGAACAGAAACACAGAGTTCGGGTTCGTCGGGAATCGGGAGAGGCCCGCCGTGGGCACTTCGTTGTTGCGCGCTCGAAACCCCGCGTAGTCGGCCTTGATCGCCGCCTGCAGTTCCGGGTCGAGTGGCTCGTCGACAGCAGGCAGCGCGTATGCAGGGGTGCGCTGAAAGACGACGAGCTCGGCAGCTTCCTGCGCGATGAGCGGGATGGCCTGCACACCGGATGAGCCGGTACCGATCACGCCGACCCGTTTGCCTGTGAAGTCGACCGGTTCCTGCGGCCAGCGCCCGGTGTGCAGGACGTCGCCCGCGAACGTCTCCGCGCCCGGTATATCTGGCACGTTCGGCTCCGACAGGCACCCGGTGGCCATGACGACGAACCTGGCCACGAACTCGTCACCGGTGGCAGTGCGAACAGTCCACCTGACGGCGGCCTCATCGTAGGTCATCGCCTCAACTCGGGCATGAAACCTGATGTCGCGGGCCAGATCGAACGATTCGACGACGTGGCCGATGTAGCGCATGATCTCGGCCTGATCGGCGTACCGCCGGGTCCACTCCCAGCCCTGCTGGAGCTCCTCGGAAAACTGGTAGGAGTACTCCAAGCTCTCCACATCGCACCGAGCACCCGGGTAGCGGTTCCAGTACCAGGTGCCGCCAGCACCGCCTCCGGCCTCGAGTACCTGCGCCGTGAGGCCGACCTTGCGAACCTCGTGCAGCATCTGCATGCCTGCGAGACCCGCACCTACGATCAGGACGTCGAATTTGTCTGTCATCCCAGCACTCCTGTGAACGAGTTCAGATTCTCGAGTACGTTGCCTGGTCCGGTGTGGCCCGTTCCAAGCGTGTGGCAGCAATGCTCGCCATGGCGAGCCAGACGACCACGGCGAACACGCTCGCGTAGGTGATCGGTCCGCCCGCCTTCAGCGGGCTGTTCGGCGCGAGCAGCGGCACGCACCCGAGCAGCTGGACCAACACGACGATCACCGCTAACGGCTTGAGCCAGCCCGGCCATCCCGCGGCCCGCCTTGTGGACATAGCTGCCGCGATGACCACGACCGCCGCCGGGACCGCGCTGAACATGAAGCCCAACACGTAAGCGTCGGAGAACGCGCGCAGCAGTTGGTGGGTCGCCGGGTCCGCAGCCCAGCCCGAAAAGATTTGGAATAGGCCCAGGTACACCACGGCGAAGCCGACCCAGGCTGTGCCCGACGCAATCATCAACATCGGCAGCGGACTGTCCGGCACTTCTCGGCGAAAGCGTGTGTAGAGGTAGCAGAGGAACCACAACGCGGCCATCAAGGCGATGCCCGCGATGAACTGATAGATGTACCCGCTGGTGGTGTGGGTGGCGTAGAAGTGCACGACCTCGGCCTCCGACGACCCAAAGGGCGGGATCGGCGACAGGACCGGGATTGTGGAAGCCAGAATGAGCAGGCTGATGATCCCGCTGGCCGCGTGCGCGACCTGTGGGAGATGGTTTCTTTCCATGGTGGCCCCCTCTGCGTGCTCGGTTGCGGCCATCACTGCGCTGCCCCGAGGTCGAGCTGGCCGACGATATGCGAGGCAAGCGCCGACGGGCTCGAGTCCTGGCGCATCTGTTTTGGCGTGACCCGGATGTCGAACTCCCGGTTGATCCGGGTGCTCAGTTCCAGCGCCATGAGCGAGTCCAGGCCGTGGTCGGTCAGCGACCGGTCCGGGTCCAGGTCTGTGGCATTGACTCGGAGGATCTCCGCCGCGTGCACAGTGAGGTGTTTCTCCAAGAACCGCTGCCGGGCCGTCGGGTCGGCGGCCCGCAGTTCCGCCAGCGCGGCGTGCCCGATGTCGCCGCCCCGATCAGACCCGCGATCAGCGGGTATCGCCGCAAAGAACGGTGAGGTTCGGAGCTTCTCCGAGAACATCGCCTGCCAGCCCTTGTCGAGGATCGCTAGGTAGCCCGCGCGGGCCCGGTCGTGGCGCAGCAGCGAGTCGCATGCCTTCACCCCCTCTTCCGGCTCGATCATGGCGTTGCCGCGTTGGGCGAACATCGTGCCGCGCCCGTGCTCGGCCCATGCCCCCCAATTGACGCTCAGAGCAGGAAGGCCTTGCCTGCGTCGCCAGACGGTAAGGCCGTCCAGTAGGGCGTTGGCTGAGGCGTAGGACGCCTGGCCGGCGAAACCAACCAGGGCGGAGGCGGAGGAGAACCCGAGCCACCAGTCCAAATCACTGTTTGCACAAGCTTCCTGAAGTCGCAGCGCACCCCACACCTTCGGTGCCCATACCCGCTCGAGGAGCGCGTCGTCCACGCTGGTGATTGCCGCGTCGTCGACCACCGCAGCGGCATGGATGACGCCGCGCAAGGGCAGGCCGGTAGCGGCTGCGGCTCGAACCAGCTCTTCGGCGGTGCCGCTCGCGGCAATGTCACCGCGCACTACCTCGATGTCTGCGCCGGCCGCGCGCAGTTCGTCGATGGTCGTCTGTGCCTCGATGGACGGGGCCGAGCGGCCGTTGAGGATGACGCGACCCGCACCCTCTTCGGCGAACCAACGGGCGAGGATCAGGCCGAGACCGCCTAGACCGCCAGTGACCACGTACGCGCCGTCCGCACGGATCACCGGTACGTCCTCCGGCCGGACCACAACCTCGCCGTCGCCGGCCTGTGGGACAGCGAGGACGAGCTTGCCTATGTGACTGCCGGAGGCCAGGGTGCGGAATGCGGTGCTGGCCTCCCTGAGCGGGCTGGTGGTGTGGGGTGTCGGGGTAAGCGTGCCGGAGGCGAGCAACTCGTGGACTTCGCGGAGGATGTCGCCGAGTTGCTCGTAGGGTAGGACGCCGAGGTCGACGCTGTGTAGGGAGATGTTGCGGCGGAACGGGAAGAGTCCGATGCGTGTGTCTGCGTAAATGTCCTTCTTGCCGAGCTCAACGAACCGGCCGCCGATGCGCAGCAGGTCCAGACCAGCCCGCTGGGCGGCCCCGGTGAGGGAGTTGAGCACCACGTCCACGCCTTCGCCGCCGGTTAGCCCCCGGATTTGGTCAGCGAACTTCGGGGAGCGGGAGTCGAAGACGTGCGGGATACCCAGGTCACGAAGGTATTGCCGCTTCGCGTCGGTGCCTGCGGTGGCGTAGATCTCGGCGCCGAGGTGGCGGGCCACCGCGATCGCCGCCAGACCCACACCACCGGTCGCCGAGTGGATCAGCACTCGCTCACCGCGGCTGAGTCTGCTCAACCGGTGCAGGCCGTACCAGGCAGTGGCGAACACACTGGGCCTGGCGGCGGCCTCTTCGAACGTGACATCGTCGGGGATCCGGTTGGCCTTGCAGGCCGGCACCAACGCGAACGAGCGGAACGTGCCAGGGTGCATGGCTGCAACCCGGTCACCGACATGGAACGAGGTGACGTTCGCGCCAACGGCGACGACCGTACCCGCGCAGTCGAAACCGAACGGCATCGGGCTGCCGTCGACGGTTTTGTACAGACCCATTGCATTGAGCACGTCGGCGTAGTTCAAGCCAAGCGCCTCGACCTGAATCTCGATCTCGTCCGATGCGGTCGCCCGCGGCGTGCTCGCGACCAGCTCCAGGCTGCTTAGGTCACCGGAGTGACGGGTGGCCAGGGCATACCGGTCGTGCCCGAAGCGGATCGCGCGCATCTTGCGATCACCGTCTTTTAGTGGCGACACCTTGAGCCGGGCCACGAAGAGCTCGTTGCCGCGCAGCGCCACCTCGTCGGTGTCGCCTTTCGCTTTCAGTAGATCGGCCACTCGCTGGGGCGTGGTTCCGCCGGCGGTGTCGAGGTGGCAGATCCTGAGTTCGGGATGTTCGTGGCCGATCACCCGGCATAGGCCGCGCAGCGCGGTCTGCTCCAGATTCTGACCGTCGTGCTCGCCTACCGGCTGTGCGTCGCGGGTAATCACCCACAGCCGGGGCCGATGCGCATCGGTGCGCTCCACGAGGATCCGGACAAGGTCGATGAGCCGTTTCACCCGGCGCTCCGCCCGCTCCATAGCGTCGTGGTTGGCGGTGGCGGTCGGCGCCGGGCACACCACCACCAGCCCCTGCGGCCGCTGCGCGGACAGCTGCGTTTCCAGTTCGCCCGCACCTGCATCACCCAACGTCAGGCGCGCGGTGTCGGCCCCGAGCGCCGAGGCTATCTCGTCGACGAACGGCTCGGGGGTCGCGTCCGCCTCGGTCAGGACCAGCCATGGGCCGGAGGCGGCGTCCGGCTGTGGAAAGTCGGCGCGGTCCCATCCGACGGTCAGCAGGCGCTCGGCCAGCCGCCGGTCTGTAGTAGCCAGGCGCACGCCCGTGACATCGGCGACCACCGTGCCATCCTCGTCGAGCAATGCGATGTCGCCGATGGCGAGTTGGTCGTCGAGGTGGCGCAGCCGGGCCAGGCAGTAGCGGGCGCGGTGCGGGTCACGGTGCACCCGAAGGGCACCCATTCCCACGGGGAAGGCGTCGCGGATCAACGCGGGATGCGACGCCAGCGTCTGCAAGCATCCGTCCATCAGTACGGGGTGCATCGAGTAGGAATTGGTGTCACTGCGCACCGGCGCGGGCAGCGACAGTTCCGCGAACACCGTTTGATCGAGGCCCAGGTCCTCGGACAGGTGCAGTGCGACCACGGCGGCGAACGCGTCACCGTGATGAACACCAGCCTCGTGGAACTTGGCGTAGGCCTCCTGCGGGTCGAGAGTCCCAGTGTGCGCGGCCAACAGCCCGGCAACATCGAGCAGCTCCGGCTCGGCCGCGACCCGCACTCGCAGGGTCCCGTTGGCCAACAGCGTTGGTGCATCGCCGTCACGGCGGGTCAGGACTTCGAACCGAACGACTCCGTCGCCCTCTGGGCGGGTGCGCGAGGACACCACCGTGTCCTCGTGAAGATGCAACATCTCGTGGATAGCCAGGTCGGTTACCTCGATGGAGGCGAGGTCGGCGCCGAATACTGTCTTCGCAGCAGTAAGACCCATCTCACAGTAGGCTGCGCCCGGCAGAACCGGCTGGTCGTGGACCTGGTGGTCCTCCAGGTACCGCAGGTCACGGCCGCTGATCGAAACCTGCCAGGTGTGCTCGTCATCGGTGTCGACCGGGCTGATGTGCACGCCGAGCAATGGGTGCGCAATCACTCTCGCGCCAGGCTTCGCCACCTGTAGTGCCAGCACGCCCAGGTCAGCGCCCGCCCAGGCCGGCAATGGCACGTCGACCAGATTGCCCGCCGGGTAGGCGCGCTCCCAGTCGATCGGAACGCCGCTGGAGTGTAGGTCGGACAGCTGGGGCAGCAGCCCAGTGGACTGGTCGCCGTCGCGGCGCAGCGTGCCCATGGCGGTCGTGGCGCGGCCGATCGACTTCGCCGTTTCGGAGATCGCGTAGGTCAGCAGCGGGTGCGGCGACAGCTCGACAAAGACCCGATGCCCGTCCCGCACGGCGGCAGTGACAGCGTCCGCGAAACGAACCGGGCGGCGCAGGTTGTTCACCCAGTACACGGCGTCAAACGAGGCGGGCTTCTTCGGATCTTCCAGCACCGTGCTGTAGACAGGGACTGTCGCGGCAGCCGGCGCGAGATCCTCCAGCTGCTCGGCCAAATCGTCGAGGATGGAGTCGACATGCGGGGAGTGGGAGGCGTAGTCCACCGCGATCTTGCGGGCGTGCAGATCGCGGGCCTCCCAGCCGGCGACTAGTTCGTCGAGCCGGGCAGGGTCGCCCGCCACGACCGTGGACCCTGGGGAGACGATCACCGCTACGGTGACGTCCTCGATGCCCGCAGCGACAAGCTCAGCCGAAACTTCCTGATGCGGCAGTTCGATCGTGGCCATGGCGCCGCCACCCGCAATCCGGGTGACCAGCTGAGAGCGGCGGCAGATCACCTTCACACCATCATCGAGGGTTAGTGCGCCCGCGACAACAGACGCCGCGGTCTCTCCGAGCGAGTGCCCGATCACTGCGGCGGGCTCCACGCCCCGCGATCGCCAGGCGGCGGCGAGGGCGACCTGCACGGCGAAGATCGTCGGCTGAATCTTCTCGATGCCGGCGACAGTCTCGTCCGCCACCAGCTCGGCACGCAAGGAGAACCCGGCCTCCCGGGCGATCAAGGGCTCCAACTCGTCGACCATTGCGGCGAACGCCGGTTCGGTCCGCATCAGTTCCCGGCCCATGCCCGCCCACTGCGAGCCCTGGCCGGAGAACACCCACACCGGCGCACCGTTGTGGCTGCTGGCCGTGCCGCGCACTACACCCGGCGCTGGCTGCGATGCCGCTGCCGCCAGTAGCTGCTCGGTCAGCTCCTCACGCGACGCTGCCAGGGCAACGAGGCGCTCCGTGCGGTGCTCCCGCCCGCGGGCGAGAGTGTGGCCGATGTCGGCCAGCGGTGCATCCGCTCCCTCGCGGGTTAGCCACTCTGCCACGCGACCGGCGGTCTCCGCCAAGGCATGCGGAGTGCTTCCGGAGAGCAGGATAGGAAGCTTCCTTTCCACCGGTACACGAGCTGCGCCAGCAACGACGGTATCCGGGGCCTCCTCGAGAATGACGTGGACGTTGGTGCCGCTGAACCCGTAGGAGGAAACCGACGCCAGCCGCGGTGACCCGTCCGTACTCCATTCACGCAGGCTGGTGGGGACGTAAAGGCGTGTCCCATCGGGAGAGATGTCCGGATTCCACTCATTGAAATGGAGATTGCCCGGAATCTTTTTGTGCCGCAACGACATCACTGCCTTGACTAGCCCGGCCACCCCGGACACCGACTCAGTGTGTCCGATGTTGGTCTTCACCGAGCCCAGCGCACAAGGCTTGTCGCCTGCGCCATACACCGCGGCCAGCGCGCGGAACTCGACCGGATCGCCAGTAGGTGTACCGGGGCCGTGCGCCTCCACAAGCTCGACGGCAGACGGGTCGACGGCGGCGGCACGCAGAGCACTGCGCTGCACTGCTTCCTGTGCTGTCGCGGAGGGCACGACGATGTTGTCGGAGCGGCCGTCGGAGTTGGCTGCCGAGCCGCGTATGACCGCGAGGACACGGTTACCATCGCGAACCGCGTCGTCGAGCCTTTTCAGGGCGACGACCGCGCACCCCTCGCTGCGAACGAACCCGTCAGCAGCGGCATCGAACGCGGCGCACCGGCCATTGGGCGAGAGCATGGACCACTGGGAGAACAGGACACCGACTTCGGGGCCCAATTGCAACATCGCCGCGCCTGCCAACACGAGGTCGGATTCCCCGGTGCGCAAGCTCTGACATCCCAGGTGCACGGACAGCAGACCTGAAGAGCAGGCAGTGTCTACTGCCACGGAAGGCCCGTGCAAACCGAGTAGATAGGACACCCGACCGGCACCGACAGAGTGGGCGTTGCCCGTCATCACATAGGGGTTGTCGACAAGAGAGTCGTCGAACGTCCGTAGCAGGTAATCGTGGTGGGCGAGGCCGACGAATACGCCGGTCTGCGACCCTGCGAGCGACCCGGGTGCGATGCCTGCATGCTCCAACGCCTCCCAGGCCACCTGGGTCAGCAACCGGTGTTGCGGATCCATCGCCTCGGCCTCGTATTCGGTGATGCCGAAGGCAGCAGTATCGAAACCGCCGATGCTGTCAAGGAATCCGCCCCAGCGGGAGATGGTGCGACCGAGCACGCCAGGCTGGGGGTCGTAGACCTCGTCCACAGCCCAACGCTCCGGCGGGACCTCACGGACGGCGTTCTTGCCGCTCTCAAGCAGATCCCAGAGCGCGTCAGGAGAGTCGACGCCACCCGCAAACCTGCACCCGATGCCCACGATAGCGATCGGTTCGACAGCGGCGCTTTGCTTCTGGTTGCTACGGGACCGCTGCGTGGTGGTGTCAGGCATGATTCAGCTCGCTTCTATCGGAGTTGAGCGGTGTGACGATCATGGGCAAGTCGTTCGGGCGCGGCATCGCCGCCGCCACCCTGCGCACGGTATGGCCGGGTGCCGGAATTAGGCGCCAGCGACCGAGGATGGTCGCCAGCGCGATGACCGCCTTGGCCTGCGCGTAGGATTCGCCGATGCAGCGTCGGTTGCCCTCGCCGAACGGGAGAAAGGCGTTGCGGTCAGGTAGATGCTCGCGTTCAACGAGCCATCGTTCGGGCTTGAAGCTGTCCGGGTCGGTGAACGCCTCGCCGTCCCGGTGCAAGTCAATCTGGCTGAACATGATGTCTGCGCCCGCGGGCAACGGAATGCTTTCGACGACAACAGGTTCCTCCGCCCGGCGAAATAGCATCAGCAGTGAGTACCGGCGCAGGACCTCGTTCACGACGGCGCGGGTGTAATTCAGATTCTCAATATCGTCGTACTCAGCGGGCCGCCCGCCGAGCACGTTCTCCAGTTCGGCACGCAGCTTCTTCTCAACCTCGGGATGCTGAGCGATCTCATGTAGTGCCCAGGTCAAGGTGGCTGCGGTGGTCTCGGTCCCCGCCATCATGATCGACACCAGTTCGTCGCGAATGAGGTCCTCGCTCATTGCCTCACCGGTGTCCGGGTCGCGGGCTGCGCGCAGGTGCGAGAGCAGGTCTGCCCCGTCGGCGCTCTTGTCGGTGCGCACCACATGATCGACCGTGGCACGTAGCCGGTCCGCCGCACCGAGGAAGCGCCGGTCGAAGCCGGACACTTTGCACAGCCAGGCCGGCAACACGGTGCGGGCGACCATGCCGTAGGTGAAGATCGGCAACGAGCGGATGATCTCCTGCACCACGTCATTGGGCAGGCTGCCCGAGAACATCGACCGCACAATGGTATTGAGCGTCAATTCAATCATGGCCTTCTGCACGGTCACCCTCTGTCCGGGTTGCCATGAATCGGCCAGTGCCTGCGACTCGGCGGTCATGATTTGCGCGTAGGAGGCGATCATTTTCCGATGGAACAGCGGCTGGATAAGCCGCCGCTGGCGGCGGTGCAACGCGCGGTCGGAAGCTAGCAAACCGTTGCCACTCAACGGATGCACGGCCTCCCACACCATGCCCTTGCCGAACGACCGGGCATCCTTCACCAGCACTTGATGGGCTAGTTGTGCGGTGGTGAGGAAGTAGATTGGGCGCTTGCCGATGTAGATCTTCACCACGTCGCCGCTAGCGCGAAGGTCAGCGAAAAAGTCAAAGGGATTCCGCATGAGCGGCCATATATGACCGACCATCGGCAGCCTCCCGGGTGCCACCTGCACCGTTGGCGATGGCTGTCCTGCTGGTTCTGCCCCGCCGAAAGGGCAGGCTGGTGTCTGCTGCGCTGGCGAATTCTGACTCATACGCTTCTCCGAACAAATCTGGCCCTGGGCGGGCGCGATCCCGTCCCAGGGGCGATGGTGATGCATTGCAGGATGGCGATGGACTGCCCAGTCTTGGGCCTACCCGATGCCGCGTTGGTCCGCATGTCCTCCCCGAGTGGCGGCTCCCGACGGCGGGAGTGTTCCGTCACATATCTACCATCTTGTTAGTAGTTAGTCACTACTAACAACTACTCTCGGTGGAGTGAGTACAGGTGATGCCAAGCGCATGTCCGCTCAGCAGCGGCGGGAACAGCTGCTAGCTCTTGCGGCCGAGGAATTCGCAGCAGGTGGGCTGCACGGCGCGTCGATCGAATTGCTCGCCCACCGCGCGGGGATCTCGCAGGCCTATGTGTTTCGGCTGTTCGGTACCAAGAAAGCCCTGTTCCTACAGGTGGTGCAGCGCGCGTTCACGCGGCTTGTCGACGGCATGGACCGCACTGCCGGGCACACCTCTGGTACGGAGTCGGTCACGTTGATGGGCGAGTACTACAACAACAGCGCTTTGGCTGACCGCACCGAGTTGCTAGTGCAGCTGCAAGCCTTCGCCGCTTGCGGCGACAGTGAGGTCCGCGAGGTAGTGCGCGAGCACATGGCCAGGATGTGGACGGCGACAGCCGACCACACCGGCATGCCTCCGGTGGCTGTGAAGAGTTTCCTCGCCTACGGCATGTTGCTCAATGTCGCCGCCGCTCTGGACATTGACGACGTCGACGCGGAGTGGGCGCGTGGCATCCGCACCCGCATCCACGCCGGACTGTTCGATCATTTGACCGAGGAGAACAACCAATGAGCGCTTCCGCCACTCCAGAGACACTCCAGGCAGAAGGCGTCGGGCGTGGCGACACCAATCTGGTCGCGGCGCTGGTCTTTATCGCGTTGGTGGTCGCAGCGATCGGGAGCCTGGGCGCGCCATTGATCACCTCCGTGGCCGAGGCTTATGACGTTTCGCCGTCCACCGCTCAGTGGACGTTGACCATCACATTGCTGACCGGTGCTGTCGCGACCCCGCTGCTCGGCCGCCTGGGCTCTGCCCACAGGCGACGAAAGGTCGTCCTCGCCACCCTGGCTGTCGTGGCGGTGGGCAGCGTGGCGACCGTAGTGCCCGCGCCGTTCGTCGTTCTACTGCTCGGCCGTGCCGCACAGGGGGTTGGCCTGGGCCTGACCGCGCTGATGATGGCCACCGCCCGCCAGCACCTCGGGGACCGCGCAGAGAGCACGATCGCGATGCTGTCGGTGGCGTCCACAGTCGGCATCGGCGTGGGCTACCCGATCGCGAGCCTTCTGGTCCAAATCAGCGGTGTGCGCGTGGCCTACCTACTCGGTGTGGTGGTCGCCGTCGCCGCGCTGATTACTGCCGTCGTTACACTTCCGCGCGACAGTTCCGACGCGCCGCCGAAAGAGTCGGTGGACTGGTTGGGCGCGTTCCTTCTCTCCGTTGGCCTGATTGCGGTACTCGTGGTAACTAGTCAGTCGAGCTGGTGGTCGAGCAACCCGCTGGCGGTCGTATCGGTCCTACTCGGCGGCGCTGCGGTGTTGGCGGCATGGGTCGCCATCGAGCGGAAAGTGGTGCATCCGTTGGTGGACCTGACCGCACTACGGCATCCGGCAGTCGCGGGTGCCAACCTGGTCATGTTCGTCGCCGGTATCGCCATGTACTTGCTCTTCACCCTAATCAGCCGCTTCGTGCAGACTCCCCAAGCGGTCGGCTACGGCTATGGCCTCAATGAGGTCGAGGCGGGCTTGGTGCTGGTCCCGTTCTCGGCACTGGGGTTCGTCGCCGGACGCGTGGTGCCCAAGGTGCGGCACAAGGTCAGCCCGTTCGGTATACTCATCGCCAACGGTGTCGTGATCGCCCTCGCGTGCGTCCTGTTTGCCACTATCCGCGGAATGGGTGTGGTGTGGCCGATCATGATCATGGGCCTGCTGGGCTTCGGCGTCGGCGGCTTCTCCGCAGTAATGCCACAGGCGATCCTGGCGGTCACCCCGACCGAGGAGACCGCGGCCGCGATGAGCGTCAACCAGGTTGTGCGTTCGGTCGGCTTCTCCATCGGCAGCGCGGTCAGTGGGCTGATCCTGGCGGCGCACACCATGACCGGCACCTTTGCCCCCACTGACTCGGGTTACTCCACCGCGGCTTGGACGGCGGGTGCGCTGGCGTTGGTCACGATCGTGCTGGCGGCGGGAATCAACACATCTCGAAGCAAGCAGCAGCAGCGATGATAGGGAGGGCGGGCCTCACAGAGGAGAGAACATCCTGGGCTGGCCTTCAGCACCTTTCGCGCCGCACTCGATCCCGATGCCTGAACCGACTGCAGCAGTAGCTGCACCCGGGCCAACGCGTTGTCGTTGCCGCTGGTGCAGGCCGTTCGTGTTCGGCTGCATCACGATCCGGCGTCAGTGGCCGTTCGCCGTCTCGAGGCGTTGTGGACGGACCTTGTTGCGGCGATGCCCGACATTCGCTGGAGACAGCGAGTTTCCTGCCCAACAGCGTCGAGCGCGAGTATCGGATGCGAATCAGTGTGAGGACGCGCTCTACGCCCCTTGCCGTACATGCCCACTGACGTCATGCAGGGGAGCCCGGACCCGAGTGAGCTATACGATGCGATCGCTCTGGCACTCGCTGCTAGCGACAGATCGGTCCCGGCCTAGCCACAAACGAGGTTGGCGCACGTCTGCGAAGCGGCAGGGGAGGCATCGTTCTGATGCTGGCCGGAAAGACTCTTACGCTTCTATGGAGTTTGGGTGGTCCAATCCGGGTGTTCATGGCGAAGCCACTGCCGGGGAGTTGCACGGGTTGTCGATATCGACGATGAAAGATCCTTTGGGCGTGGGCAATCGGCGTAGGTCAATGTTCGGTTGATCATCCGAGACGATTCGTTTTGCATAGAAGTGTGGGTCGGTCCGACCGATACGCCATGTGGGAATCCACTGATCACCGTCAAGGGAGCACATCGCCTTGAACGCCGGGGTAACCGACTCGACCATGCCATCACGCGCGTTGGCTGCTGGCTCTATGGCGATGACAACCCCCGCTATCGCGGCGCACAGCACGTTGATTGCCATGCCCAACGAGAACAGGTCACGCGACCACTTCTCCATCCTGGGTGTCAAGACCCATGCCACGGCGGCGACCAACGACATGGCCCCCAACATGGCCAGAACTGGAGCGGCATGCCAGACAACTTCAATCCAACTCGCCGTCAGCGCCATGTCCGTTGCCCCGAGTTCGTAGTAGAACGCGAAAGTCGGCAGCTTGAGCAACACTCCGCCGAGCCCAAGGACTAGGAGAAACTGGAACACGCGGACGGCAACGCTGCGAACCTGCCTCCGCCCGCGCGATCGGACAATATCCCTGATAACGGACCAGATCAGGAAGATCGCGAGGCCGACCGGGATCGCGAGCGCATCGGGGCTATCTCGTGCGAATTGGATTAGCCAAAATACAAGAGCCCCGCATACGCCGAGACCGAACACTCGAGACACTGTCATCACGGAAGCGGCGATTCGATGGAGTGCGTTGGCACGTCCCACACTCATCGTCTCGAGCACGACTGGGTCAGACCCATCGATCCACAGGCCGTAGCTATACGGAGACCAAGATGCCGGAAGTGCCCCTGCCCGAATCGCCGGTTCGAGTGCAATGCGCGAGAGCAGTTTCAGCAGTAGATGGGGAACCCCGACCACGAGGAACATCACGCCGAATATGGCCACCACCATCCAGGGCCCCGCGGGGGTGTCGGTGTTGAACTCCACGCGGAACGCAAGGACTATGGCCAGCATCAAGACCGCGCCGATCCACGCCCAAATCCACTTCCGGAGCCGCGGGCTATCCTCTCCGTCACGACTCTGCGCAGATACCGGCGCGGTCAATCTGGCTGAGAGGCCGAACGGCAGCTCCCGCCGAGCCTGCCGATCAAGCCAGCCGTAGACCGCGTGCCCAGCGTCCGCGCGCCAGCGACTGCCCGACGCCGACTTGGGGGTGCTGTCACCACTGCTGGCATCGCCGCTCGGCCAATCCCCGGTCCGGGCCGGATAACGGATTGTGGCGAGTCGATCAACCTTCAACCCGGTGACCGTGAGCCCCCCAACGGCTGGCTTTTCATGATTGAACTCGGCGGATGGATATCGGATAGGAACCAGAGCGATTCGGTAAACCCGCGCAGCAAGGAGAGCGTCAGTCAGTCGCTGGTTCACTGCATCGGCAACTTCACGCTGCGTGTGCAGACTCCGTGATCCCCGGATGTCACGGACGAAAGCTAGCCGCGTCGGCATCGGCGTCGGCGCCGCGGTAGCGATCGCCTCGCACCGCCGCCACCCCATGTCCTGCAGGACGTCTTGGGCGGTCGACAGGTCTTCGGCACCACCGGATATCTCCAAGTAGCAGCGCAGGCGGGCAAGTAGGAAGTTGAGTGAATAGCTTCCGAGGAATGAGGTGAAATTAGTCATGGTTCACCGAACTCGAATACAAGACGCAGGAACAACTCAACATGTAACCCCCCGAATGTAAATGTGTGTGCTGATTGGCGGTTTGCTCCGTGCTCGGAGCACGGCGCAATCAACGCTGGTAGCGGACCGTCGACATGCAGGCATGGGCGTCGCCTGCGTCAGCAAGAGCCCGCGTTCCTTTCGCTGCCAGTTGCTCACTGGCACAACTTATTCTGGTCGCGCCGCCTACCTCCCCTATAGCGCTAGGACCGTAACACTGGAAGCTCAGAACGTCATTTTGACCGAAGGCAATCGAATCTGGTCGCAGCGTGCGCAACATGCACCGCCGTGTCCAACGGCAGGCTCCATCGGCCTGCCAGCGTGCGCGGACGTTCGGTTGAGCACAGGGCCGCGCCGGCCAATGGCCTCGACCGGCAGCGGCGCCCCGAAATCCATGCGGAGGATGTTCGCTCCAGCGAGTACGAAATCGCAGTACTGCGGTCTCTGCTCACGCTCCGAGCGGCCTCCTCTATGCGTTCACCATGTCCGAGAATCGATATATTGCCAGCCATCGCCCACAGACTCCGCCAGGCGGCCCGGCCATCAGGATTCCCGACCGGGCCAGCCATATTTTGGGTGATGGCTAATACGCACGTCTTTGAGCCGTTACGGGTGGGACTGCCCCACTTCGGTTGTCCGGTAGCAGGCGACGCGCCACCTCAGCGGAATCCGCGTGGTGGGCGTGACGGGGGCTTCGGCACCGCTTGCGCAGGCGAAGGGTGCCGGTACGGGCCAGCCGCGCTGCTCTTGTGCGGTAGGTGAGTGTGATCGGTGGTGTGTGGGGCTAGCGTGGGAGTGCATCCGAATCTCGATTGAAAGGGTCGGGTGGTTGTGATGGGCGAGAGGGCGAACGGGACGGTGGAAGCCCGCTATTTGCGCGGCGAGGTCGGCTTCGAGGACGCGCTGCGGGAGGTGACAGGTATCGACATCGATCGCGGAGACCTCGCTCAGATTCTCCGCAGTCTCGCCGGCCGCAGTCCCGGTAGTCCTGAGCTCTCTGACCACGACGCCGGCCTCCTCGTCAGCGCTGGGTTCGTCGAGGATCCGATCGCTACAACCGGGGCCCGGGTGGAGCGCGTCGCCCGCATGCAGGACCTGGTCGGCAATTGCCTGTCGGTTGCTGAGGCTGCGGACCGTCTCGGGGTCACAGCGGCCCGAATCCGTCAGCGCCTGTCCGATGGCACGTTGTGGGCGTTCGGGGAGGGCCGCGGTCGACTTCTTCCGCCGGCTCAGTTCTTGGCCTCTGGTGCGGTGCCTCATCTCGAGCGTATTGCGCCACTGCTCGCGAAGAGCCTGCATCCGCTGACTGTGCAAGCGCTGCTCACCGAGCCTCAGCCGTCCCTACTGATCAAGGGCCAGCCGGTATCGATTGTGGCGTGGTTGATCGGTTGTGCCGGCACCGTGGCAGACATCGAGCAGGCTGCCGAGGTGATCATCGCGGCTGAGTGGGAATCTGCATAGCCGCGGTTGGTGGCAGCCGAGCGGCGTGGCTGATCCTCCATCGTGCCGTGCCTGGCTGCGGCGCGCACACGTTGGTGCCGGAAGCTCCTGATCGATCCTTGGTGTGGACTGCTATTAGAAGCGTTGGCACGGAGACACGCCACAGAGGGCCTGGACGAGTCGATGGATCGTGTCGATCCAGCGCGTCTTAGTCAGGTAGGCAACGAGTTTCGATCCGAGTACGGCTTGAAATTCGGCGATCGCCCCGCGGGCGGTGGCGTCATGTGAGGGTGTGCGTCTGCCATGACGCTTCGCTTCCGTGAGCGCGTTGCGCGATTGATGGCGGCATACCGGGCGCCGTCCCCAAATAGGCGCCCGATGTTGCCAAGTCATGTGACGTCGGGGGCCCTCCGCTGGCGTTATAAGCCGCGTCGCCCCGTTGCGGCAGCGCTCGGGTGATCCGCTCGCAATATCTGCTGCGGGCCCGCAGTTTCAATTTTGGGCGCGTATCACGCAGTTGACGCGATGAGATTGGATGCGTCATGCCTTGAGCAGTAGTTTGTTCGCTCCCGATTTGTTCTGCGAGGCATTTCGCGATCCGGAATCGGGGACTAGCGTGGGTGTTGGCACCACCCTGAGTAATCCGACAACTCGGTGCGCGTCCGCGCACACCGAGTACCGAAGTCGGTCTTCGTCAGGGTGGTGATCAGTATTCGTCTCTGATACCTCAAAGGACACCGAGTTGTAGTCGGTGTCCTTGTGTATTCGTCCGCCAGGATCCTGCGGGATCGCATGTGACTCATGAGGTTGTGATCACTCATGACAGTACTCCTCTGCGCCCAAACGGCGACAGGACCTTCACGGTGCACTACGCACGCTGATGGTCGCGGTAATCAATGATGGCCGCGTACCGGCGCCGCACAGATGACCCGGTCTCAATTGCGGCGTGTATCAGGTGTTTTGAACCACGATCGGTCGATCCGGATTCGTGGTCGGTGGTGGGGCCGTGGGTGCGCGAGACAGTGACGCTGTTTGAGCCGACGCTGCATAGTCAGGCCGCGAACGCACTCAAGGTTCTGACCCGATTGGCGGTGTGGGCGGTCGATGTGGGGTTGGTCCTTGATCGTGAGGTGGTGCTGACTCCGGAGGTGCTGGAGCGGTACCGGGTGACCGGGATGCGGGAGTTGGCCTCGACATCGCGGTCGGCGGAGATCTCGCGGCTGCGGACGTTGGCGAGGTCGGTGACGAAGCGGGCGCCGTGGCCAGGGCCGGACGAGCGCGGGTTGCGGCAGGGTTTGTCGCCGCCGTACACGTGCGAGCAGGTCGAGGCGTACTGGAAGGCCGCGGCATCACAGAACGGACCGTTCCGCGTCCAGGCGATGAAGGCGATTCTGACGCTGACTGTGGGTGCGGGTGCTCGTGCGGGTGAACTGTTCGCCGTCGTGAGTTCGGACGTGGTCGATGTCGGCGGCGTTGTGGCGGTCACGCTCGGCGGCAGCGTGGGCGCTGCGGGGCGGGTGGTCCCGGTGCGGGCCGGTTGGGTCGATCGGCTGGAGAAGGTCGCTGCTGGGGCGGGGGCGGGGCCGTTGGTGGCGTCGCGTCGCTCGGGCCGTGATCAGGCGGCTGCGTTGCTCGCGTCGTTCGAGTACCCCGCTGGGATGCCCCGTCTGATGGTGCCGCGCCTGCGGTCGACATGGCTGACTGGAGTGCTGTCCGATTGCGGTGTCGCGGAGATCTTCTCGGCAGCAGGGATCGTCAGCGGCAAGGCGTTCTCGGACCTGCGCCCGTATCTCCCGGCGCCGCAGGTCGGTTCGCCGAGCTGGCGCCGGTTGGGAGGGCAGCAGTGATGACGCCTCGGACCCCGGAGGAGATTATCGAGTTGTACACCCCGCACATGCCGGAACAAGAATGGGAGGCGATCAGGCCGTTCGTGGTTGACGTTGTCAGGCGAGGGTTCGCGGCGACGCCGGTCGGCCAGGTGACGGTGGGCCACATGGTAATGGTGACTTCCCTGGTGCGGTGGGCGCTCGAGCAGGGTTTGCCGCTCGACGTCGAGCAGATCTTCCACCCGGCAACGGTCAACCGTTATGCCGTCACGGTCCCGGGGTTGTCCGAGAAAACGCGGTGTACCCGCCGAGCAACGCTGACGACATTGTCGCGCCGGATCACCCGTGCTGCTCCCTGGGAGCCACGCCGGGTCGTCCTGCACTATGCCCGTACCGCGAATCCGTACACCTTTGCGGAGGTGTCTCGTCTGCTGTGGTGGGCTCCGCGGCAAGTAACCGCGATCCGTCGACGAGGCCTTGCTGCGGCGGTGGCGCTCGGTGCGGGTGCCGGTCTTCGTGGCACGGAGATGATGTCGGTTCGCTCGTCGGATGTCCGGGAACGTGGCGCCCATGTGGTCGTCACGGTACACGGTTCGAAGACGAGGCAAGTCCCAGTACGCCCGGCGTATGCCGGTGCGGTGCTCGAAGCGGCAGAGAAGGCGCACGGTGGCCCCTTGTTCCACGATCCACTGCCCCCGGTCTGGGCCGTTGGTGAACTGCTGATCAACTGCGACGTACCCGAGACGCTGAGGCCGCTGACGTCGACCCGGCTGCGGCTGACGTGGGAGTGCGCGATGATCCAGGCCGTTCCGTTGCCTGTGTTCATGAGGCTGTCCGGGCGCACCGGGACCGGGAGGCTCGCCGACATTCTGAGTTGGGTGCACCCGCGGACCCGACCGTGGTGGAGTGCAGCGGAATTGGATGTGCTTTCACAGGCGGTGCCGTGGTGACCAGGAAGAAGCACCCGCCTCACCGCCGCCACCGTGGTGGAAGGGCGGATGCTGGTCGGGTTCGGCGCCTGCACGAGGTGAGTACCGCCGTCCACCGCACAGAGCCGTGGCAGTTCGATCGGGTCATGGCCATGATCGACCACTGCGCCGCACGCGACTTCGTGCACGAAGTGTTCGATCACCATCGTGGTGCACACCGGGTGTTCACAGCAGACGCTTTCCTCGCCGCTTATGTTGTGACTCCGATGCTTGGTATCGCGATGCATCAGACGAACGTGACCGCAGTGGTTCGCGGGTGGACCGCTTCGCAGCGGCGAAGGCTCGGTATCCCGTCCCGTGCGGATATCAAGTACAAGAGCGTCAACGACGCGCTGCGCAGGCTGACGTGGGCGTGCCGGTCACCTCGGTATCCGGAGTGGGACGAACGTGCTTTCGCGCAGGCACTGCTGGACGCGTCCCTGTGGCGTTGGCCACCGACCGGTGCCATCGCCTTGGACTCGACCGACGTCTCAACCTGGGGCAGGGTTCGCTACCGCAAACCGCTGGTGGATGCGGATCCTGACGGGTTGCCTCCGCCCGATCATGAGTTCGCGCCTGCGGACCCCGAACATCCACATGGCCGCCGACGAGGGCATCACCTGCCGAACGCACCCCTCGGGCGAGACAATCGTTGCATCTACACGGTCGATCCGGATGCTCGGATGGGCTGGCGCAGTTCACAGTTCGAGGAAACATGCTATTTCTGCGGCTTCGACTTGCACGTGATCACTGATGTCCCAAAGGCCCCAGGCCGCGGACCGGTGGTGCACGTAGTGCGAGCGATGAATCTCACGCCGGCGGGATCGAACAAGGGCGTCGGAGGACTCGCCGCCGTGCAGGCTCTGGGGGAATCGATCCCGGATCCGCGTGAGTTGATCGCGGACCGTGCCTACAACTACGTCAAGAACAGGATCTTCCCGATCCCGGTCTGGAGGCTCGGATACGCCACCATCTACGACCTGCACCCAAATCAGCGGGGGATACATCCGGGACCCGAGGGCACGCACACCATCTGGATCGACGGCGTCCTCTATGCGGACAGCCTCCCGGAAGCTCTGTACGACCTCGACCCGATCGAGACCGACATGTCCGACGACGAACGGGCGCGCCTCGAGCGACGTCATCAGGCACGTCAGGCTTACGCCTACGTCCCGCACGACGCCTGCCACTCCGGCGGGACTCGGCGGTATCGCGGTCCCGCCGTTCAGCCCGCCCGGGTGCGCTGTCCGAACAACCCGGTCTCTATGCGCGGGTCACTGAGCCTGCCCACGACCTCGTGCACCCGTGGTGAGGAATGTGGGTGCGGGCGCACGATCACCCTGCGTGACACGGACTACCCTGATCTGCGGATGCCGGTCCAGCACGGGACCCTTGCCTGGGAGGCGTCGTATCACCGCAGGGTCGGCATCGAGAGTCTGTTCGCCGACGTGAAGCAGAATCGTCTGCACGTGCACCGCGGGTACTTCCGCGGCTTCGGGATCAGCCGCTACACACTGCTCCTCGGATTCACTCTCGCCGCGCTCAATCTGCTGATCCTGTTCGACTGGCACTTCAAGCGTGAGCTCCTCGATCCATTGGGTCGGTACCTCGGCGAGAGGGAACCGGAGCGCACACCACAGCGACGACTGCGTCGTATCGCCGCCTCCGGGCGTCACGAGAAGTCCTCGGTGACCGCCGAATCCGGCAGATAGCGACCCTGCCCCGGTAGCGAAATCCACGGATTCCGCGGTCCAACCTCGACCTGATTGCGGAATCAACCGTTGGTAGGCGTCCCGAGCGTACGATTCGGCCCGATCTGTGTGGGAATCGCACGGCAACGAGGCCGAGAATCCGCCGAATCCGACCGTTGGGCGGAGTCGTGACGGAAATCGGGGCCTAATTTCGGCCGCGGGCCCAATAGGTGAACTCAACCGGCCTCAATGGGTGAACACCCCATGGAGCCGATGACGGGAATCGAACCCGCGTATTCAGCTTGGGAAGCTGATGTTCTACCATTGAACTACATCGGCATGCAGGGGTTTTGCGCCCGACGAGGCACTGCAAGACCCTGCGAGCGGCAACTCTAGCAGACCGCTAACCTCTAGCTGTGCTGCTATCCGATCGCGACATCCGTTCCGAGATTTCCACCCAGCGGCTGGGCATCGATCCGTTCGACGACTCGATGGTCCAGCCGTCCAGCGTGGACGTCCGCCTGGACCGACTGTTCCGCGTCTTCAACAACACGCGGTACACGCACATCGACCCCGCTCAGCAGCAGGACGAGCTCACGAGCCTCGTGGAGCCTGCGGAGGGGGAGCCGTTCGTGCTGCACCCGGGCGAGTTCGTGCTCGGCTCGACGCTCGAGTTCTGCTCCCTGCCCGACGACCTGGCGGGACGCCTGGAGGGCAAGTCCAGCCTCGGCCGCCTCGGCCTGCTCACCCACTCGACCGCCGGGTTCATCGACCCGGGCTTCAGTGGGCACATCACTCTCGAGCTGTCCAACGTCGCGAACCTGCCGATCACCCTGTGGCCCGGCATGAAGATCGGTCAGCTCTGCCTGATCCGGCTGTCCAGTCCCGCCGAGAACCCGTACGGCAGCGCGGCGGTCGGGTCGAAGTACCAGGGCCAGCGCGGCCCGACGCCGTCGAAGGCCTACCTGAACTTCGTGAAGGCGCCCACGCAGTAGCCCCGCGCGGCCGGAACGCGGACGGCCGCACCGCATTTCGGCTCGGCCAGGCCCCGCCTAATGCCCTTCGCGTAGGAGGGCGAGCTGGGAGTCCTGGCTCAGGATGCGGTCGTTGCTGACCATGACCGCCGTCCCGTACGCGTCGCGCAGGTGCCGGCTCATCGCGGGGTCGTGGTCCGGCAGGGACCCGGCGAACCCGCAGATGGTCCGCGCCCGGCCGACCAGGTCGATGAGCAGCGCCGAGGCGCCCACCTTCACCGCGTTGAACTCCAGCGCCACCCCGACCGGCGACACCGCGGCCGGGTTCCTTGCGAGGAACTCGAACCGGGCCGCCGCCCCGAGGACCGTGTCGACGAGCTGCTGGTGCGCGATCACCAGCTCGGCGAGCCGGATCGCGCTCAGGGGCGGCGGCCCGGCCGAGCGGCGTCGGGCGGTCTGCACCGACCGCCTGGCCCTGAGCAGGGCTGCGTCGGCGATCCCGAGCCAGGCGGCGGACCAGAGCACGTGCGCAGCCGGGAGCATCGTCCGCGCCGAGATCTCCGCGTACGGATCGTCGACCAGCGCGCCGGAACCGGTGTCGACGGCGAGGCGGAAGCCGGGACTCCTGGTGCCGCGGAAGCCGACCGTGTCCCAGGTGCCGACCGCGGTCAGCCTCATCTCCGACCTCGGGCAGGCGAGCACGACCTGATCGTTCGGCGCGCCGGCCGGGGTGCGGCGGGCGGTCACCATCACCACGTCGGCGTACGCGCCGTACGCGATGACCGGCGCCGTCTTCGCCAGGCGGACGCGGCCGTCCCTGTGCTCGACCGCGCAACCGCTGGACCGGATGCCGCCGCGGACATCGATCTCGGTAGTGGCGGAGGTGACGAGCAGCTGGTTCGCGGCGACAGCCGTGAGCAGCGCGCGCATCGACTCGCTGCGCCCGTGCCGGACGACGCTGAGCACCTGCGCCTGGTGCATCGCGAAGATCATCGCCGTCGACCCGCAGGACCGGCCCAGTGCGCGCGTGATCGCGGCGAGCTGGGTCAGGGAGAGTCCGCCGCCGCCGAGGGCGGTCGGCACCACGGCGCCGAGCATCCCGGCCGACCTGAGCGCCGCGACGGCCTCCGCCGGGAACCGCGCGTCGCGATCGACCTCGTCCGCCCACATCGCGGCGACCCGTACACATTCGTCGAGACCGCGGAGGGCGCCGACGGGGGCCGCCGCGTCCCTGCTCCGAATACCCGGTCGGCGTGAATCCATCACTGTCGCAGCGGAACCGATGCCCGCGCGGGACTGTTCCCGGGGCGACGGGTCGGGAAACTCGATGCCGGACTCGTCCTGCCCGATGCGGATGGATGCCGGCACCGAAACCCCTATCACCTGAACTCATGTCGGTGGCTCGAAATCGAACCCCGGCCGGTGCGCGATCTCCCTCCCGCGCGCCGCCGTGAACCTTATCGATCGGTGCCGATCCCGTGTTAGCGCAATTCCCGGATGTGGCGGACGTTACGTCGAGGCGGAGGGGCCGGATCCGCCGCCCGCGCGCCGCCGACTGCGTTAGGGTGCTGGCAGATGGCGTGGACTGATTGCTGGGGGGCACCATGACGTCAGGGGAGATGGCGGTCGACACCGCCGTGTTGGCACGGCTCGCGGGGGCGCTGGAGTCGGCGGCCGAGGCCATCGAGGAGATCGACACCGCACCCGCGTTCCGGCATGCGGCCGAGGGGCTCGCCGGGTCCGACACGGCCGCGGCTTACGCCGCGGGAGCGGACCGGATCGCGGCCGGCGTGCGGGCGATCGGGTCGAGGGTCCGGGTGATGTCACAGATCGCGGCCACCAACACGGCCCGGTACGACGACGCCGAGGCCGGGAACAGGGGTCTGCTCGCGTCGGCAGGCGGCGCCTGATGCGCCCCACGCTCACCCAGCTGCGGGGATGGAATCCCCAATGCCTCAACGGTTCCGCGGACGAGCTCGCCCGGGCCACCGTCGAGTTGGACGCGCAGATCGCCCTCGTCGTCCGCAGCGTCGACGGTGTTCTCGACACCTGGCACGGCGAGGCGGCGCGCGGTGCCTGGGAGCGCACGGTGGCCGAACGGTCCGCGGGCAACTCGATCGCGATGGCGTTGCTCGCGACCTCCTCGTCGCTGCGCCGGGGCGCGGCGACGATCGAATCTGCTGCCGCGCATGCCATCTCGGTGATCGACGGTGCGCTCGGCGAGGGCTTCGCGGTGTCCGAGGACGGCACCGTCACCGCGCCGGCGGCCGGGGCGGGACTGACCGTGGCGGCGGCCGGTGACGGCGCCCTCGCGCAGCGGGTCCTCGACGCCCGGGCGAGGGAGCTCGCCGACGACATCGCCCGGGCGCTGGACGAAGTCGCGCTCGCCGACAGCCGCGCCGCCGCGACGCTGACCGACTGTCTCGCGGAGTTCGGCCAGGTTTCCGCGGCGCCGGCGCCGGGCCCGCGCGTCCAGGACATCGTCGACGGGCGATCCGCCCTGCCCGCGCGCGCGGCGGAGCTCCACGAGTTCTGGACGGGCCTGACCGCCGAGGAGAAGGACGCACTGTTCGCGGACGACCGCGAGGTCGGCAACCGGGACGGAATCCCGGCCGCCGACAAAGATCGCTACAACCGGATGCACCTCGAGGACCTGCAGACCCGGGCGGCGGCGGCGCTGGACGCAGTGGACACCCGGCATCCCGGATGGGCGGCGGGAGAACACGTGCCCGCCCAGCCTGCATCCAACTCCCGCGACGAGAAGGCGTGGAAGGCCTGGGCCGAGTACAGCGCATGGCGGGGCGAACGCGAGCCGCTCCAGGCGAAATCCGATGAGTACGGGGCCGTGCGCCGCGCCCTCGACGCGGGGTCGGCGCCGCCGAGGTTCCTGATGGGCATCGACGGCGGCGGACGGGCGGCGATCGCCCTTGGCAACCCCGACCTCGCCGACAACGTCGCCACCTTCGTGCCGGGCACCGGCTCGCACCTCGGCGGCATCGGGGGCGACGTCGACCGGTCCGCCCGCATGCTCGACGCCGCGACCCGCGCCGATCCACTCGCCAGCACCGCCGTCGTCACCTGGTACGGCTACAACGCGCCGCAGAGCATTCCCGAGGCCGGGCTCGACAGGTTCGCGGAGCGGGGCGCACCCCGGCTGGACGGCTTCCAGGACGGCCTGCGGGCCGCGCACCAGGGGCAGGCGGCGCATCAGGTGATCGTCGGACACAGCTACGGGAGCACCGTGATCGGGACGGCCGCGGTCGGCGGTGGATCGCTGGACGTCGACGAGTTGGTCTTCGTCGGCAGTCCAGGGGTCAACGCGGACCACGTCTCGGAGCTGCACCTCGACGGCGTCAACGCGGGCGAGGTCGGCGCGCACGTGTACTCGACCGCGGCCCGTTGGGATCCGGTGCCGTACATCGGGGACGCGACGCTGGCCGGCAGGCACGTGCACGGGACCGATCCGACCGACCCGGACTTCGGGGGCCGGGTGTTCGCCAGCAATCCCGGCGATCCGGGTCCGCTCCTCGGCGCCAATCCCCGGGTCCACAGCGAGTACTGGGACCTGCGGAATCCGTCGCTGGAGGGGATGGGGCGGATCATCGCCGGGCTGGGAGGGTCCTCGTGAGGCCCGAGATCGCGACGAGAACCGGCGTCGGCAGGACGCTGACGGCGAGCGCGCTCGGCGCCGTCGTCCTGCTCGCCGCCGCTTGCAGCTCAGACGAGGAGCCCGACGTGGACACCGCACTGACCGAGGTCGCCGCCGCCGCTGCGCTGATCGAGCATTTCGGCGAGGCCCTGTCCGCGCTGCCCGAGGGCGCCAGTTTGACTCTGGCGCATCCCAGTTCGCCGATCGGGGCGTTCAACCCCGGCGGCGTCACGCCCTGCGACGACAACGACGGCGATGCCGCCGGCCCGGTCTTCCTCACCCTCAACTATTGGGTGAGCGGGATCCCCGAGGGCGGCGCCGCCCAGGAGCTGGACGCGATCGCCGCCTACTGGGACGGCCGGGACCGGCCGCTCGTCCGGCGCTCGTCGGGGGAGGGCAGCACCGCGGTCGCGACCATGCCCGACGGATCCGCGATCGTGGCCCACGACAACGGCCGGGGCAGCCTGTCGGTCTCAGGCACCTCCGCGTGCTTCCCGCGCGCCAATGCGGGCGCAGGCGGCCAACCCGAGGTCATCGACCGGCCCTGACCGGCCGCTCGCCTGCCCGACGCCGGATGTACACCTGCTGTTGCCGCGACCCTTGCGCCGGGTATCCGCTGCGCTAACCCTGGCCGCCTATCAACTACCTATGCGCTGCACCGTTTTCGGAACCGGCTATCTCGGAGCCACGCACGCCGCCTGCATGGCCGAGTTGGGACACGAGGTGCTCGGGGTCGACATCGACCCGGGCAAGGTGGCCAAGCTCTCCGGGGGAGAGGTGCCGTTCTACGAACCGGGCCTCGCGCAGGTCCTCAAACGCAACATCGACGCCGGTCGGCTGCACTTCACCACCTCGTACCCCGACGCCGCCGCGTTCGCGGACCTGCATTTCCTCGGGGTGGGGACACCGCAGAAGAAGGGCGAGTACGGCGCCGACCTGCGGCACGTGCACTCGGTGATCGACACCCTCGCCCCGCTGCTGGACCGGCCCGCGGTGATCGTCGGCAAGTCGACGGTGCCGGTCGGCACGGCGGCCGAACTGGGCGCGCGGGCCCGCGAGCTCGCGCCTGCGGGCGAGGAGGTCGAGGTCGCTTGGAACCCCGAGTTCCTGCGTGAGGGCTTCGCCGTCGAGGACACGCTGCGGCCGGACCGCCTGGTGCTCGGGGTCGACCCCGCCCGCCCCGGGCGCGCCGAGGCGCTGCTCCGCCGGCTGTACGCGCGCCTGATCGAGGACGAGGTGCCGTTCCTGCTCACCGACCTGCCGACCGCGGAGCTGGTGAAGGTGTCCGCGAACGCCTTCCTCGCGACCAAGATCTCCTTCATCAACGCGATCTCCGAGGTGTGCGAGGCGACGGGCGCGGACGTCACGCAGCTGGCTGACGCGCTCGGCTACGACGCCCGGATCGGGCGCCGATTCCTCAACGCGGGACTGGGCTTCGGCGGCGGCTGCCTGCCGAAGGACATCCGGGCGTTCATGGCGCGTGCTGGTGAACTCGGCGCCGATCAGGCGCTGACCTTCCTGCGCGAGGTGGACAGCATCAACATGCGCCGCCGGACCAAGATGGTCGAGCTGGCGACCAGGGCCTGCGGCGGATCTCTGCTCGGTGCGAACATCGCGGTCCTCGGCGCGGCGTTCAAACCCGAGTCCGACGACGTCCGGGACTCGCCAGCCCTCAACGTGGCCGGGATGATGCAGCTGCACGGCGCGGTGGTGAGCGTGTTCGACCCGAAGGCGCTCGACAACTCCCGCCGGTTGTTCCCGACGCTGAACTACGCCACCTCGGTGGAGGAGGCGTGCGACAACGCCGACGCGGTGCTGCTGGCCACCGAGTGGGACGAGTTCAAGGCGCTGCGTCCCGCGGACCTCGCCGGGACGGTCCGCTCGAAGGTGCTCATCGACGGGCGCAACTGCCTCGATCCCGCTGAGTGGGCGGCCGCGGGATGGACCTACCGAGGCCTGGGCCGCAGCTGAGGGCGGTGAGCTGGACGATCGGCCAGCTCGGCGTCCCTGCGATCACCGCGCGCGGGTGCGGCTGGACACTCGTTCGTTATGCTCACCTCGTCCAAGTGCGCGCGATTCGAGCGTCGGCTGCGTGCAAACCCGATTTAAGGCGGCTCGATGAGTGCGGTTCTGGGTGTGTCGGTGGGGTCCAGTGCCGTGCGGATGGCGCGTCCGGACGTCGCCTCCCGCCGCGGGCCAGGCGGGGTCGAGGCGTTTCAGCGGCAGGTCATCGCGACGGTGCCGCACCGGGCCGAGGAGACCGCAGCCCAGTCCATCGGGGTGCTGCTCGCGCAGGGCGGGGAGACCGTGGGCGCCACCGGCGTCGCGTACGCGACGCAGCGTCAGGCCGACGCCTTGCAACAGGCGATGGCGCGCCAGCGCCTGCACAACTACCAGTTGATCCCGGCGAGCACGGCCGCGATCGCGCGGCTCGAGGCCACCGGGGAGATCTACGACTTCGGGACGCTGGTCCTCTATGACCTGGGCAGCTCCGGCCTGACCGTCAGCGTGATCGACAGGGCGTCGGGGACGGTGCTGGCCGCCGATCGCAGCACCGAGATCGCGGGGGACTACTTCGACTGGCTGATCAGCCAGCACCAGGCCACTGCGCAGGGCATCGTCTCGCCGGTTGGCGCCGACGAGGCGACCGCCTTCAACGAGCGGTGCCGCTTCGCCAAGGAGCAGCTCTCCGCCAGCGAGGCGATCGCCGTGCCGAGCGAGGCCGGGTTGATCCTGCTCTCCCGCGAGACCTTCGAATCGATGATCGTGGTGCCCGTCGAGGGTTCGGCGCGGTTCGCCCGAGGGGTGATCGCGGCGTCCGGCCGCTATCCCGATGCGGTGGTCCTGCTCGGCGGGGGCGCGCACATCCCGCTGGTGCAGTCCATCCTGCGCAACTGGCTCAACCTTCCGACGGTGGTGCCCGCCGAACCGGAGATGGTCGCGGCGCAGGGCGCGGCCATGCTGGCGACGCCGGTCGCGCCGCCGGTCGAGCCGCCGGAACCCCAGTGGGGCGCCGCGGATGCTCTGAGCCCTCGTCGGACCCGCGGCCCGTCCCGCCGTCAGCTCGCGATCGCGGGGGCGGCGGCCACCGGCCTCGTCGTCGTCGCCGGCATCGGCCTGTCCATGGGGCGCGACGGCGCCGCCACCACCCAGGGCGAGGGCCGGGCCACCGCGGTGACCGAGGACCAGGATGCGCCGTCCACGACGACTGCGCCCCCGACCACCACCACGACACCGCCGTCGTCGACCCCGCGCGCGCCCGCGCCGCAGCCGGCCGCCGAGCCGTCACAGGCGACCCCGGAGCCGCCGCCGGTCCCGGGTCCGCCGCCGCGGCGCTACCTCAACCTGCCGGACCCCATCCAGATCGAGGTGCCGCCGGGCATGGAGCTGCCGCCGGGGATGGTCCGCTGACGTCTAGCCGGCGGTAGGTGGGCGCCTCCTCCGAGGAATGAGCCCCGCCCGCATCGTCAGCGCGCGTGCCTTCCGCCGGATCGCGCCGTGACCGCGGCGGCCGCACCGGACCGCGGTGGGCGGGCCAGCATCACCGCGATCGCCGTGGTGAGCGGGACGGACAGCGCAAGGGCGATGCCGCCGACCGAGGACCGCACGATCTCGATCGCGACCGCGTCCCCGAGCAGCACGTCGTTGATCGAGCGGCCCGCCACGCTGAAGAGCAGCAGCAGCGGGAGCGCGCCGCCGGCGTAGGCCAGCACCAGGGTGTAGACGGTGCTGGCGATGTGGTCGCGGCCGACGCGCATCGCGGAGCCGAAGATCTGGCGGCGGTTGGCGTTGCGGTCGAGGTCGGCGAGCTCGAACGCCGTCGAGGCCTGGGTGATGGTGACGTCGTTGAGCACACCGAGCGAGCCGATGATGAACCCGGCGAACAGCAGCCCCGTGATGCTCACGTGCTCGATGTAGGTCTGCACGTTGGTGTTCTGTTCCTCGGACAGCCCCGTCAGGTGCGTCATCTCGATCGTCACCCAGGACAGCAGCGCGGCCAGCAGCATCGACGCCAGGGTGCCGAGCAGGGCCGAACTGGTCCGCAGGCTCACCCCGTGGGCCAGGTACAGGACGGCGTACAGGATCGCGGCGCCGCCGACGAGGGCAACCGGGATGGCGGGTTGGCCGTCGAGCAGGGCCGGCAGCATGAACCCGACGAGCACGGCGAAGGCGACGAGGAGCCCGAGCAGGGCTCGCACGCCCCGCCAGCGCGCGACCACGGCGACGACGATGACGAACGCCGCGACGATCAGCAGCAGCGGCAGCCCGCGGGCGAAGTCCTCGAAGGAGTACACGGTGGCGCCGGACGGATCCGTCTGGCGCACGAGCCGGATGTTGTCGCCGACGCGCAGATCCGGCTGCCCGGGGCCCGGCCCGATCTCCAGCAGCGTGGTGGTGCCCTCGTTCGGGCCGGACTCGATGTCGACGAGGCTGCGCTGGCAGTGGTAGGAGTCGTTCGGCGGCGGCTGCGGCGAACCGGTGAAGGGCTTGCCTGCGGAGGCGCTGCCGCACGGCCCGATGTCCTGCTGCGTGACGGTGCCCGCCTCGGTGACGACGGCGCCGCCGCCGGAGGTCTGGAAGGGCAACGGGATGTCGATGCTGCGGCTGCTCGGCCACAGGATGACCGCGCCTGCGAGCACCGCGATGCCGATCGCGACGAGCAGTCCGACGACCACCCGGGCCGCGACCGGGCCGACCGGGATGGGACCGCTGTGGCCGTGCCCATGCCCATGCCCGTGGCCATGGTTGTTCCGGACCTCGGTCATGTCGGCCCGCTCGCCCGGGTGGTGGCCGCGCGGCCCTGTTGACGCATCCGGTCAGGGTACCGACCTCGGGTGGACGGAAGGATGAGCCGCTCCCGCGGTAGGCAGGTGCGCGAGCGCCGTCTGGAACGGCTCGGTGTTCGATGACGATGTACCCGGTGACCGGGTGACGTTGACGACGAAGGACGACCGCACTGTGGGCGTAGCCAAACGAGTCGGGGCGAGTTCGGCGGGCCTGGTCCTCTCGGCGTTGGTCTTGTCCACCGCGTGTGGAGCGCCGGACGTGGACCTCCCTGTCGGGGAGGCCCGATGTCAGCAGTTCGAGTCGTTCGCCGGGCAGCTCCACGTCGGCGATCCGTCGTCGGGCCTGCCCACCGTGCCGGGGTTGGTGCCAGTTGAACCAGGAGACCAGGCGCTGCCCCCGCCGGTTCTACCGACTCTGGATTCGATAGAGATCGATCGGACCCCGGACGGCGACACCGTCGTTTTCGGTCTCGGCGGCGACGGATCCATAGGGTGGACCGCCCGCTTCGTGCAGATGCCTCTCTTGCACGGCACGGATGACCCCGTGCCGATTTCGGGTGCGTGCATCCTGCAGGTCGACCTGACCGGAGTGGACTCGAACATCGCCTCGCTGCGGCGCGAGGTCCCGATGCGGCTGTCGACCGAGGACGAGGCGTCTTCCGTGGTCGAGATCCTGGGTTACCCGAGTAGCTCCGGTCTGGTGCAGTCCTTCGTGGGAACCCGAAGCGGTACACCGACAGTGTCGGTCGAATCATCGATCGACCGTCCCGCGATCACCGTCGCAATTTCGCACTGAGGAACATCGCAGGCATCGCGTGCCGCTTCGAGCAACGCGGGCTTGTGGCCGAACGAAGCCCGAGCGTTGCCTCTGTGTGGCTTTTTTGTGGCTTCTTGTGCTTCAATTGTCGCACGCACACGGTGCGGAACGCTCCGACGCCCGCTGGGGCGCGTGCTCGGTTGGGGAGACCCGGGTGCGCGAGTGGTCAGCGCCGACGTCGGGGAAGTTTTTGCAGCGGTGGCGGGGAACAGGGGGGTGTGTCCCCGCCACCGACCCGATTGCCCACAGGGGGGGGAGGGGCAATCGGGCTTGCTGGACACACAAGGTGTCTGCTGAGAATGTACATGGCGTGGTTCTGGCTGTCACCGCGGGGGGTAGTCGGCCGTCCAGTTAGCCTCCGGGGCCGGCGCGCGAGCCTCGTTCGATAGGGTCGGTTGGTGGCCCGATCACTGGAAGTGGCGCGCAAGCGGGTGGACGCGTTCATGGATGCGCTGCCCATCAAGCGGCCCTGGTCCTTCGACGATTTCATCGGCTGGATGGAGGCCGAACGCGGGCGACCGATCCGATTGGAGCCGGTCGAGGCTGCGGTGATCAGTGGCGCCCCCTGCGGGCTGTGGATCGGTCGCGAACACGACGACGTCGTGATGTACGCCGCCGGTGCCTCCGTCTACCTGCGCAGGCACATCATCTACCACGAACTGGCCCACGTCCTCCGCGGCGATTCCGGCCTCAACGTCGACCTGACGGCGCTGCAGAAACTGGCCCCCGACGTGCGGCCCGAGACGGTGCGCTCGCTACTCGGCCGGGCCGCCTACGACGACGAGGTGGAGCAGGAAGCCGAGCTCCTCGCGACGCGGCTGTTCCTGGCCGACTCGGGCGCGGTGAGTGCGCGATCCGGAGCCGGTGCCAAGCGGTCGGTGCGGGTGTCGCGGCTGAACAATGTGGTCTGGAGCCGAAGCTGACCTCCACCCTGCCCGCGGCGATCATGTGGCCGCTGCTCATCGGCATCTGGGTGATCACGCTGATCCGGTTGGCCGTGATGCGGGAGGTGCTGGCACAGCGCCGGATCAACCTGGTCCTGCTCTTCTGGGCGGTGCCGGCGACCCTGCGGGCGCCGGAGCTACAGGCCGCCCTCGCGCCACATCTCACCGACGTCGCGGTCATCCGGCCGGTGACGCACCTCTGCGTGATGCTCGCGGGCGCCGCCATCCTCGGCCTCGCCGCGGCGCTCACCGAGGGTGCGGACGAGCCGTCCTGGCGTCAGCCGGCGGTGTACGCGATCACGCTCGCCTTGGGCGTCTCGCTGCTGATGCTGAGCCAGAAGTCCCGGGATGCCGGCCTCACTATCGAGGCGGCGGGCGGCTGGCAGTGCGCGGTCTACTTCGTCTTGTACTCGATGCCGATCGTCGTCGCGGTGTGCGTGGCCCTGGTGATCTGTTACGAGTTCCTGCGGTCCGGGCCCGGCCGGCTCGAGTGGGTGATGGCCGTGATCGTGGGCGTGATGTGCCTGTTCTCCGTGGTGGACAACCTCACCAGACCGGTCGCGGCCTTCTTCTCGGCAGCCCACGTGGACAACGCGTTGACGCGGTGGCGGGCCGGATCCAATGACGTCCTCTTCCTCCCCGAGGTGGCGCTGATCGCGGTGGTCAGCTTCGTCCCCGTCGTCGCGCTGTGGATGCGGCGACGGGAGCTGCGTCAGCTCGAACCGATGTGGTCGACGCTCACGGCCGCGGTGCCCCAGGTCGTCCTGCCCGCCGCCGGGTTCGAGGAGCGCCTGCATCGCACGGTCGTCGAGATCTGGGACGCCACGATGCAACTGGAGCCGTACACCTCGGGCGCGGTCGACGCGGATCTGGAGAGCGAACTGGACCGGCGCGGGCTCCACGGCGACACCAGGTCCGCGGTCCGCCGCTCGGTTCAGCTGCTGCGCGCCTGCGAGCGGAAACGAACCGGGGATGCCCCGCTGGACGCGTCCGCGACGGCGCCGGCTGCCCCCGCGCACGACGACCTCACCGACGAGACGCGCACGCTGCTGCGGCTGGCCCGCAGCTGGCGGCTCGCCGCGACCATCGCGCAGACCGAACCGAGCGAGGCCCGAGACCTTCGCCGCACCGACACCCGAGAGAGGAGCGCGGTCCCGGGCCCACCAGTGGTGAGTGCGGGTTCCGGCATCTGATGGAGACACGACCGATCCCGCACCCACCGCGCCGCGTCCCCCTGCTGGGCGACATCCTCGGGATGGACCGCAGCGCCCCCAGCCAGCGCACGCTGTGGCAGCACCAGCGGCTCGGCCCGATCTATCAGCGCGTCATCGTCGGGACGAAGCTCACGTTCGTGTCCGGCGCGGAGCTGGTCGAGGAGATCAACGACGAGAAGCGGTTCCGCAAGCACGTCGGCCGGCCGCTGGCGAAGCTGCGGACCATCGTCGCCGACGGCCTGTTCACCGCGTTCCACCACGAGCCGAACTGGTCCAAGGCGCACAACATCCTGATGCCGGGCTTTACCAGGGAGGCCATGCGCGGCTACCACCAGACGATGCTGGAGACCACCCGCGAGCTGATCGTGCGCTGGGACGAGCACGCCACCGCGGAGTTCGTCGACGTGCCCGCGGAGATGAGCAAGCTGACGCTCGAGATGATCGGCCGCGCCGGGTTCGGGTACAGCTTCGACTCGTTCGACCGCGCGCGCGGCGAGCAGGAGGACCCGTTTGTCGGGGCGATGCTGCGGGCGTTGCGGCACGCGGAACAGACCGCGATCCCGATCCCGTTCCGCGGGCTGTTCGCCGGCAAGGCCGAGCGGCAGAACGAGGCCGACATCGCGTACGTGGCGGGTGTTGTCGACGAGGTGATCGCCGAACGGCGCGCGAGCCCCGACGAGACCCGTCGCCCCGACCTGCTGGACCTGATGCTGGACTCGGCCGACCCCGAGACGGGCGAGCGGCTCGACGAGGTGAACATCCGCAACCAGGTGCTGACCTTCCTGGTCGCGGGGCACGAGACCTCGGCCAACGCGCTGGCGTTCGCGCTGCACTTCCTGGCGCAGAACCCGGAGATCGCGGCACGGGCGCGGGCCGAGGTGGAGTCGCTGTGGCCGGGCACCGATCGGCCGGAGGTCTCCTTCGAGCAGGTCGCGAAGCTGCGCTATGTGCGCCGGGTGGTGGACGAGACGATGCGCCTGTGGCCGACCGCCCCCGGCTACTTCCGGGAGGCCGTCGCCGACACCACGATCGGCGACGGATACGGGTTCGCGGAGAACGACTGGGCCTTCGTGCTGGTGCTCGGCCTGCACCGTGATCCGGTCTGGGGACCAGACGTCGAGACCTTCGACCCGGACCGGTTCCTGCCGGAGAACGTGCGGGCCCGCCCCGGCCACGTCTACAAGCCCTTCGGCACCGGGCTGCGGGCGTGCATCGGCCGCCAGTTCGCGCTGCACGAGATGGTGCTGGCGTTGGCGTTGCTCGTGCACCGCTACGACCTCGAGCCGGAACCGGGCTACGAACTCAGGGTCAAGGAGCAGCTCACCCTGAAACCGGACGGGTTCCGGCTGCGGGTGCGCCGCCGGGTCAGTCCGTGACATCCCCCGTCGCTCCGCCGAGCCGCGCCAGCAGCCCGATCAGTTCCTCCATCGCCTGACGGGGCAGCGCCCCGCCTACGGGGTCGGGGTCGGTGAGCGAGCGCATCGAAAGGCTCTTCACCCCGGCGTCGCGGGCGCTGATGCAGAGCCGGACCTGGGCGTCGACGTACCCGTGGTCGGTGCCGGACAGGTACGACCGCGAGACCTCGAAATGGTCGGCGACGGCGTCGAGGACGTCGAGCGGCGGATCTGCGAGGCTGCCGTCGCGGATGGATTCGACCATCCGCGGTTCGACGGGACGCCGGAGTCGGTCGCCCAGCGCCAGCGCGACCTCCTCGTTCGTCTGCTCGGGGTCGTCGCGCCGGTGCCCCCACTCGAACAGCCGGTTGACCCGGGTGGACAGGGGAATCGGCTGGTCGTCCGTGCGGGTCATGCGTCTGCTCCTCGTCGTGCCTGCCACCGTCGGCGGAATCTCGACTCGCGGTCGGCGTCCGCGTCGATCGGCCGACCCGCCAGCCAGCGGCGGTAGAGCCGTTCCTCGGCGTCGGCCGGGTCGTCGCCGACCGGTTCGTCGAGATGGTGGCCGAAGGCGAACTCGATCAGGGCGGGCACCGGGACCCCCGGGCCCCCGTTGCGTTCGAGCAGGTCGGTGACGTACACGCCGGTGATCCGGGAGATGGCCGCGTTGAGCGCGTCGGTGGCCTTGTCGAACTCGTCCCCGGTGACCTCGGGCCACCGGTCGCGGAACGAGTTGAGGGTGGCGTGCGGGGTCAGCAGGTCGGCGATCATCTCGACCGGCACCGCGACGGCGTCGGGCCCGAACTCGGTGGTGCCGCGCGGCCTGCCCGCGGCGCGGTCGGGTGCGCCCTCGAGCGGGTCGGGGACGCCGCCGAGCAGGGTGCGGGCCGCGCTGCCTTCGGTCCAGTTCAGGCCGATGTCGAGTCGCCGGAGGGTGCGCTGGCTCGGCTCCGGGCCGGTGCCGTTCTCGGCCCGCGTCTGGGCCGCGTCGGACGGACCTCCCGCGGCCCGCACCTCGTCCTGGGTCAGATTCAGGGCGCGGCGGCGTTCGGAGACGAACCTGCCGAAGCGCGCTCTGCTCTCGGAGACCATGGGTTCACCATATGTTGTCCAGGTCACCTGACAAGCATCGAGGCCATAGGTTTGTCGCTTGTTTGTGGCTTTTGGTGGCGGCGGATTCAGAAGCTCTCGCGGTGCACGGCCTCGGAGAGCGGCCTGCCGTCCCGCCAGCCGAAGCGCACCAGGTCGGGGGTCTCCTGGAACTCCGACACCGGGCCGATGCACAGCCAGGCGATGGGCCGCACCGGTGACGGGATCTGCACCAGGTCGGTGAGGTAATCCTCCTCGTAGAACGAGACCCAGCCGACGCCGATGCCTTCCGCGACCGCGGACAGCCAGATGTTCTGGATCGCGAGCACCGCGGAGAACACCCCGGTGTCCTCGACGGTGTGCCTGCCGAGCACGTTGGCGCCGCCGCGGCTGGCGTCGTAGGTCACCACCACGCCCGTGCCGGACTCCTGGATGCCCTCGATCTTGATCGGGTCGAAGGTGGCGCGGCGCTCCGGAGGCAACGAGTCGGCGAAGTTCTGCCTGCAGCCCGCGACGTGCTCGGCGAAGGCGTCGAGCGTCTCGGGCTTCTGCACGACGACGAAATCCCACGGCTGGGTGTTCCCGACGCTGGGCGCGCAGTGCCCGGCCTGCAGGATCCGGGTCAGTTGCTCCTCGGAGATCCGTTCACCCGTGAACTCCGCGCGGACGTCGCGGCGCATCCGGATGGCGTCATAGACCGAGAGCGGTTCGCCGGTCATGCGGTCGGTCCTGCTGAGGCAATCCGAGGTGCGTACACCCAAGCCACGGTAGCCGATCGGGCCCGCGGTCCGCCGGTGCGAACCCTCGAGTCGGTAGCGCTCCGCCTACTGGCTGTAGCCCGCCAGGAAGTTGCCGAACCGCTCGATCGCTACCGCGAGGTCGCGGGCCCACGGGAGCGTCACGATCCGCAGGTGGTCGTGGTTGGGCCAGTTGAACCCGGTGCCCTGGACGACCAGGATCTTCTCCTGCAGCAGCAGGTCAAGGACCAGCTTGGCGTCGTCGCGGATCTCGTAGACGTTGGGGTCGAGCCGGGGGAAGGCGTACAGCGCGCCCTTCGGCCGCACACAGGTGACGCCAGGGATCATGTTCAGTCGCTCCCAGGCGACGTCGCGCTGCTCGAGCAGTCGGCCGCCGGGCAGGATCAGTTCCTCGATGCTCTGGTGTCCGCCGAGCGCCACCTGGATGGCGTGCTGCGCCGGCACGTTCGGGCACAGCCGCATGGAGGCGAGCAGGTCGATGCCCTCCAGGAAGCTCGCCGCGTGGTCCTTCGGGCCGGTGATGGCCAACCAGCCCGAGCGGTACCCGGCCACCCGGTAGGCCTTGGACAGGCCGTTGAAGGTCAGGCAGAGCAGGTCGGGGGCGAGGGTGGCCAGCGAGATGTGCTTGGCGTCGTCGTAGAGGATCTTGTCGTAGATCTCGTCGGCGAGCAGCAGCAGCTGGTGCTTGCGGGCCAGCGCGACGATCTGGCTCAACACCTCGGCCGTGTAGACCGCGCCGGTCGGGTTGTTCGGGTTGATCACCACGATCGCCTTGGTGCGCGGGGTGATCTTCGATTCGATGTCGGCGATGTCCGGGTTCCAGCCCTCGGACTCGTCGCAGAGGTAGTGCACCGGGGTGCCGCCGGCGAGGCTGGTCGTCGCCGTCCAGAGCGGGTAGTCGGGCGCCGGGATCAGCACCTCGTCGCCGTTGTCGAGCAGCGCCTGCATCGTCATCGTGATCAGCTCGGAGACGCCGTTGCCGAGGTAGACGTCGTCGACGTCGAGGTCGGGGAAGCCCGGGACCAGCTCGTAGCGGGTGACGATGGCGCGGCGGGCGGACAGGATGCCCTTGGAATCGGAGTAACCCTGCGCGGTGGGCAGCGCCGCGATCATGTCGCGCATGATCACGTCGGGTGCCTCGAACCCGAACGGGGCCGGGTTCCCGATGTTCAGCTTGAGGATGCGGTGGCCCTCGGCCTCGAGCCGGGCGGCGTGCGCGTGTACCGGTCCACGGATCTCGTACAGCACGTTCTGCAGCTTCGCGGACTGGTTGAGCACGCGCGGCTGGATGTGGGTGTGGTGGGAGGGCTCCGAGACGGTCACCGGTCCATCGTGCCACCCCGGTTCAAGCGGATTTCTCCCGCTACCCCGCATGTGGCGCAGATAACGGGCTGCTCGGAGGCGGTTCGGCCCGCGAAATCGTTGTTCGGCGGCGGCCGGGGAGAGGACCCTGAAAGACGGAACGAACTCCGCACGGAAGTGGCATTCCCATGAACGCACCGAGCTTTCCCCGGCCCGCGCCCGTCGATCTCGCGCACCACTCGCACCTGACGGGAATCTTCGAGCCGCAGCGGGAGGAGGTGGACGTCCGGGACCTGGAGGTGGTCGGCGAGCTGCCGTCGGACCTGCACGGCGCGTACCTGCGCAACGGGCCCAACCCGCGGTACGACCCGATCGGCCGGTACGTCTATCCGCTCGACGGCGACGGCATGGTGCACAGGATCGAGCTGGCGGACGGCGCCGCCCGGTACACCAACCGGTTCGTCCGGACGCCGATGGTGGTGGCGGAGGAGAAGGTCGGGCACGCGATCTGGGCAGGCGTGACCGACCTGTACACGCCGAGCGAGGCGGAGGTCGGGCCCGAGCTGGCCGGGACGCCGCGTGAGCTGCCGGACATCAACGTGATCCGGCACGGCGGCCGGCTGTTGGCGATGGCCGAGACCACCCGGCCCTATCTGCTCGACCCGGCCGACCTGCGCACCCTCGGGCCGGAGAGCTGTGACGGCGCGATGGCGGTCGGCAGCACCGCGCACCCCAAGATCGACCCGGCGACGGGGGAGTTGGTGCTGTTCAACTATCTGCTCGACCCGCCCTACCTGACCTGGTCCGTGGTCGCGGCCGACGGTTCGTTGGCCCGCCCGCCCACGCCGGTCACCGGGATGGACCAGGCGCTGATGATCCACGACATGGCCCTGACCGAGCGCTACATCGTGCTGATGGTGTGCCCGTTGGCGTTCGACATGGCCGGCCTGCTCACCGGCGGGTCGGTACTGGACTGGCGGCCCGAGGACGGCACCAGGGTGGCGCTGATCCCGCGCGACGGCGGGCCGGTCCGGTGGGCGAGCTGCGAGGCGTTCTGGGTGTGGCACTTCGCGAACGGGTTCGACCTGCCGGACGGGCGGGTGAGCGTCGACTACGCGCAGTGGTCGTACCCGGGCGGGTTCGCGGACGCCGATCGCCCGTCCGTCGGCACGCTGATGCGGGCGGTGATCGATCCGGAGACCGGCTCGGTGCAGCGAACGGTCTTGTCGGACAGGGACGTCGAATTCCCCCGCATCGACGACCGCAGCCTCACCAGGGGCCACGGCACCGTCGCGACGGTCGGCAAGCTCGCCGGCCGCGAGGGCCCGATGGATTCGCTGTGGTTCTTCGACCCGTCGGGAGCCGAGGCGCACTGGGATCCCGGCAGCCTCACGGTGGGCGAACCGATCTTCATGCCCGGCGCGGAACACGACTACTGGGGGATGATCGGCACCGACCGCGCCGACATGTCGTCGTGGTTCTGTGTGCTCCCCGCCGAGGACCCCGGATCGGGTCCGCTCGGCAGGGTGCGGTTGCCGCTCCGGGTGCCGGCCGGGCTGCACGGGGCGTGGTTGCCCGCGTGATGCGGGCTCGCGCGCCGAGCCCGCGTTGTCGGCGACTCGGCCTAAGTTGGACCGCATGCCACAGCGCGCACCGTACGGATCCTGGATATCACCGATCACCGCCGCGGACCTCGCCTCGAGCGGCCACCCGGTCGATGCCGGCCATTTTGTCGGCGAGGAGATCTGGTGGTCCGAGCTGCGCCCCAGCGAGGGCGGGCGGACTTCGATCCGACGCTCGGACCGGCGCGGGGAGCCCGAAGACGTGCTGCCGCCGCCGTGGAATGCCCGCACGCGGGTGCACGAGTACGGCGGCGGCGCATGGACGGTCACCCACGACGGTCGGTTGGTGTTCGCGGAGTTCAGCGATCAGCGTGTGTACGCGCTCCGTCCTGGCGAGCACCCGATCCCGCTCACACCGCCGCCCGCGGTCCGTGCGGGGCTGCGGTACGGCGAGCTGAGCATCGTCGGCGACGAGGTGTGGTGCGTGCGTGAGACCCATTCGGCCGACGGCGAGGTGCGCCGCGACATCTGCGCGATCCCGCTCGACGGCTCCGGGGGCGGCGATCCCGCGCGGCTGCGATCGGTGGTGTCTGGCTCGCACTTCCTGGCCTACCCGCGGCTCTCACCGGACGGCCGGCGACTCGCCTGGATCGCCTGGGACCACCCGCAGATGCCATGGGACGGCACCGAACTGCGGGTCGCCGAGCTCGACGAGAACGGAGTCTGCGGACCGGGCCGGGTGCTGCTCGGCGGGCCCGAGGAATCGGTGCTGCAGCCCCAGTGGTTCGACGACGGCTCCCTCTACGCGATCAGCGACCGCAGCGGCTGGTGGAACCTGTACCGGGTGGATCTCGGTCCGCGGCCGCCGCGGCCCGTGTGCCCGCTGGATGCGGACTTCGGCGCGCCCCTGTGGCATCTCGGTGTCCGCTGGTACACCGAGCTGGCGGACGGCCGCCTGCTCACCACCCGCACGGTCGGCACGGACACCCTGGCGGTGGTCGACCCGTCCGACGGCTCGATCGCGGACCTCGACCTCGGCGACCTCACCTCGCTCGGCATCACGGACCTGCGCGGCGATCGGGTGCTGCTGCGCAGCGGCGGGGCGCAGACACCGGGCGGACTGCGGCTGCTGGACCTGGGCTCGGGTGCGGTCACCGACGTCCGTCTCGGCGTCGACGGGCTGCCCGACGTCGCGTATCTGCCCACCGCGCAACCGATCACGCTCACCGGGCCGCAGGGGCGGGAGGTGCACGCGTACGCCTACGCGCCGCGCAACCCGAACTACACGGGGGTGGACGGGGAGCTGCCGCCGTACGTCGCGTTCGTGCACGGTGGCCCGACCGCGCACGTCGCGCCCGCGCTGAGCATGGTGTTCGCGTATTTCACCAGCCGCGGGATCGGCGTGATCGACGTGAACTACGGCGGATCGAGTGGATACGGCCGCGAGTACCGGAACCGGCTGCGAGGGCAGTGGGGGATCGTCGACGTCGAGGACACCATCGCCGCCGTCCGCGGGCTGGCCGACGCCGGCCTGGCCGACCCGCGGCGGCTCGCGATCGAGGGCGGCTCGGCAGGCGGCTGGACGGTGCTGGCGGCGCTGACGACCTCCGACGTGTTCGCCTGCGGTGCCTCGTATTACGGTGTCGCCGAGCTCGAACTGTTCGTCCAGGAGACGCACGATTTCGAGTCCAGGTACATCGACGGTCTGATCGGTCCGCTGCCGGAGAGCAAGGAGCTCTATGCGCGGCGGGCACCGGTGAACAACGTCGACGGGCTCTCCTGCCCTGTGCTGCTGCTGCAGGGCCTCTCGGACCCGATCGTGCCCCCGTCGCAGGCGGAGCGGTTCCGGGACGCGATGGTGCGCAAGGGCATACCGCACGCGTACCTGGCATACGAGGGGGAGGCGCACGGCTTCCGGAAGGTGGAGACCATCGTCAGCTCACGCGAGGCGGAGCTGTCGTTCTACGGTCAGGTGCTCGGCTTCGAGACACCCGGGATTCCGCGGCTCGAGCTCTGGCGTCCGTAGCCGTCGCCGGCACACGCCCGTTCGCGCCGGCACACCCGGATTGGGCGTGCGCTGGGGGTGTGGCGGCCGCAGAAGGTGTGTGCCGACGTGCGGTCACGACGGCGCCCTGTACTCACGGGCGCGGGGTGTACGTCACCGTCCCGCTCGGTGCCGACCGCGGCCGGGCACGCTCGATGGCGTCGAGGATCCGCCGGATCAGCTTCGGTGGGGTGGCCAGATCGTTCCAGGTCCACCGAACGACCTCCCAGCCCTCCGCCCGGATCGCGTCCTCGCGCAGCTTCTCCGCACACAGCACGTCCGCCGGGGTCTGGCCCTCCGGCACCAGCCTGCCGTACTTCGACAGACCGTCGAACTCGCCGACCACACCGAGCTCCTCGAGGAGGAAGTCCACCCGACCGAGGTGTTCTCCGTCGGCGGTGTAGAGATTCGGCTGCGGTTCAGGGAGCGGGAGTTGGTGGCGGAGGAAGAGCGCCCGGCTACGGGATTCGCCCACGCTCTCCGACCGGCCGTCGAGCAGGCCGAGCACCCGTCGGGCGACGGCGCTGCCGGGACGACCCGCGATCGACGCGACCGCGTCATCGAGGTCGTCGGGCGAGAGTGGAGTGTTGTGCAGCGCATGGTCCCCGACGACCAGGACCTGCTCGAACGGCAGGGTCCCCGCGAGGTCGAGGATCGTGCGCGCCAGTGTGGTGACCCGCAGCCCGTCGACCTCGGTCACCTGCGACGCCTCGAGTGAGGCGGAGTGCACGTGCCGGACCGCCGATGTGCGTCCACCGGTGCGGCGATCACGGGTGAGGTGCACGCGTAGCAGGGGTGTGTTCCACAGCGCGAGACCGTGAACGACGGCGGCGGATTGGTGGCTGAGCACGGCGTCGGCAGAGGACGCGAGGATCGTCGACTCCGCGAGCATCCGATGACGGCCGACGGCATCGAGGGCGTCGAACTGCTCGCGGTCGGTGAAGGATCCCGGACGTAGCCGACGCCAGCTCCCTCGAGCGCACATCCGTTGGAGTTGCCGATCGGTTGCGCCGCGCCGCAGCGCCTCGGGTCTCCGGATGATCTCGCCCATGAGCGGCATCGTGCACCCTGGCTCGGCGGAGGGGAGGGGGCCGAGCGGGGTATCCGTCCGGGCTGTGGACAACCTTCGACCTGTGCACGACCCGCCGGACCCTTGATCGCACACCCCTTTTGGCGCGTGCACACCCGTAGTCGGCGTGCATCGGCCGTGTGACGGCCGCAGAAAGGGTGTGCAGGTGGCGGCGGAAACGGAACGCGCCCCCACCGAGAGTCGGTGGGGGCGCGTTGCCGGTGTTGCTATTTCTTGCGGCGCTTACTTCTTGCGGCCGGGGGCCTTGGCGCCTGCCTTGAACCCGAGTCCGCCTGCCTTCGGCTGAGGCAGCGGCGCGGCCTCGGCGGCGGGAGCACCGTTGTCGGCAGGTGCACCGTTCGTGGCGGGAGCCTCGGCGGCAGGTGCACTCTCGGCGACCGGTGCGGCCTCGACAGGTGCACTCTCGGCGGCGGGGGCAGCGGGGGCCGGAGCCGCAGGCGCTGCCGCGGCCGGAGCGGCCTTGCGTGCACCCGGGGCCTTGGCGCCCGCCTTGAACCCGAGCCCGCCCGCCTTCGGCTGCGGCGGCGCGGCCGGAGCCTTGGCAGCCGGAGCCTCGGCGGCGGGAGCCTCAGCCGGGGCCTCCGCAACCGGAGCCTCGGCGGCAGGTGCCGGTGCTGCGGCGGCCGGAGCGGCAGCCTTTGCGCCGGGAGCCTTGGCCCCACCCTTCATCTGCAGACCCTTGCCGGGAGCCTTGGCGCCGGCCGCGAGGCCCAGCCCCTTCGGCTTGGCGGCGGGAGCCTCCGCAGCAGCGGCCGGCGCGGCCTCGGCGGCGGCCGGAGCCTCGGCGGCGGGAGCGGCGGCGGGCTTGGCGCCCGGAGCCTTGGCCCCACCCTTCATGCCAAGACCCTTGCCCGGTGCCTTCGCGCCACCCTTGAGGCCGAGGCCCTTCGGTGCGGCGGCCGGAGCCGCAGCCGTCTCGGCGGCCGGAGCAGCCTCGGCGGCGGGAGCGGCAGCGGCGGGCTTGGCGCCCGGAGCCTTCGCGCCAGGTGCCTTGGCCAGACCCTTCATGCCCAGACCCTTGACCGGGGGCTTCGCGGCGGCAGGAGCGGCGGCCGGGGCCTCCGCAGCCGGAGCGGCCGGTGCGGCCTCGGCGACCGGTGCGGCCTCGGCGACGGGAGCCGCTGCCTTGACCCGGGGCTCGACCTTGATGTTCGCGGTCAGCTCCGCCGGCTCGAGCCGGGTGATGGAGTTCAGCATCAGCTGCGCGACGTCCACGACCTCGACGCCCTCGCCCTGGCCCTGCTCCTGGCGTGCGGTGACGCCGTCGGTGAGCATGACGCGGCAGAAGGGGCAGCCGGTCGCGATCTTCTTCGGATCCGTGGACAGTGCCTCGTCCACGCGGTCGACGTTGATGCGCTTGCCGATGTTCTCTTCCATCCACATGCGCGCACCACCGGCGCCACAGCACATGGACCGCTCGCCGTGACGCGGCATTTCCTTGAGCTTGACGCCGGACGCCTCCATCAGCTCACGGGGCGCGTCGTACACCTTGTTGTGGCGACCCAGGAAGCACGGGTCGTGGTAGGTGACGTCCTCGGACACCGAGGCGACCGGGATCAGCTTCTTCTGGCGCACCAGGCGGTTGAGCAGCTGGGTGTGGTGGATGACCTCGTAGTCGCCGCCCACCTCCGGGTACTCGTTGCCGAGCGCGTTGAAGCAGTGCGCACAGGTGACGACGATCTTGCGCTTGGACTGCTCGACGCCGTCGAACACGGAGTTGAGCATCTCGATGTTCTGCATCGCGAGCTGCTGGAACAGGAACTCGTTGCCCGCGCGGCGAGCGGAGTCGCCGGTGCAGGTCTCGTCGGCGCCCAGGACCATGAACTTCACGCCCGCGGTGGCGAGCAGCTCGGCGACGGCCTTGGTGGTCTTCTTCGCGCGGTCCTCATAGGCACCGGCGCAGCCGACCCAGAACAGGTACTCGTAGTCCTCGAAGGTGTCCGCATCCTTGCCGAACACCGGGATCTCGAAGTCCATCTCGTTGATCCAGTTGAGGCGGTCCTTGGAGTTCTGACCCCAGGGGTTGCCCTTGTTCTCGAGGTTCTTGAACAGGCCGGCCAGCTCGGACGGGAACTCCGACTCGATGAGCACTTGGTAGCGGCGCATGTCGATGATGTGGTCGACGTGCTCGATGTCCACCGGGCACTGCTCGACGCAGGCGCCACAGTTGGTGCACGACCACAGGGTCTCGAGGTCGATGACCGGAGCCAGCTCGCCCTCGACGGTCTCGCCGACCAGCTTGCGCTCGGCCTCGGTGCGCGCGGCTGCAGGAATGGCGGCGAGCTTGTCCTCAAGGACGTTGCCGTCGCCGTCGACCAGGCCGACCTCGTCGCCGCCCATGTCCTTCTTGCCGCCCGCGAGCAGGTACGGCGCCTTGGCGTAGCCGTGGTCGCGCAGCGACATGATCAGCAGCTTGGGCGAGAGGGGCTTGCCGGTGTTCCATGCGGGGCACTGCGACTGGCAGCGGCCACACTCGGTGCAGGTGGTGAAGTCCAGCCAGCCCTTCCAGGAGAAGTCCTCGATCTGACCGGCACCGAGGGTGTCGGTGTCAGGATCGACGTTCTCCATGGTCAGGGCCTTGCCCTTGGACATCATCGGCTTCGCGGCGCCGAGGGCGACGTCGCCGTCGTCCTCACGCTTGAAGTAGATGTTCGGGAACGCGGAGAAGCGGTGCCAGGCGACGCCCCAGGTGATGTTGCGGCCGACAAAGTACAGCCAGACCATGCCGGACATCAGCTTGACGAAGGCGAAGATCGAGATCAGCGCGACATTGGGGGGGATCACCTTGGCGATCTGCCCGGTGATCGGGTCGGTCCAGCTGGAGTGGCCCTCTAGCGACAGCACTCCTGCCTTGACCAGCACCATGCCGAGGCCCTCGGTGAGCACGACCCATTCGACGAAGTAGGCGGGGCCGAACTTCGAGCCGCTGAAGCGGGAGAGGCGCTCGGGCACCCGCGGGTGGTTGAGCTGGCGGAGGACCATCAGCGTGACGATGCCGACGACGGTGCCGACGCCGAGAATCTCGTCGCCGAGGTGGAACCACCACGTGTCACCGATCAACGGCCACGACCAGGTGGGGTCGAAGGTCTGGCCGTACGCCATGAACCAGAACTGTGCGCCCGCGAGGAAGCCGATCATGACGAGCCAGTGCGCCCATCCCACGGTGCGGAACTTCTGCATCCGGGTGTGCGCGATGAACTCTACGATCATCTGCTTGAAGCGGGGGAAGAACGGGCGCCAGCGGTCCGGGGCTGGTTGACCGAGCTGCACCGTCTTCCCCATGGTCCAGGCCCCACTCAAGAATGAGGCCCAGCACACGAGGCTGAGCAGTACGCCGATCGTGCCCAACGTGATCGTCAGGGCGGTCATGTCACGGCCTTTCCTTCTACGACGGCAACGCCAACACGGGTTAAGTTACCCGTCGGTAGCATCCCGAGCCAACGTCGAGTCCATGGTCACATCAGCGGGAGGCCGACGCGAGACACAGGAGTTCTCACGCTCACCGTAATTTGTGCCCTTCTGAGGGGTTCAGCGCAGGTCAACCTAACTTCGCCGGATGACCTGCGGAGAAGTGAGCGGATCGAATGGGTTGGCGGGCAATTGCTGCGCCTTGTTCTCAGAAGAATCACAGATTAGTGTCCACCGAGACTGTGTTGTGACCCATGTGTCAATTTTGGTTTCCAGAGGGGATTTGTAGATGAGGCTGAAGAAGTTCGCGGCGACGTCGCTGTTGGCGATCGCGGCGCTTGGTGTGGGTGCGGGTACCTCGCACGCGGCACCGGCTGCGCCCGAGACCATCGACTGGAGCTCGAAGATCGAGGGACAGTCGGTCGTCACCACCATCGACGCGGGCGCCTTCAAGGTCTCCGGAGACGGCAAGAACATCGAGCTGCAGGACAACGCGGGCAAGGCCGTCGTGAGCCTGCCGCTGGCGTTCCAGCTCAATGCGCTCGAGTTCCCGATGGAGCAGAAGATCAGCGAGGACGGCAGGAAGGTCACGCTGACCCCGGTCTTCGATCTCGGTAAGGCCAAGCCGATCGCGGGCGAGGTGCGCAAGGAGAACATTCAGGGTGCCGGTCTCGCGGTCAAGGATATCGCGTCCACCGACGAGAACCTCAAGGCGCAGAACACCTTCACCTCGCAGCTCGCGATTGCGACCGCGACCGGCGGCCTGATCGGCACCATCATCGGCGCTGTGGTCGGCACGTTCGTGATGCCTGCTGTCGGCACCATCACCGGCGCGGGCATCGGCGGCATCGTCGGCACCATCGCAGTCGGCGGCCCGACCCTGATCGCGGCCGGCATCGGCCTTGGCCAGACCCTGCTCGCTCCTCCCGGCACCACGCCCTACGCCGACGGCCTGAAGAAGTAATTAGCAGTCAGTACGACAGCGGCCCGCCACCTCCTCGGAGGTGGCGGGCCGCTCTGTGTTTCGGGCCTACGAGGTGATGAGCGCCCCGAACGCGACGAAGCCGGGTGGTGGCGTGATGCCTCCACCCGGCCTCGGGCTGCGATCAGGTCGGTCTAGGACGCGCCGCCCGCGTTGGTGGCGATTTTCACGATGTAGCCGAACGACGTGAACACGATGCTGAGGAAATCCCCCTGCGAACTGCCTTCCATGAAACTTCCTTCTGCTCCACCAGGCGGTCTGCGCCCGGCATCGGTAGCCGACTGCCCTCCAGCCGGCTGTTGCTGGCACACGGTCCTCCCGCCCCAGGAACAACGGGATTCTACCGTTAACCATCGGTTAAGTGGTGCGTTACCCCGGAATGCGAAAAGGGGCCTCGGATGCGAAAGATCGCGTCCGAGGCCCCTTTTCGGGAGATGCTGTGTGTCTAGTTGGTGCGGATCTTCAGGCCGGGGTTGTCGGTGAGGATGTCCAGGACTGGTACCGCGTACACGGAGGGTCGGTCGATGATGTTGAGGTCCTCTTCTACTTCCATGGAATCGCACATTCCCTGGTTCAGCATGTTGGATTGGGTCGCGATGCCCAGTGCTTCGGTGCCGGTGATCATGGCGCCGCCGCTGTCGCCGCCCAGCCCGCAGAAGCGCGCGGTGAACTTGCCATAGAAGCGGTTGCCGGGTCCATGCGCGGTGCCGCTATCTGAGACGGTGCCGCAGTGGTAGCCGGTGGTTCGGCCGGAAATGCACACCGGGATCCCCCACATGGGGGTGGCGACGCGGGTGATCGCGACCGGGGCCTTGCCGCCGGCGCGAACGTAGTTGTTCTGGAAACGCTTTGCCATGTTGTCGTCGATCTTGATCAGCGCGTGGTCGAGTGGTCCGATTACCGTCTTGGCGAAGGTGCCGACGCGACTGTTATCGGCTGTCATGTATGCGGTTGAGGCGTCCTGTCCGCCTGCGCCTTCTGGGGTCGCGTCGCAGTGTCCGGCGGTGATGACCACCGTGCGGCCGGCTCCGTCGGTGCCGTTGAAACCGAACGAGCAGTTGCGGGATTCGCCCCAGACGTCCGTGGCGTAGTAGGGGTCGCCGCCCATGATGGCGTCGCGGGCCGGCGGGTTGGGCTTGGTGGTGGTGGTGGGCGTGGGGGCCCCTGCGACGGTGACCTGTTGGGTGGTGGTGGATCCGGTGACGCCGTCGCGGCCGGAGAAGGTGGCGGTGACGGTTGTCTTGCCGTCGGTTTCGGGGGTCCACTTCACGGTGGCGGTGCCGTCGGCGCCGACCGGTACGGGGTCCCAGGGGCCTGAGTTGGTCGCGAACACCACGGTGCCGCCTGCTGCTGCGGGGTTGACCTTCGCTTTCACCGTGATCTCCTTGTCGACGGTGGCTCCCTTGATGGGATCGAGGGCGATCGTGGAGGCGACGGTGCCGCCGTCGGCCTTGGCGACGCTGACCTCCTGGGTGGTGGTGGAACCCTTGACGCCGTCGCGGCCGGAGAAGATGGCCTTGATGGTCACCTTGCCTGCGGTGGTGGGGATCCACTCCGCGGTGGCGGTGCCGTCGGCACCGACCGACACGGCGGAGGCGAACCCTTCGAACTTGCCGCCGTTGACGGACTCCTCGAAGGCGAGGTCGCCGCCCTCTGATGCGGGGCTCACCTTCACCGTGAGGGTGGTGACCTTGCCGACGGTGGCGCCGGTGACCGGGCTGAGGGAGATGGTGCTGGTCGTCGGATCGGTGGGCTTGGTGGTGGTCGTGGTCGGTTCGGTCGGCTTGGTCGGTTCGGTGGTGGGTTTCGGGTCGGACGAGCCGAGCGAGCCGAACCCCGGCAGCTCGGGCGAGCTGGGTGCCGGCCCCTGTACCACGCGCACGAACTTGAGGAAGTCGGGCAGTTGCAGGCCCTGGCCCGCGGCGATGTCGTGGACGCCCAGCATGATGTCGTTGTTGACCGTGTTGATCTTGGTGCCGGTGACGAGGCCGGACAGCGGTGCGGGGAGCTGCTGGATCCAGGTGTTGAGCTGGCCGAGCAGGTCGTGCAGGGTGTTTTCGCTGCGCGGCTGGTCCTTGATCTGATAGCCGGCGGCCTCGACGGCGGTGCGGGCTGCGGCCTTGTCGGGTCCGTCGGCCAGGCCGACCATCGGTGTGCCGGCTTTGTCGAGCCAGGCGCCCGCGTAGGCGGTGGGGAACTTGCCGCGGATCGTGTCGGCGAACTTCGCCAGTTCCTGCCCGGTTTTCGCCCTGTCGAGGTACTGGTCGGGGCCCAGTCCGAGGTCGCGCTGGATCGCGGCGACCAGGTCCTCGGGCAGTGCGGATGTCGGGGCGGTGGGTTCGGCCTGGGCGAGGGCCACGCAGGGCGCGGCCAACAGGAGTGCCGCGGTGCCGATCATTGCGGCACGGCGGGCGCGGGTACTACGCATGGGGACCTTTCGGTATGAGCGTGTGCGGGCATGACCACGGCATTGGGGCCGGGCCGGTTGCAGGACTGTATGGGTGATGTCCGCCGTCGGCTACCGAAAATTGGTGGGATGAATGTGGGCTCGCGGGTGCGTGGCGGCCCGGGGCCTGCGGGTCGGGGCGACCCGGAAACGGGAAAGGGGCCTCGGGCGCGAAAGTTCGCGTCCGAGGCCCCTTTTCGGGCAGTTCTGTGTGTCTAGTTGGTGCGGACCTTCAGGCCCGGGTTGGCCGCGAGGATCGCGTTGATCGGCGTCGCGTACAGCTGGGGGCTGTCACCGACCAGCGTGGTGACCACGGAGGCCAGCTCGCAGTAACCCATGTCGCCGACGTTGGAGGCACTCGAGATGCCCAGTGCCCTGGTGCCGGTCACGACGGCGCCGCCGCTGTCGCCCTGCAGCGCACAGATGTTCGCGGTGAAGCCGTTCTTCAGGGTGCGGGTTCCGACGTCCACGATCTGGTTGACGGAGTTGATGGTGCCGCAGCTGAAGCCGGTGGTGAGGCCGGACTTGCAGACCGGCGCCCCGACAACGGGATCGGCGGTGCCGGTGATCGGCACCGGCTTCGCGCCGGGGGCGCGGACGAAGTTGTTCTCGAAGCGCTTGGCGGCTGCGTCGTCGATCTTGATCACCGAGTAGTCGAGGCCCTCGACGGTCGACTTCGCGAAGGTGCCGAAGCGATCGCCGAACTTGGCGCCGTGCGTCTCGAATGCGATCGAGGCGGCGCCGGTGCCCGCGGCGTCGCGGTTCGGGTCGCAGTGTCCCGCAGAGATGTTCACCGTGCGGCCGGAGCCGTCGGTGCCGTTGAAACCGAGCGAGCAGCGGAACGCGCCGTCCGCGTTCTCGGCGGCGTAGGCGTCGCCACCGAGGCGGGCGTCGGCGGCCACGGGGCTCTCGGCGGCCGGCGGCGCGGACGAGCCGAGGGCCGGTGCCAGCACCACGCGCGCGGACTCGAGGAAGTCGGGCAGCTGCAGACCCTGGCCCTCGGCGGTGTTCTGGACGCGCAGCACGACATCGTTGTTCACCGTGTCGATCGCGGCGCCGCTGATGAGACCGGACAGCGGTGCGGGGAGCTTCTCGATCCAGCTGTTCATGTGGCCGAGCTGGTCGCGCAGCGCGCGCTCGCTGCGCGGCAGGTCCTTCACCTTGTAGCCGGCGGCCTCGACGGCGGCGCGGGCGGCGGCCTTGTCCGGTCCGTCCGCCAGACCGATCAGCGGCGAGCCGGCCGGATCGAGCCAGGCACCCGCGAAGGACTCGGGGAACTTGCCGCGCAGCGTGTTGGCGAACGCCACCAGCTTCTGACCGGCCTCGGCCTTGTCGAGGTACTGCTCCGGGCTGATTCCGAGATCGCGCTGGATCGCGGCCACCAGGTCGGCGGGCAGCGCGGTCGCGGGCGCCGGTGCGGCAGGCTCCGCGTGTGCGAGGGCCGCGCCGGGCGCGATCAGGAGGAGGGCCGCAGAGCCGATCATCGCGGCACGGCGGGCGCGAACGCTACGCATGGGGACCTTTCGGATTGAGGGCATGCGGGCATGACCAAGCCGAAGGGGCCGGGTCAGTTGTAGCGACTATATGGGTTACGCCCGCCGTTGCCTACCGGAAACTGTCGGATGATTGGGCTCAGCGGCGCGCGTCGGCGGCCCGGACCTGCAGGTCGAGGCCGAGAGCCGCGTTCGCGTGGTCGACGATCTTCTCGATCGGGATGCCGATGCTCGCGGTGCCGCCCTCCGGCGCCAGCACGAGGTTGGCCTCCGTGCAGTTCGGGGCGCCGCCGGAGTTGGAGCCACTGGTGATGCCGAGGGCCCTGGTCCCGGTCAGGATCGCGCCGCCGCTGTCGCCGCCGAGGGTGCAGGTGGAGCCCGCGAACCCGCGGACCAGGCGGGTGCTGCCGTCCGCCATGTGCAGCGGGGCGTCGACGCTGTCGGCGAGGACAAGGCCGCAGGTGAAGGTGGAGGTCTGGCCGGACTTGCAGATCGGCGCGCCGATGACCGGACGCGCGGTGCCGGTCACGGTGACGGTGGTGCCGTTGGCCCCGCGGACGGTGGGCTTGTCGAGCCCGGCGGCGGTGCCCGCGTCGTTGAGCTTGATCACCGAGTAGTCAAGGCCGCCGGCGGCCTCACCCATCGCGGAGTGCCGGAAGGTGCCGATCTGCGTGCTGCGGGTGACGTCGGCGAAGTCGGGCAGGTAGACCGGGGCGCCCGCGGGCACCTTCGAGTTCTCCTGCGAGGGATCGCAGTGGCCCGCGCTGAGGTTGTAGGGGGCGCCGGCGGCGTCGACGGCGTTGAAGCCGAACGAGCAGACCCCGATCTCACCCGGGTCGACGTCGCGGGTGATCGGTCGCGGCGTGGTGATGTAGGTGTCGCCGCCCTGCGCGTGATGGTCGACGGGCGGCTGGCCGCCGGGGGTCAGCACGACCTTCAGTCCGGCCAGCAGCGTCGGCAGGTTCAGGGCCCGGCCGATCGGGCTGTTCACCACGTCGATGACGACCCGGTTCTCCAGCACGTCGATGGAGGTGGAGTTGATCTGTGAGGAGACGTCCTTCGGCAGCCCGAGGATCCACTGGTTGAGCTGTGCCAGCGAACCCTCGAGATCCTTCGCGGACACCGCGGCGAGGTGGGTGGCGTAGCCGTCGCCGGCCACCCGCTGCGCCTCGGCGGTGGTGGTGACCGCGACGACGGGGACACCGTCGACGCCCATCCAGGAACCGGCGTAGGTGGCGGGGCGGCCCTCGCGCAGGGTCTGCGCGTAGCCGGCCAGCCGCTGGGCGGCCTCGGCGCGCTCGATGTACTGCTGCGGGCTCAGCTTCAGGTCGCGGGCGATCGCGTCGACGAGTTCGGCGGGCAGTTGCTGCGCGACCTCGGCGGGCGAATTCGACTGGGGTTCATGCGGTTCGGCCTGAGCGATGGCGGAGAGGGGGAGCAGGGTGGCCGAGGCGAGGATTGCGGCGCGGAACGCCAGCCGGAGACGCATGAAGACCCTTCGTCGAGAGCGCGGATGTATCAGCGCTCCACCTTAGGGCAAGTGCGGCCCCGCCGCCCGTGTCCCTGGTACACCGGTCGGGCAACTCGGGCAACTCGGACACGGGGTGCGTCAGGCGACGTCCGCGGGGGTGGTCGTGGTTGTCGTGGTGGTGGTTGTCGTCGTCGTCGTCGTCGTCGTGGTGGTGGTGGTCGTCTCGGTCGTCGTCGTGGGCTCGGCCGTCGTCGTCGTGGTCTTGGTCCTGGTGGTCGTGGTCGGCCGGTGGGACGGGCTCGGTTGGGCGGGCGGCGTCGTGGTGACGGGCGGCGGCGCCTGGGTCGTCGGGGCGACCGTGGTGGTGGGCGCGGTCGAGGTGGCGCTCGACGTCTTGCTGCTCCTTGCGGTCGTGGACGGGGGCGCCTTGGTCGTCGTCGTGGTCGTCGGGCGCAGCGAGACGGTGACCTTGGGCGTGGTGGACTGGTCGATGACGGGAACCGCGGTCGCGGGGGCGTCGGAGGAACGCAGGCTCACAACCAGACCGACCAGCGCGACGGTCAGGATGACGGCGGCCGCCGCCGTGATCACCGTGGTCCGTTCGAACCGGGAGCGGGGCGCCGCGGCGACCGGCGTCGCCGCGGCAGCGGTGGACGGTGGCACCGGGTCCGGGTCCAGCAGGACGGGCAGCACCGGACGACCCGGCCCGGCCTCGGTGAACGCGGTCGGCGGGCCGGCGACCGGCACCGCGGGCATGGTCACGGTGTCGGCGTCGCCATCGATGTCGGTGCGCACCGGTGCGACGACCGCCGTGGCGATGCCGTCGTCTGCGGCGGCCGAGGCGCCGCCCGCCGCGATGATCGCGGCGCCGTGTGCTCCCGTGCATCCGGGTCGGGGCGCGAGCACCGCCGGAAGGCCGATGGTCGCCTCGGCCAGTCGCGACACCAGCGGCATGGTCGAGCCTCCGCCGGTCAGCAACAGAGCGCAGACGTCGGACGCCGCCAGATCATGGGCGCCGATGGTCTGCTCCACGAGGTCGAGCGATCCGGTGATCGACGACTCCAGCAGCTCCTCGAGCTCGCTCCGCAGCAGGGTGACGGTGGCGGTCGCGCCCGCGATCTCCACCGCGATCGACGTCTCGGTCGCCGTGGACAGTGCTTCCTTGGCGTCGGCGCACCGGCGCCGCAACGCCGACAGCTCGGCCCTGGTGGCCGGATCGCTCAGGTCCACCGGCCCGAGGTCGCCCGCGGCCGCGCCGAGGACGTGCTCGAGGATCGCTTGGTCGAAGGTGTCGCCACCGAATCGGGTGGTGAAGGTCGACGGCCGGAGCAGCCCGGCCTCCGTCCCCGTGCGAACCAGGGAGATGTCGAGCCCGCTGCCACCGAGGTCGTAGACCGCGACGATCGCGTCGCCCAGCCTGCCGTGGGCCGCCTCCAGCCAGGCCACCGCGGCCACCGGCTCCGGGGTCAGCGTCACCCCGGCCAGCCCGACGTGTGCGAGGGCGTCCCGCATCGACTGCGCGGTCGCCTCGGACCAGCGCGCGGGGTGGGTGGCGACGATCTCGGGCTGCTCGGACAATCCGGGGAAGGCGTCGGCGGCCTCGTGCACGAGGCTGTGCATCGCGGTGGCGACCAGGTCCTCGGCCAGGTAGGCGGAGCCGTCGCCGATCACGAGCCCGGCCGGATCGCCTGCGTGCGCGGCGAACCCGGAGATGACGTCGGGTGCATCGAGCGGAGAGCCGAGCACCGCCTCGCCCGCCGCCGTCAACTGCAGGGTGGCGCGGCGAGCGATGATGGCCGGCTCGGCGTCGGCACCAGGATCACCGGTGGTGTGGAGGACTGCAACGGCGTTGGTGCCGCCGACCCCCAGCCCAAGCCCCGCGGCCATGTCTTCCCCCATCCGATAGCTGCCGCGCTCGCCGGGGTTTCGCGCGTCGCGCTGCCGGACCGATGCGCGATCTCGGGCGATAGCCTATCCATTCGCCTACTCTCGGTCCGAGAGCATCGACGCAAGTGGGGCGGTGACCCGTGGCCCCACGCGAGGTACTGGGAGAAACATGACCGATCCCGCATCGCCACCGGTGCCACAGCCGGTCCTCGAGCCGCTCAGTGCGGCGGCCCTCTTTCTGGTGATGACGGCAGGACCCGCCACCGAGGATGCGACCCGGCTCCGCGATGTCGCCTCGGACGTCGGGTCGCTGGTCCGGGCGGTGGGCTTCCGCGAACTCGCCGGGTCACTGTCCTGCGTGGTGGGTTTCGGTTCGGAGTTCTGGGATCGGGTGGGGCCGAGCGACACACCGTCCGGGCTGCATCCCTTCATCCCGCTGCACGGCGAGGTGCACAGCGCGCCGGCCACACCGGGGGACGTGCTGTTCCACATCAAGGCCTCGCGTGCAGACCTGTGCTTCGAGCTGGGGCGTCTGATCCTCGCGGCGCTCGGCGATGCGGCGACCGTCGAGGACGAGGTGCACGGATTCCGCTACTTCGACGCCCGCGACCTGCTCGGCTTCGTCGACGGGACCGAGAACCCGACCGGGGCAGGTGCCGGCGCGGCCGCCCTGATCGGGGCGGAGGACCCCGCGTTCGCGGGTGGCAGCTACGTGATCGTCCAGAAGTACCTGCACGACATGGCCGCATGGGCCGAGCTGAGCACCGAGGAGCAGGAGCGGGTGATCGGACGGACGAAGCTCGAGAACGTCGAACTCGACGACGCGGACCTGCCGAACAACTCGCACGTCGCGCTCAACACCATCGTCGACGACGACGGGACCGAGCGCGAGATCCTGCGCGACAACATGCCGTTCGGGTCCCTCTCCGCAGGCGAGTTCGGTACCTACTTCATCGGATACGCGAAGGACCCTGCCGTCACGGAGCTGATGTTGCAGCACATGTTCCTCGGCGATCCCCCCGGCAACCACGACCGGATCCTGGACTTCTCCCGGGCGGCGACGGGCACACTGTTCTTCGTGCCGAGCCAGGACCTGCTGGAGGCGCTCGCCGACGTCCCCGTGCCCGGGGAAGCGGAAGCGGAGCCGGAGGAGGTCGCGCCGCGCGACCTGTCCCTGAAAATCGGTGATCTCAAAGGAGTGTCGCAATGACTGATTCGAGCAATCTGCACCGGAACCTGGCTCCGGTGACCGAGGCCGCCTGGGAGCAGATCGGCGAAGAGGCCGCGCGCACCTTCAAGCGTCACGTCGCCGGGCGTCGGGTGGTCGACGTCGCCGGTCCGTTCGGCTACTCCTATTCCGCACACAACCTCGGCCGCGTGCGCTCGATCACCGCATCGGACAGCAGGATTCGGGCGCAGCTCCGCGAGGTCCACCCGCTGGTCGAGCTGCGCTTCCCGTTCACGCTCAGTCGTGCGGAGATCGACGACGTGGCCCGCGGGTCGCTGGATTCCGACTGGCAGCCGGTCAAGGACGCGGCCAAGGCGATCGCGTTCGCCGAGGACCGCACCGTGTTCGCCGGCTTCGAGGAGGCCGGCATCGCCGGGCTGGGGCCGTCGAGCAGCAACCCGCCGCTGTCGCTGCCCGAGGACCCGCTGCTGGTCCCCGACGCCGTCGCCTCCGCGCTGTCGGCGCTGCGACTGGCCGGCGTGGAGGGGCCGTATTCGCTGGTCCTCGACGCGGATACCTACACAGCGGTGAGTGAGACCAGGGACAAGGGACACCCGGTGTTCCACCACCTCAAGGATCTCGTCGGCGACATCGTCTGGGCCCCCGCGGTGACGGGCGGCTACGTGCTGTCCACCAGAGGCGGCGACAACCAGCTCACGCTGGGTTCGGACCTGTCGATCGGGTACGACAGCCACACCGCGGAGTCGGTGACGCTGTATCTCGAGGAGACGCTGACCTTCTCGTCGTTGACGGCGGAGGCCGCCGTCGTCCTGGGACGCTGACCGATGTCGAGGTCGTCGAGCTACCGCGACGTCAACCCGCTGTACCGGGCGATGCGCGATCTCGCCGGGACCAAGCCGATGGCGTGGTTCTTCGCCCGAACGCTCCATCACATCGATGGTCCGGTCTACCGGCTCACCAAGGGGCGCAACACGTTCACGACCCTCGTCACGGGTCTGCCGCTGGTCATGCTCACCACCACGGGGGCGAAGAGCGGGGCGAGCCGCACCGTCCCCCTCGTCGGGATGCCGGACGGGGACCGGATCGTGGTGATCGCCTCGAACTACGGACAGCATTCGAACCCGGCGTGGTACTTCAATCTGCGCAAGCACCCCGAGGCCACGGTCACCGTTGCCGGCGGTGAGCCCCTGCGGGTGCTCGCCTACGAGGCCGAGGGGGAGGAGCGGGAGCGACTGTGGCGCATGGACCTGGAGGTCTACCCCAGCCGAGCCGCCTACGAGAAACGCGCGCCCGAGCGGCGGATCCCGGTGATGGTGCTCGAACCAAGGGCAGGTGGCTGAGACCGACGACGGACAGGTCGCACGCTCAGCCGACCAGCTCGCTCGATTCCTTCCGCCAGTCGTAGACGACCCGGGTCCGCAGGACGATGTCCTGCAGCGACCGGCGGTGGGGGTCGACCGCGGCCCACATCAGGCCGAAGGCGAACAGGACGCAGAGCACGGCCCGTAGGGCGGCGCGGGGCAGCCGGAGCAGCCTGCCCTTCACGGTGACGACCCGCAGCCCCATCGCCAGCGCGCCGACCGTGCGCCCCGTCGTCGCCCAGCAGCCGGTCAGGTACACGATCGACACGGTGAGGGTGACGGTCGCGGAGGCCAGCGCGGCCGGTTCGGGGAACCGGAAGTTCTGCGGGGAGTACAGCAATCGCACCAGGGCCAGGCCCAGGTAGGTCACGCCCATGATCGCGAGCACCACCCCGAGGTCGATCACGGCGGCCGTCGCGCGGGTGACGATCCCGGCAGGCCGGTGCGGAGGCTGCTCGATCCGGTCGGTCACGGCGCCGGGTTCCCGGGGCGATCGTCGCCGCCCATCGGCAGCTCGTCGTCCTGGCCGGGGCCGCGGCCGAACAGCCTGCCGACGAAGCCCGCGACGGCGTCGTCGGCCTGCATGCTCTGGCTCCTGACCCCGCGAACCGCCTCTGACGACAGCGAACCCGTCGACTCCCGGATGATGTCCGGCAGGTCGACGCCCTCGATGATCTCGTCGGCGAGGCCGACGAGGTCCACGCGCGCGATGATCGCGTCGATGTCGATTCGCCGCGCCACCTCGTCGAGGTCGACCCGCTCGATCTGCCTGCCGAGGTCGACGGAGTCGACGATGCCGTCCAGGTCGAGCCTGCCGATCACGGCGTCCACGTCGAGCCGGGCCGCGATCGCGTCGATGTCGATGGTGGCGGCGATCCGGTCCAGATCCAGCGACTCGGCGATCAGGTTCAGGTCGACGTTCTCGCGCACGAGGCGGGTGAGATCGACCTCGAGCAGGGCCGCCGCGACCACCTCCCGGATCACGAGCCGCAGCAGGTCCTGGACGGTCGGGGCGGCCGTCCGCACCACGTCCTCGCCGCGCGCCCGCAACGCGTCCGCCGTGGCGTCGAGGCGCCGGGCCAACCCGGGCACCCGGCGCAGCGTGTCGAGGGCGAAGCGGGCCGTCGCGCCCACCGCCTCGGCCGCCGTGACCGCGGCACCGATCGTCAGGAACACCGCGTCGGCGCCGGGAAGGCTCGTCAACGGCCGGTTCGACGCGGGCGTGACTCGCTCGTCCGGTGACATGATCCCTCCCTGCTCGGGGTCTGACGCGAAGAGGTCAGGTCGTGATCATAGGTGTCACAGATGGGTACGAGGCCGGATGTGTCGGGGTCGTGACCCGGGCCGGCGGTCAGTTCTCCGCGCCGTGGCCCATCGCGCGCAGCATCGAGAGCATGTCCGCGCGAGAGGTGGCGTCGAGGCGGCGGCGGATCCGGGCGACGTGGTGCTCGACGGTCTTCGCCGAGATGAACAGCCGGGCGCCGATGTCCCGGTAGGTCAGACCCATCACCAACAGGTTTGCCACCTCGGCCTCGCGGTCGGTCAGGCCCGCGCTGAGCTCGCGTTCGGTTCCCGCGACGGTGCCGGGTGCCGACGACGCGGCCGGACGCAGGGAGCGCGCGACCTGCAGCAGCGTGGTGGCGGTCCTGGTGTCCGAGGCGCGGAGCGCGGCCTCGCTGGCGAGACGGGCACCGTCCCATGGCAACCCGATGCGGTCCAGGGTGCGGGCGGACTGTTCCACCACGGTCGCGTCGATCTCGCCCTGCAGCACCCGAAGCCAGGCGCGGCCCGCGGCCGCGAGGCCTGCCGCGTACGGGCTGGTCTCGGCCGCGACACCGAGGGCGTTGGCGTGCGGCAGCAGTTCCGCCGGGCTCTCGGCCAGGATCGCGGCCTGCACGCCGTACCAGTGCAGCGGCGAGCCCCACAGCGTCGGTTCGCCGAGCCGGGTGAGTAGCTCCCTGGCCTGTTCGATGAGATGCGCCAGCCGGTCGGTGTCCCGCAGTCGGGCCGCGCCAAGCCACAGTTCGCCGAGCGGCAGCAGGCTGAAGAGATCGGCCGAGTGCTCCGCGATGACACCGTGTGCCCGCTCCCAGGAGTTGGTGAGGGCGCCGATGTCCCCGACACGGCGGGCCAGTCCGACCCGCAGCGCCGCGACGAACAGCGCGTCGCGCGGCGCGGGTTCGGTGTCCGTCGGCATCCCGTCGAGCCGGGCCGTCGCGGCGTCCAGGTCGCCGCGGATCATGGCGATCCAGGTGAGGAGCAACTCGTGCCGCTGACGGGTGGTGCTCTCGCGTGGCTCCGTGTCCAGGGCCCGCTGCAGCACGGCCTGGGCGCCCGCGAGTTCGCCGCAGGCGATGCCTGCCAGCGCGGTGATGGCGGCCCCGCTGTCGGGGAGCATTCGGGGGCGGGAACCGTTGACGGACAGGGACAGTCCACGGGTCAGCGAGTTGACCGCGATCGCGACCTGGCCGTCGATCGACTGCCGCAGGCCCTGCGCGAGCAGCGCGGCACCCGCGGACGTCGACGTCGGGGGCGCGCCGGCCTGGCGGTCCGTCATGGCCTCGGCCTGTGCCGGCCGCCCCGCCGCCAGCAGCACGGTGGCCGCGACGGGTGCGTCGGGGCCGACGCGGGCCGGGCCGAGCCATTCGTAGAGATCGGCGCTGCGGCCGAGCATGCCCTGCTGCGCCGCGACGCTCGCCGCGATCCGCACGGCCGCGGCGAGTTCGGTGTCGGTCAGGTCCGCAGCCCGTTCGAGCAGGCCGTCGGTGAGCGCTACCGCGGTGTCGAAGTCTGCGCACAGCGCCGCCGCCTCCGACCAGCGCAGGGCAAGGGCGGCCCGATCGGCGCCGGCGCGGACGGCCTCGGCGTACAGGCTCGCGGCCAGCGATGGTTCGGCGTCTTCGGCGGCACCACAGAGGAACTCGGCGAGATCCGGATCCGTCACGCCCGCCTCCCCGTAGGCGCGGGCCGCGGGGAGGTCGAGGGTGCCGTCCGCCAGCTTCGCGCGCAGCGAGTCGGCGTGCAGCCGGGCCACCCGCTGCGTTCCGAGGACGGCGGCGAGCGGTTCGCGGGCCACAGGCAGGAGGGCGTGCGAGACAAGCCCGGTGCCGCGGGCCCGGTCGATCAGGTCCTGCGCCGCGGCCGGGTCGACGGACAACACCCGGACGAGTTCGACGGGGTCGGGACCGGAGCCGATCGCCGCGATCGCCAGGGTGCACAACAGGTCCGCGTCGAGTTCGGCGAGCCGGGCGCGCAGGTGTGCGGCCGTCGCGGCGTCGAGTACCCGTTCCAGCGCGGCCTGGGTGCGGGGCTCGGCGGGGTCGAGGTGGGACAGGGCGCCGAGCGCCGCGTCGACGGTGTGCAGGCCACCCCCGGTGATCCGCAGGATGGCGGCGGCCAGCCCGATCGGAAGGCGCACGCCCAGTGTCGATTCCGCGCGAACGACGATGTCCCGCGCGGACATCGGGTCGAGGACCAGCGAGCCGAGCGCGTCGCCGAGCGCGCGCAGGACCCGGCTGTGCGGCCTGGGTTCGGTCGCGACGATCACGGTGATGTCCTGGCGGTGCGCGACCAGCGTCAGCGCGTCGACCGCGGTGTCGGGCAGCCGATGGGCGTCGTCGACGACCAGCGCTCCGCCGGGTTCGAGGTCCGCACCCGCGGTCGTGGCGACGGTGGTCCCGTTGGCCCGCAGGTCTTCTCGGATGGCGGCGAGCAGGGCCGATTTTCCGCTGCCGGCCGAGCCGCGGATCAGCATGTGCGGGTTGCCCGTTCGCGCAGCGGCGAGGAACGCCTGCGCGCCGGGCATCCCGGCGAGCGTGGTCGCCGGGATGACGGTGGGTTCGGAGGTCAGCACGGTGACGGGTCCTACTGCCCGCCGCCGAGCAGTCCGCCGACGCCCTGTCCGACGCCGCCGACCACCCCGCCAAGGCCGCCGAGCACGCCGCCGACGCCGTTGCCGACACCCTCCACCACGCCGCCGACGCCGTTGCCGACACCGGTGGCAACCCCGCCGACGCCGTCGACGAAGTCGTTCGCGATCTGGCCGCCGCCGTCACCCTGCGGGGGCGCGGGTGGGGGCGTGTAACCGCCGCCCGCCGGGGGTGCGGGCGGGGGTGTGTAGCCGCCGCCCGGTGCGGGCGCCGGCGGGGCCGGTGCGGGGGCGGGGGCGGGGGCTGCTGCCGGGGAGCCGGGTGCGGCGGCGGGGGCCGCGCCGCCGGTCGAGTTGGCGGAGGCCTGTCGAGCGACGGGGCCCGCGTCGGACCGGATCGGGGCGCCGGTCGGGTCCAGCCGGACGGGGGAGTCCCCGGTCGTCGGGCTCACGACGCCGTCGACGACCGGAAGGACGGTCCCGTCCGGTGCGACCGTGGTGGTGACGCTGTGGCCGCTGGTCGTGGCACCCCGGCTGGTGTCCGCGTTGGACGGAGTCTGCGCGCCGGTGCCGAGCGAGAGCCCGCCCGCGGCCAGCAGGGCGATCGCGGCGGCTGCGGCGGCGACGATGGCGGCCTTCTTGGGGGTCGAGAGCGAGGCGCCCCGGGACGCGGGCCGGATGCCGGGACGGGGACCCGTGGACCCGGGCAGCACCGGCGCGACCTCCATGACGGTGGTCGCGGCGGCGGCCACGGCGGCAGGGACGACCGCAAGCGGCGCGGTGTTGGCCCCCTCCGCGGCGGCGATGATCGCGGCGCCATGTGCGGCGGTTCGCTCGGGATGGGCGTCGGCGATGACGGGCAGCCGTAGCTCGGCGGAGAGCAGCTCGGCAACCAGCGGCATCGCCGAGCTACCGCCGATCAGCAGCACCTGACTGACGTCGGACAGGTCGACGCCCGCGTTGCGCAGCGTCTCCCTGACCAGTTCGAGGGAGTCGGCCAGCGGCTCCCGGATCAGGTCCTCCAGCTCGGCTCGTACCAGCCGGACGTCGCTGTGCACGCCGGGCAGATCGATCCCGATCACCGTTTCGGTGTCCGAGGACAGCGCCTCCTTGGCGGCGCCGCAGCGCGCCCGCAGCTGAGCGAGTGCGTTCATCGTGTCGGGGTCGAAGGGGTCGAGAGCGCCTGCCTCGCCGACGACGCCGTCGAGCACGTAGCGCAGCGTCAGGTGATCGAACTCGGATCCGCCGAAGTCCTCGGACCGCATCGGCTTCCCGATGATCCGGGGAGTCTCGCCCGCGCTGACCAGCGTCACGTCGAGGCTGGTGCCGCCCAGGTCGTAGACGAGCACCAGGTCGTCGGAGGCGCCTGCGCCGTCGCGGGACCCGTCGCGCTGCAGCCATGCGACCGCGGCCTCGGGCTCGGGGACGAGCGTGACCCCGGTGAGGCCGGCGCGGTCGAGCGCGGAACGCAGCGCGTCGACGGTGTGGCTCGGCCAGACGGCCGGGTACGCCGCCGCAACGGCAGGCGACTCGTCGAGTCCGGCCGAGGACGCCTCGATCAGGCACTGCATCGCGGTGACGACGAGGTCCTCGCCGGTGTGGGTCGAGCCGTCGTCCGCGACGAGCGCGACGGGATCGCCTACGCGGGTGGCGAAACCGGAGATGACGGTTCCACGTGGAACGTCCCCCTCGTACCGGTTGGGCACGCCGAGAACCGCGGGGGTGTCCCCGCCGAGCGCCAGGGTCGAACTCGCGGTGATCGACGGTCCCTGAGCGTCGGCGGTGTGCTCGAGGGCGGCGACCGCCACCGAGTTCACGGCGCCGACGGTGAGTCCGAGTCCAACAGTCATCGAAGTGTTCTCCCGTGCTCGCCCCGGGGCTTCCGCCGCCGGGGTGGCTGACAATTCTCCCCGTGGCCTGAGCCAGGGGCGGGTGGCGATTTCCCGGGTTCTTGGACCGGGGGTGGGGGCCGAACCTGGCCCCCGCTGTTGCCCACTGTGTCGGGTCACGCGCGTGTTCCGTTACCGATTCGGCGACAAACGCGCAGATGGGGGAGGTATCCCCTAACGGGGGGTGATCCCCTATCGGCCCCACCCCCCACGCGGCCTGCGAGGCAGGGGAGTTCACCCCGTTGGGGCGGGCTGTCCGCGTACCTAGCGTTGAGGGCAATCGTTTCGCGTCGTCTATCGCGATCCGTTCGACCAGACCTCAGGAGATCGACATGACCACCAACGCTCTTCTCGACTTCATCCTCAGCCTCCTGCGTGATGACGAGGCGAGGGCGCTGTACTGCCAGAACCCGGATGCGGCGTTGGCCGCCGCCGGGCTGGGCAGTGTGTGCGCCGCGGACATCTCCGCGGTGGCTCCGCTGGTCGCCGAGTCGGGTCTGTTCGCGGGCGCCGCTGGTGAGCTGACGAGCATCGTGAACGCGGGGCTCGGCACCGCCGTCGGCGGCGCACTGGGCGGCGGTCTCGGTGGCGGCCTCGGACTGGGGGGTGGCCTCGGTCTGGGCGGCGGCCTCGGTCTCGGCGCAGGCGCGGGCCTCGGGCTCGGTGGTGGCCTCGGTCTCGGTGGCGGCATCGACCTGGGAGCGGATCTGAGCGCTGCCCTGAGCGCCGCGCTGGGGGCTGCACTGCAGATCGGTGGTCAGATCGGTGCCGATCTCGGTGCGGCCATCGGCGCGGCCCTCGAGGCCTCGCTCGGTCTGGGTGGCGTCGTGGACGTGAACGCCGCCCTCGGGCTGGGCGGCGCGCTCAGCGGCGCGCTCGGCGGTGCGCTCGGAGTCGGCGGTGACCTGGTGGCCGAGCTCGGCGGCGCGCTGAACGCTGCGCTGAGCGGGGTGACCGACCTGGACCTGGGCGGGGCGCTCGACCTCGGTGCGGTGCTGGGCAGTGCTCTCGAGGTCGGCGGCGACATCGGCGCCGACCTGGGTGTCGCGCTCGGAGGGGTGCTCGGCGCCGCGTTCGGTGCGGGCGGCGACCTCGGTGGCGCGTTGTCCGCCGCGTTGGAGGGTGGCCTCGATCTCGGCACCGCGCTCGGTGGCACCCTCGGCGGCGCGCTCGGCCTCGGCGGCGAGCTGACCTCGGGTCTGACCGGTGCGCTCGACGCGGCGCTGGGGCTGGGTGGTGGCCTCGACCTCGACGGCGTGCTCGGCCTCGGCGGCGGCCTGACCTCGGGCCTGACGGGTGCCCTCGACGCGGTGCTCGGCTTGGGCGGTGGCCTCGGCGGCGGACTGGACCTGGGCGGTGACCTCGGTGCGGCGCTGAGCGCTGCGCTGGGCGGTGCGCTCGGTGCGGGTGGCGATGTCGCCGCCGATCTCGGTGGCGCGCTCGGTGGCACGCTCGGCGCCCTGGTCGATGCGGGCGCGGGGCTGGATCTGGGCGGGGATCTCGGCGCCACGCTGGCCGGTGCGCTCGGCGGTGCGCTCGGGGTGGACGGCGGCCTCACGGCCGGGCTCGGTGCGGCGTTGGATGCGGCGCTTGGTGCCGCGGGCGGACTCGACCTGGGTGCGGAGGGTGGTCTCGGCGGATCACTGAGCACCGCGCTCGAGGGCGTGCTCGGCGCGGGCGGTGAGATCGGCACGGATCTGGGTGCTTCGCTCGGAGGGGTGCTCGGGGCGGCGCTCGGTGCCGGCGGCGGACTCGGTGGCGCGTTGTCCACCGCACTCGAGGGCGGCCTCGATCTCGGCACCGCGCTTGGCGGCACTCTCGGCGGCGCGCTCGGTCTGGGCGGCGACCTGGGCGGCACTCTCGGCGGTGCGCTCGACGCGGCGCTCGGTGCGGGCGGTGGCTTGGACCTGGACGGTCTGCTCGGCCTCGGTGGCGGCCTGACCTCCGGCCTGACGGGTGCGGTGGATGCGGCGCTGGGTCTGGGCGGTGGCCTCGGCGGCGAACTGGACCTTGGTGGTGACCTCGGCGCCACGCTGAGCGCGGCACTGGGCGGCGCGCTCGGTGCGGGTGGAGATGTCGCCGCCGATCTCGGTGGCGCGCTTGGTGGCACTCTCGGCGCCCTGGTCGATGCGGGCGCGGGCCTGGATCTGGGCGGTGTGCTCGGCGCGGGCGGCGAGATCGGTGGTGACCTCGGCGCCACACTGGCCGGTGCGCTTGGCGGTGCGCTCGGGGTGGACGGCGGCCTCACGGCCGGGCTCGGTGCGGCGTTGGATGCGGCGCTCGGCGCCGCGGGCGGACTCGACCTGGGTGCGGAGGGTGGTCTCGGCGGTTCGCTGAGCACCGCGCTCGAGGGCGTGCTCGGCGCGGGCGGGGAGATCGGCACGGATCTGGGGGCTTCGCTCGGAGGGGTGCTCGGGGCGGCGCTCGGTGCCGGCGGCGACCTCGGTGGGGAACTGGAGGCGGCGCTGGGCGGCGCGGCGGGCGGCACCGGCGAGATCGACCTCGGCGGCGCACTCGGCACGGTGCTCGGCAGCGCTCTCGATCTCGACGGCGGCCTCGCGGGCGGGCTGGGCACGGCCCTCGAGGGCGCGCTCGGCGCGGGCGGCGCGCTCGGCGGAGACCTCGACCTCGGCGGGGCCCTCGGCGGCGGCCTGGACCTGGGCGGCGCGGTCGACGGTCTGCTCGGCGCGGGCGGCGGGCTGGACCTGGGCGGCACGCTCGGCGGCCTCCTCGGAGCGGGTGGCGGGCTTGGCCTCGACGCGGATATCGACGCAGGCCTCGACGCGGCGGCGGGCCTCGGCGGTGGCCTGGACGCGGTCGCGGGCCTCGGTGGCGGCCTGACCAGCGGCCTGGCCGGCGGTCTCGGTGGCCTGTTCGATGCGGGCGCCGGCCTCGGCGGCGGCCTGACCGGTGCGCTGGGTGGCGCCGCGAACGCGGGTGCGGACCTGGGTGGCGCGCTGTCGGGTGTGGCGAACGCGGGTGCCGAGCTGGGCGGCGGCCTGACCGGTGCGCTGGACGGCGCGGCCAACGCGGGTGCGGAGCTCGGCGGCGGCCTGACCGGCGCGCTGGACGGCGCGCTGGGCGGCGCGGCGAATGCGGGTGCGGAGCTGGGTGGCGGCCTGACCGGGGCGCTGGACGGCGCGGCCAACGCGGGCGCGGACCTGGGCGGCACGCTGTCGGGTGTGGCGAACGCCGGTGCGGACCTGGGCGGCTCCCTGTCGGGCGTGGCGAACGCCGGTGCGGAGCTCGGCGGCGCCCTCTCGGGTGCCGCGGACGCGGCCACGGACCTGACGACCGGCCTCGACGCCGTCGCCGGGCTCGGCGGCGCGGTCAGCGGTGCGGTCGATGCGGGCATCGGCGCCGGCGCGAGCGGCGCGGCCTCGGCGGGCGGCGAGCTCGGCGGCGCCTCCGACCTGGTCGGCGGGATCAGCTCCGACCTCGGCGGTGCCACCGCGGCCACCGGGAACGCGTGGTCGTCGCTGGACGCCTCGAACGCCTTCGGCAGCGAGGTCAGCGCCACCCACGAGGCGGATGCCGGGTTGTTCGGCGAGGGGCTCGGCGGCATCGGCGGCGGCCTCTTCGGAGACGCCGACGCGACCGGCGCCGCCGAGATCGGCGGCGAGGCGGCTACCCACGCGGACCCGCTGCTGCCCTGATCGACCTGTAACGGAGCCGGCCCCGTACGCGTTATTGCGTGTGGGGCCGGCTCTGTGCTGGATACCGTGAAAATCGCTCGCCGCGAGCGTCCGTCCGGGCGCCCGCGGCGCAAAGGGGATTGTGGGTCGGGTTCATGGACAACGCAGCTGCTTCGGCAGTCGAACGCACCGCCGCGGCACAGGCGACGGCCGCGGACATGGTGGCACTGCTCGAGCGGACCGAGGGCATCGCCAGGACCGCCGGGCGAGCCGATCTGGTGGACCGCCTCGAGCTGGCCAAGAATCGGGTGCTGGACCCGCGGATGCGGATCGTCGTGGTCGGCCCGCTCAAACAGGGCAAGAGCCAGTTGGTGAACTCGCTGCTCGGCCTGACCGTGTGCACGGTCGGCGACGACGAGACCACCGCGGTGCCGACGGTCGTGCAGAACGCGCAGACCGCGAGCGCGGAGTTGGTGCTCGCCGAGCCGGGAGCCGAGGCCGTCCGGGTGGCGCTGCCATTGGAGGAACTGAGCGCCGTCACGCCGTCGACCCCGCTGGCCGGCGGGCGTGAGGTGCTGCGGGTCGAGGTGAACGTGCCGAGCCCGCTCCTCGCCGACGGCCTGGTGCTGGTGGACACCCCCGGCGTCGGTGGGCACGGAAACCCTCATGCGGCAAGCACTCTCGGCCTCCTGCCCGCCGCCGACGCGGTCCTGGTGCTCTCGGATGCCAGTCAGGAGTTCACCGAGCCGGAGGTCGCGTTCCTTCGGCAGGTGCTTGGCCTGTGCCCGGCCGTGGCCTGCCTGATCAGCAAGACCGACCTGTACCCGCACTGGCGGGAGATCGTCGAGGCGGACCGCGGCCACCTCGGCCGCGCCGGGCTCAGCGTGCCGTTGATCCCGGTGTCGTCGGCGCTGCGCTCGCACGCGGTGCGGCTGCAGGACGAGGAGCTGAACGTCGAGTCGGGGTTCGCCGACCTCTACGCGTTCCTGCGCGAGCAGGTGGTGGCCAAGGGGGACGTCACCACCCGACGGGCAGTGGCGCTGGACGTGCACTCGGTCACCGAGCACCTGACCCTCGCACTCGGCAGCGAGCTCGCCGCGCTGCGCGACCCGGCCAAGGGTGCGGCGGCCGTTGCGGAGCTGCAGAAGGCCAAGGTCGCGGCCGAGGAACTGCACAAGCGCACCTCGCTGTGGCAGCAGACGCTCTCCGACGGCGTCACCGACCTGGCCGCCGACATCGACCACGACCTGCGGGACCGGCTGCGCCGCGTCACCCGTCAGGCCGAGGAGTCCGTGGACGAGGGTGATCCGGGCAAGGACTGGGCGGAGCTCGGCGAGTGGCTCGAGCAGCAGGTCGCGACCTCGATCGGCGACAACTTCGTCTGGGCGCACGACCGCGCGATCTGGCTGGCCGAGGTGGTGGCCGGGCACTTCGCGGAGTCCGGGTCGGTGGACCTGCCGCACCTCGACGTCGCGGACCTGGGCGGGGTACTCGAGCCGGTCAGCTCGCTCGCCGACCTCGAGTCCGGGAGCATCGGCATCACCCAGAAGATGCTCGTCGGCATGCGCGGCTCGTACGGCGGCGTGCTGATGTTCGGGCTGATCACCACACTGATGGGGATGGCCCTGGTGAACCCGATCTCGGTGGGGGCCGGGCTGGTACTGGGCACCAAGGCATATCGGGACGACCGGGAACAGCGGATCCTCAAGCGCCGCAGCGAGGCCAAGGTCGCGATCCGGCGGTTCGTCGACGACGTCAGCTTCCAGGTGAACAAGGAGTCGAAGGACCGGCTGCGGCTGATCCAGCGACTGTTGCGCGACCACTTCACCGCCATTGCCGAGCAGACCCTGCGCTCGCTCAACGACTCGCTGCGCGCCGCGCAGGAGGCCGCGAACCTGGCCACCACCGAACGGACTCAGCGCACCGCCCAGATCGAGCAGGACATGCGCGCGCTCAACGAGCTCAAGGAGCTTGCGGCACCGATCCTCCCGGTGGGGATCGAACGGTGAGCGGGGGCGCGCTGGCACAGGCGCGGGCCCTGATCGGTGCGGCACGCGAGGCCTATGCGGGCGATCCCGCGGTGCGCAGGCAGCTCGACGAGTGCGCCGAGCGCATCGATCAGCCGCTCCGGGTCGCGCTCGCCGGCTCGCTGAAGGCGGGTAAGTCGACGCTGCTCAATGCGCTTGTGGGGCAGGACATCGCGCCGACCGACGCCACCGAGTGCACCCGCGTCGTCACCTGGTATCGGCAGGGCCCGACGCCGACGGTCACGGCGTGGTACCACGGCGACCGGTCCTTCAACGTGCCCGTCCAGCGGCGCGAGGGCAGCAGCCTCACCTTCGACCTCGGCGCGATGACGGCCGCGGAGGTGGACCGACTGGACGTGGAGTGGCCTGCGCGGGCGCTCACCAACACCACCATCATCGACACACCGGGCACGTCCTCGCTCTCGCGCGACGTCTCGGCCCGCACGCTGGAGATGCTCACCCCGGAGGACTCGGCCTCCGGCGCGGATGCCGTTGTGTACCTGCTGCGCACCCTCGCCGCCACCGACGTCGCCTTCCTCGGCCAGATCGGCTCGCACGTCGGCGGCGAGTCCGGCCCCCTCGGGGTGGTCGGGGTGGTCTCGCGCGCGGACGAGGTGGGGGCGGGCCGCCTCGACGCGATGATGTCGGCCAAGGAGGTCGCGTCCCGCTTCGCCACCGAGTTGGAGCTGACGGGGCTGTGTCAGGCGGTGGTCCCGGTCGCCGGCCTGCTGGCCCTCGGCGCGCGGACGCTACGGCAGCGCGAGTACGAGGCCTTCCGTGCGCTGGCCGAGGTGCCGCCCGAGGACCTGCAGCTGGCGATGCTGTCCGCGGACCGGTTCGCCCGCCCGGACAGCCCGCTGCCGGTGGACGCGCACACCCGCGCCCAGTTGGCGCACCGTTTCGGTCTCTTCGGAATCCGGTTGGCGGTCACGCTGATCAAGCTCGGCACGCCCGATTCGCCCAGTCTCGCGACGCAGCTCGTCGAGCGCAGCGGCCTCCACGAGCTGCGACAGGTGATCGACGTGCAGTTCGGTCAACGGGCCGATCAGCTCAAGACGCACTCGGCCCTGCTCGCGCTCACGCGTGTGCTCTCGGCCCACCCCCGCGCCGAGTCCGCGCCGATCCGCGCCGCGGCGCAGCGTCTGCTCGCCGATGTGCACGGCTTCCAGGAGCTGCGGCTGCTCGGCCGGTTGCGCTCGACCCGGCCGAACCTGTCCGACGAGGACGTCGCGCAGCTGCAGCGGCTGGTCGGGGGGTTCGGCATCGGGCGCAGCGAGCGGCTCGGGCTCCATCCCGATGACGGAGTCGCCGCGGAGCGGGCCACGGCCCTCGCAGCGGTGCGCAAGTGGCGGACGTGGGCCGAGCATCCGCTGCTGGACCAGTTCACCGCGCGCGCCTGCGGGATCGCCGCGCGCAGCGCCGAGGGTGTGCTCGCGGAGCTGGCCGGGTAGTGCCGCGCCCCGGTGTCGTGCGCACACACCTGGTGACGTCATCACACCGGGTTTGGGCGCTCAAGCGCTGTGCGATCCCGGCAAAAACTGTGTGAACGTGGGGGATTCGCGGTGGCTTCGGCGGTCAGTGCCGGAGCCAGCGGCTCACCCCGGGCGCGAACAGCGCGGCGACGCCGATGGCCACCAGTCCGGCGTAGACGAGCGGGGCCCACTCCAGCACGCCGCCGGAGGCCTCGCCCGCGTCGACCATGAGCGACCAGAACACGATCGCGGCGGCGACGGAGACGACGCCGACCACCGCGAGGGCGAGCCGGGCCGCGTTGCGTCGCCCGCCGAGCAGGTGCAGACAGATCAGTCCGGCGACCAGCAGCAGCGCGGCGGCCGACGCGCAGCCCAGCAGGGTGACCGAGACGGTGTCGGCGATGTCGCGGTTGGCGGTGCCCGGCCGTTCGGCGGACAACGCGGACTCGAGCGCATCGCGGACCGCGGTCAGCTTGAGCGCGGTCGCGGCGCCGATGCCGATCAGGACGGCGAACGAGCCGATCCAGGCGGACCGGGCGACGGTGATCGCGCGCGGCGGGGTGTCGGCTGGTGCCGGACGCAGCGGGGTCGCGGAGAACTCCGGGCGCGGCGGCTGCGGGCGGTGCGGCGGCTGCGGGGGTGCGGCCTGGGGCGGGACTCCGAACTCCTGCTCGCCTGCGTTGTCCATGCTTGGGATCGTAGGCCGAGCCTCGCTAGGCGCCGTACTCCCACGCGTTTTCGCCGGGGGTGCACCTGATCACCCTGCCGTCCCGCGTCTGTGACCGGTCCTCGACCGAGGAGTCGCACGGCGACCCGAAATCGTGGACGCCGTTGATCGTTCCGTTGGTGCCGGTCCAGACGCCACCGTCGGGGTTGTGGACGCAGGAGAGTTGGTTGCCGGTGTCGGCGTCGACGCCGACCCGATTCTCCGAACACGGTCCGCCCTCGGACCCGACGATCGGATCGACGGCGGGCGGGTGCACGCCACCGGGATGCGCGACTGCGGTGCCCGCGATCCCGAGCGCGGGCAGGCCGATCAGAGCGGTGACGGCGGCGGCGCGGACGGCCGCGGTGATTCGGTTGGTGGACATGACGACAGACCATTTCGTGTGTGGTGGTGCGGCCGGGGGTCGCCGGACACTTCCAACGCTATGGCGGTCGTCGACCGCACACCATCACCAGAAGGGGTGAAAGCCCGCATACCGCTTTCGTGACCGACCGTGGCGGGCGACACACCCGGGTCCCGGGAACAAAACCCGAATTGTCCCCGTTGACCATTTCGACAACCTTGAGTGAACCAGACTCAAGTTCGAGCTTGACTCCCACGCTGATGGGTTGCAAACTTGAGCGTGTAGCACTCACTTAGGGTGAGATGGCCAAGAAATGCCAGCACAACCAGCCCCGGCGCCTTCGTTGCCGGGGGTGCTGCGACAAGTAGGAGGAACACTATGGCTCGTGCGGTCGGAATCGACCTCGGGACCACCAACTCGGTCGTGTCTGTGCTCGAAGGCGGCGAGCCCGTAGTGGTCGCCAACTCCGAGGGCTCGCGCACGACCCCGTCGATCGTCGCCTTCGCCAAGAACGGTGAGGTGCTGGTCGGCCAGCCCGCGAAGAACCAGGCGGTCACCAACGTCGACCGCACCATCCGCTCGGTCAAGCGCCACGTCGGCACCGACTGGAACGTCGAGATCGACGGCAAGAAGTACACGTCGCAGGAGATCAGCGCGCGCACGCTCATGAAGCTCAAGCGTGACGCGGAGGCGTACCTCGGTGAGGAGATCACCGACGCCGTCATCACCGTGCCCGCGTACTTCGAGGACGCGCAGCGTCAGGCCACCAAGGAAGCCGGCCAGATCGCCGGCCTCAACGTGCTCCGCATCGTCAACGAGCCCACCGCGGCCGCGCTGGCGTACGGCCTTGACAAGGGCGAGAAGGAACAGACCATCCTGGTCTTCGATCTCGGCGGCGGCACCTTCGACGTGTCCCTGCTCGAGATCGGCGACGGCGTCGTCGAGGTCCGCGCGACCTCCGGCGACAACCACCTCGGTGGCGACGACTGGGACGAGCGCATCGTCTCCTGGCTCGTCGACAAGTTCAAGGCCACCTCGGGCATCGACCTGACCAAGGACAAGATGGCCCTGCAGCGTCTGCGCGAGGCCGCCGAGAAGGCGAAGATCGAACTGTCCTCCTCGCAGAGCACCTCGATCAACCTGCCCTACATCACCGTCGACGCGGACAAGAACCCGCTGTTCCTCGACGAGCAGCTGACCCGCGCCGAGTTCCAGAAGATCACCTCCGACCTGCTCGACCGCACCCGTGCGCCGTTCCAGGCAGTGATCAAGGACAGCGGTATCTCGGTCAAGGACATCGACAACGTCGTGCTCGTCGGTGGCTCCACCCGCATGCCCGCCGTCTCGGACCTGGTCCGCGAGCTGACCGGCGGCCGTGAGCCCAACAAGGGCGTGAACCCGGACGAGGTCGTCGCCATCGGCGCCGCCCTGCAGGCCGGCGTCCTCAAGGGCGAGGTCAAGGACGTGCTGCTCCTCGACGTCACCCCGCTCTCCCTCGGCATCGAGACCAAGGGTGGCGTGATGACCAAGCTCATCGAGCGCAACACCACCATCCCGACCAAGCGCTCGGAGACCTTCACCACGGCGGACGACAACCAGCCGTCGGTGCAGATCCAGGTGTTCCAGGGTGAGCGCGAGATCGCCTCGCACAACAAGCTCCTGGGATCCTTCGAGCTCGCGGGCATCCCGCCGGCCCCGCGCGGCGTGCCGCAGATCGAGGTCACCTTCGACATCGATGCGAACGGCATCGTGCACGTGACCGCGAAGGACAAGGGCACCGGCAAGGAGAACACGATCAAGATCCAGGACGGCTCCGGTCTGTCCAAGGAGGAGATCGAGCGGATGGTCAAGGACGCCGAGGCGCACGCCGAGGAGGACAAGGCCCGCCGCGAGGAGGCCGAGGTCCGCAACCAGGCCGAGTCGCTGGTGCACCAGACCGAGAAGTTCATCAAGGACAACGAGGACAAGGTGCCCGCGGACGTCAAGGAGAAGGTCGAGGCCGCCATCGCGGAGGCCAACACCGCCCTTGCCGGCAGCGACATCTCCGCGGTGAAGTCCGCGGTGGAGAAGCTCGCCACCGAGTCCCAGGCTCTTGGTGAGGCGATCTACAAGGCGCAGGCCGACGAGGCCGCGGCAGGCACCGACGGCGCAGGCCCGAGCCAGGGCGACGACGTCGTCGACGCCGAGGTCGTGGACGAGCCGTCCGATCAGGACAAGAAGTGACCGAACGGGACGCCGACCGCGAACCAGTAGTCGACACCGAGACCCCGGCCGCCGCTGATGCGGCGGCCGGGGCCGCGGCCGACACCGAGGACACCGTGGACGAACTGCTCACGCTGACCTCGGAGCTCGAGAAGGCCAGCACCGAACTGGGCTACGCGAAGGCGGAGATCGCCAACATCCGCCGGAACTCGCTCGTCCGGATCGACCAGGCCGTCGCGGCCGAGCGGGCCTCCGTGGTCGGCAAGTTCCTCGACGTGGTGGACGACCTGGACCGGGCGCGTGCGCACGGTGACCTGGAGTCGGGCCCACTGAAGGCGCTGTCCGACAAGCTCGCCGGGGTGTTCGACGGCCTCGGCCTCGCGGCCTTCGGTGAGGAGGGAGACACCTTCTCCCCGGAGCTGCACGAGGCAGTGCAGGTCGAGGGCGACGGCGACAATCCGGTGCTCGGGACGGTCCTCCGCAAGGGCTACCGCCTCGGCGAGCGGATCCTGCGGACGGCGATGGTGACGGTCACGGACGGCGCGCCTGCGCCGGACGAGGCCGCGGAGTAGTTACACAGGAAGCAACGAGAGGAGGAGACGCCCGGTGAGTGAGCGGGAGTGGATCGAGAAGGACTTCTACAAGGAGCTGGGCGTCTCCTCTGATGCTTCGGCGGACGAGATCAAGAAGTCCTACCGGAAGCTGGCACGGGACCTGCATCCCGACGCCAACCCCGGTGACACGGCGGCCGAGGAGCGGTTCAAGGCCGTGAGCGAGGCGTACGCCGTGCTCTCCGACACGGCCAAGCGCAAGGAGTATGACGAGGCCCGCCGGCTGTTCGCCAGCGGCGGCTTCGGCCGCGGCGGTTACCGCCCCGGCGCCGAGTACACCACGGCCGGCGGCGGTTTCGGCGGCAGCGAGTTCAACATCGGCGACCTGTTCGGCGGTGGCACCAGCTACACCGCGGGCGACGGCGGTATCGGCGACATCTTCGGCGGCCTGTTCGGCGGTCGCGGTGGCGCGGGCACGCGGACCGGCGCCGGCACCCGCCCGCAGCGGGGCAGCGACGTCGAGGCCGAGACCACCCTGCCCTTCCGCGAGGCCGCGACGGGCGTGACGGTTCCGTTGCGGCTGACCAGCCCGGCCTCCTGCACCACCTGCCACGGCAGTGGGGCGAAGCCGGGCACCAGCCCGCGGGTCTGCCCGCGCTGCAACGGTTCCGGGATCGTCAGCAGGAACCAGGGCGCGTTCGGGTTCAGTGAGCCGTGCGACGACTGCCGCGGCACCGGCTCGATCATCGACGACCCGTGCACCGACTGCCACGGCACCGGTGTGCAGAACCGCACCCGCAGCCTCACCGTCCGGATTCCGCAGGGCGTGAGTGACGGGCAGCGGATCAGGCTGGCAGGGCAGGGCGAGGCGGGCCTTCGCGGCGCGCCGTCGGGCGACCTGTACGTCACCGTGCACGTCAAGCCGGACAAGGTATTCGGCCGCAACGGCGACGACCTCACCGTCACCGTGCCGGTCAGCTACGGCGAACTGGTGCTCGGCACCACGGTCTCCGTCCCCACCCTCGAGGGCCGGGTCGGCGTCAAGATCCCTGCGGGGACCGTCGACGGCCGGATCCTCCGGGTGCGCGGACGCGGGGTGCCCAAGCGCAGCGGCGGTGCGGGCGATCTGCTCGTGACCGTCAAGGTCGCGGTGCCGCAGGATCTCGACGAGACCGCCACCGAGGCGCTGCAGACCTATCTGTCGGCCGAGAAGGCCAGCGGATTCGATCCGCGTGCGGGCTGGGCGGGTGCGTGATGACCGCGCCCCGGGGGCCCGGTCACAGCCGGTCTGAGGTGCCCGCGGACCCGGACGCCCAGGTCTTCGTGATCTCGGTGGCCGCGGAGCTGGCGGGCATGCACGCCCAGACGCTGCGAAACTACGATCGGCTCGGCCTGGTGACCCCGCACCGCACCACCGGTGGGGGACGCCGTTACTCGCCGAGGGACGTGGCCCTGCTGCGCGAGGTGCAGCGGCTGTCCCAGGACGAGGGCGTCAACCTGGCGGGCATCAAGCGGATCATCGAGCTGACCAACCAGGTGGAGGCGCTGCAACGGCGGGTCACCGAGATGGCGACCGAGATCGCCCAGGTGCACGCCAGTTATCGGCGGGACCTGGTGCCGATCCCGCGCAACAACGCGCTGGTTGTCTGGAAGCCCCGGCACGAGCGCTGATCCTGATCCACCGACTGCCCCCGACCGATAATCGGTCGGGGGCAGTCGTGTTTCTCGGATGGCCACGGCCTCCACATCGGAGCCCGCATCCGGCGAATTGCGTGATCGTGGTGGGAGCACCGTGAGACAGTGGGCCATGACCGTTCTCGGGTCGTGGTGAGCGATGGTCGAGAAGGTGCGCGTCGTGGTCGCCGACGATCATCCGCTCTTTCGTGACGGCGTCGTCCGGGCGCTCGTCGGGAGCGGCGCCGTCGAGGTGGTGGGGGAGGCCGACGACGGGGCCACCGCGCTGGCGTTGATCAGGGAGCACCGACCGCAGGTCGCGCTGGTCGACTACCGGATGCCGCAGCTCGACGGGAGTCAGGTCGCGGCCGCCGTGCGCCGCGACGAACTGGGCACCCGGGTACTGCTGCTCTCCGCGCACGACGAGTCCGCGATCGTGTACCACGCCGTGCAGGAGGGCGCTGCCGGGTTCCTGCCCAAGGAGTCGACGCGGGCGGAGATCGTGGCCGCGGTCCTCGACTGCGCGAAGGGGCGCGACGTGCTCCCCGCCGGCCTGGCCGCTGGCCTGCTCGGCGAGGTCAGGCGGCACGCCGAGCCAACCGGCCCGGCGCTGAGCGCCCGCGAGCGGGAGGTGCTGGCGGCGATCGCCCGCGGGCTGACGATCCCGGCCATCGCGGGCGAGCTGTTCCTGGCGCCGTCCACCGTCAAGACCCACGTGCAGCGGCTGTACGAGAAGCTGGGGGTGAGCGACCGCGCGGCGGCGGTGGCCGAGGCCATGCGCCGGGGATTGCTGGAGTGACGTGGCGGGCCGCGACCGGGACCGCGTCGTCGAGCGGTACGCGACGGAGGCCGTGCGGGTCACCGCCCTCCTGCGGCTCCCGCTGATCGCGCTGATCGCGCTGCTCGGCCCCGTCGTCCGCATCGAGCACTGGATGCCGACCGTGTTCCGGCTGGTCCTGCTCGGATACGCCGTCGCGGCCGCGGTGTGGCTGGTGGTGGTGCTGCGCAGGCAGGTGCGGCCGTGGGCGGGCTGGGCGTCCACCGGTGTCGACATCGCGGCGCTGCTCGCGCTCTGCCTGGCGTCCGGCGGCGCGACCTCCTCGCTGCTGCCGGTGTTCTTCCTGCTGCCGGTGGCGGTGGCGTTCCAGTACCGGCCCGCGCTGACGGCCTGCCTCGGCACCTGCACGGCCGTCGGCTACCTGCTGGTGTGGATCTTCTACGCCGTCCGCGACGACCTCGTCGACCTGCCGGGAGTGGTGTTCCTGTACTTCGGTTTCCTGCTGTGGCTCACCGCCGCGACCACTGCGCTGTCCTTCGTCCTCGTGCGCCGGTCGGGGACGGTGATCGCGCTGCTGGACGTGCGGCGCCAGCTGGTCGCCGAGTCGATGGGGGCGGAGGAGCGCGAGCGCAGGCGATTGGCCGAGCACCTGCACGACGGCCCGCTGCAGAACGTCCTCGCGGCCAGGATGGACCTCGAGGAGGCGATCGAGCGCGACCGGGACCCCGCCCTCGTGGCCGCGGAGGCCGCGCTGCGCGAGACCGCGACCCAGCTCCGCTCGACGGTCACCACGCTGCACCCGCAGGTGCTCGAGCAGTTGGGCCTGACGGCGGCGCTGCGCGAGCTGGCCGAGGGGTACGGGCGCCGCGGCTACGAGATGCGGGTGCGGTTGGCGGAGGTGGGCAGGCCGGAATGCCAGTCGCTGCTCTACCGGGTGGCCAGGGAGGCGCTCGGCAACATCGACAAGCATGCGCACGCCCATCGGGTCGAGCTGCAGCTGGCCAGAACCGCGACGGCCATCACCCTCGAGGTGGCCGACGACGGTGTCGGGTTCGACCCGGGCGAGCTGCCCGCGCGCGTCGCCGAGGGGCACATCGGGCTGGCCTCGCAGTTCCTCCGGATCGAGAATCTGGGCGGGACGCTCGAGCTGACGTCGGCGCCGGGGGAGGGCACCCGCGTGCTGGCGACGATCCCGTCGCCGTGACGGATCAGATCGGGCAGCCGGAAGCCTGTGTCCGGCTGACGAAGTTCGGCCGGACATCGAGATCGGGGGCGTCGTAGAGCCGGTGGAAGGTCGGCGTCAACGCCGCGGACATCGGCGGGTTGATCCACGACCAGTCCGTCGGGCAGGTGCGCCCTGCCTTCTCCTCGCGGCCGACGAAGTCGAGGAACTGCTTGGCCACCGTGTGGTGGTCGACCATGATCACCCCCGCCTCCCGGTAGCTGTGGATGACGGCCCGGTTCAGCTCGACCAGTGCCCGGTCCTTCCAGAGCGTGCGGTCCGAGCTCATGTCGAGCCGCAGCTTCTTGGCGATGGTCGGCAGCATGTCGTACCGGTCCTCGTCGCTGAAGTTGCGGGCACCGACCTCGGTGCTCACGTACCAGCCGTTGAACGGCGCGCAGGGGTAGGTGAGCCCGCCGATCTCCAGGTCCATGTTGGACACCGCGGGCACCGCGTGCCACTTGAGGCCCAGCTTGGAGAACCACTTGTAGTTCGGGTGCTCGAGCGGGACCTCGAGAACCAGGTCCTCGGGCACCTCGAACCATTGCAGCGGCTCGTCGGGGACCGAGATCAGCAGCGGCAGGACGTCGAACCGGGTGCCCTCGCCCCGCCAGCCCATCTTTGTCACCTGTTCGGTGAGGGCGACGTGCCACGGGTCGCCGGTGATGCTGCCGTCCTCGTTGCGGTACCCCGCGTAGCGGATGAGCTGGGGGCTGAGGATGCGGAACTCCCTGCCGTCCGGCAGCGGTCGCGGGCCGATGGTGATCACCGACTGCAGCGCGCCGCCGTTGGTGGCGACCCGCAGGTGTTCCCAGCACGCCTCCGCCAGGGCCGCCGCGGTCACCGCGTTGCGGGCGTCGATCAGCTTGAGGGTGCGCCAGTGATTGCGTCCGACGCAGCGCGCGTGGTTCCGCCAGGCGAGCTTCGCCCCGATCAGGAGTTCCTCGGTGGTGTGCTCGTAGCGCCCGGTGAGCGCGAACTCGTCCAGCGCCGCCGTGTGCCGTTCCGCTGGCAGGTGCGCCAGCTCCGGCTGCGCGAAGAACTCGGTGCATTCGCGCAACCGCCGATCGAGGTCCTCGGTTGTCGACGTCCTGGCGCTCGCAGCCGAGATGTCGCGGAGCCCTTCCTCTCCGGAGGCGATGACCACGATGACGGAACTCCATTCTGTCGCCCCCGCGGCGACCTCACAGCGATCAAGATCGTAGTGTGAGATCGCGCCGCGGTCGACTTGAACGGTCGTTCTACTGGTACGTGTTTCGGTCGCGACGATTCCTCGCTAGACTCGCCCACACCCAACGGCAACCGCCGAGTGGGGCCACGCGACCTGCAGAGGACACCGCAGGCCGCGTTTGTATGCGGAACGGGGACTCTGCAGTGGATTCAACGGCTATTTCGCTTGTCCGGACGACCTTCAAGGCCGTGGCGGCAATCGAGGACGGACCAGCTCGACTGACCCAGTCGTTCTACTCCGTCTTGTTCGCGAACAACCCGGACGTCCGCGAGTTCTTCCCCGCCGCGATGGAGGCCCAGCGAGAGCGGCTCGTCCACGCGATCGCGTACGTCATCGACCAGCTCGACGACCCGGAGCCGGTGCTCCTGTTCCTCGCCCAGCTCGGCCGCGACCACCGCAAGTACGGCGTGGTCGACGCGCACTACACCGCGGTCGGCAACGCGCTGATCTTCGCGCTCAAGAACTTTGCGGGCAACGAGATGTGGACCGACGAGGTCGACAACGCCTGGCGCGAGGCCATCGCCCTGATCGCCTCGGTGATGATGGAGGCCGCCAACGCCGAGGACGGGCCTGCCACCTGGACCGGCACCGTCGTCGAGCACAAGCAGGTGCTCCAGGATGTCGCGGTGGTCCGGCTGCAGCTGGACCGGCCGATGGAGTACGGCGCCGGCCAGTACGTCAGCGTCACCGTCCCCGGCCGACCCCGGATGTGGCGCTACCTCTCGCCCGCCATCCCGGCCAACCCCGAGGGGCAGATCGAGTTCCACGTCCGCCGCGTCTCCGGCGGCTGGGTGAGTCCGGCGATGGTCGGCCAGACCAACCTCGGCGACACCTGGCTGATGGGTTCCCCGCTCGGCGCGCTCGGCGTCGACCGCACCAGGAACCGCGACATGCTCATGATCGGGTCCGGCACCGGCATCGCCCCGCTGCGCGCGCAGCTGATGGAGATGGCGATGCGCGCCAACAACCCGAACGTGCACGTGTTCGTCGGCGGCAACTACCCGTGCGACCTGTACGACATCGAGACCCTGTGGCAGCTGTCGCTGACCAACCCGTGGCTCACCGTCGTCCCGGTCTCCGAGGAGGACACCAACCCGTGGTGGCACCTCGACCCGATCCCGACGCCGCCCGCGGGCATGTACAAGCGGATCACCGGCAAGGTCAGCGCCGTCGCAGCCGATTTCGGTGACTGGTCGAACCACGACATCCAGATCGTCGGGTCCGCCTCGACCATCCAGACCGCCAAGTTCCGGCTGCAGGCCAAGGGCGTGCCGGTCGAGAACATGCGGCACGACCCGCTGTACTGATCCGCCCGAGGGCCAACGCACCGCCCGGTCAGCGGGAGGGGCGGTATGCCTCGGTGAGGCCGCCGAAATAGCGTCGCTGGAGAGAGAGTCTCCAGCGAAAGGCAGTCACCGTGAGCGCCCAGTCAGCTTCGTCCGCAGGGACCCCTTCCCCTCAGGCCGACACAGCCGCCGATGTCGACGTGGTCGTCGTCGGCGCCGGCTTCGCGGGTCTCTACGCGCTCCACAAGCTCCGCGGCGACGGGCTGTCGGTGCGGGTGTTCGAGGCGGGCGACGGGGTCGGCGGCGTCTGGTACTGGAACCGCTACCCGGGCGCGCGCTGCGACGTCGAGAGCGTCGACTACTCCTACTCGTTCGACCCCGAGCTCGAGCAGGAGTGGAACTGGAGCGAGAAGTACGCCACCCAGCCCGAGATCCTGGAGTACGTCAACCACGTCGCGGACCGGTACGACCTCCGTCGCGACATCACGTTCGGCACCCGGGTCACCGACATCGCGCTCGACGAGCAGACGCTGCGGTGGGAGATCCGCACCGACGCGGGCGACGCCGTGTCCGCGCGCTTCGTCATCCTCGCGGTCGGTCCGCTGTCGAACGCGAACATCCCCGCGATCGAGGGCCTCGATTCCTTCGACGGCGGCGTCTACCACACCGCACACTGGCCGCACGAGGGCGTCGACTTCACCGGCAAGCGGGTCGGCGTGATCGGCACCGGCTCCTCCGGAATCCAGACCATCCCCGAGGTCGCTAAGCAGGCCGAGCAGCTCTACGTGTTCCAGCGCAGCGCCAACTACAGCGTGCCCGCGGGCAACGTGCCGCTCAGCGACGAGGACCGCGCCGCGCAGAAGGCGAACTACCGCGAGCGTCGTCGGCTCTCGTTCCTCAGCGGCGGCGGCTCGCCCCACCAGGCGCATCCGAAGTCGGCGCTGGAGGCGTCGGAGGAGGAGCGGCGCGAGGCCTACGAGAAGCGCTGGCAGCTCGGCGGCGTGCTGTACAGCAAGACCTTCCCGGACCAGGTGACCAACGCCGAGTCCAACGACACCGCCCGCGCCTTCTGGGAGGAGAAGGTCCGCGCGGTGATCGACGATCCGGAGATCGCGGAGCTGCTCATCCCGAAGGACCACGCGATCGGCACCAAGCGGATCTGCACGGACGCCAACTACTACCAGACCTACAACCGCGACAACGTCACGCTGGTGAACCTCAAGGCGACGCCGATCGAGAGCATCGACGCGGCGGGCGTGCGCACCGCCGACGAGCACTACGAGATCGATGCGCTGATCCTCGCGACCGGGTTCGACGCGATGACCGGGTCGATGGAGAAGCTGAACATCGTCGGTCGCGACGGCCAGACCCTCAAGCAGGCGTGGGCCGAGGGCCCGAAGACCTACCTCGGCCTCGGCGTGGCCGGCTTCCCGAACCTGTTCAACATGACCGGCCCCGGCAGCGTGTCCGTGCTGGCGAACATGGTGCTGCACTCCGAGCTGCACGTGAACTGGGTGGCGGACGCCATCGCCCACCTCGACGAGCGGGGCGCGGTGGCGATCGAGGCCACCCCCGAGGCGGCCGCCGCCTGGGTGCAGGAGTGCTCCGATCGGGCCGCGCAGACGCTGCTGCCGACCGCGAACTCGTGGTACATGGGCGCGAACATCCCCGGGAAGCCGCGCGTGTTCATGCCGTTCATCGGCGGATTCGGCGCCTATGGCGAGATCATTGCCGAGGTCGCGGCCGCCGGGTACAAGGGGTTCGAGGTCATCGAGGCGAGTGCCTGACGGCAGGTAGGGACGGTACGACCCGGCCATTAGGCCGACGAAGGCGCTGGGTGTCGTGGGGATGACATCCAGCGCTTCGTCGTGTCCGCAGCGCGACATATCAAAACCGTTGCATATCAATATCTTTCAGGTCCCGGCTAGTGGGAAAGTGATTGACGTCACCCGGTTGGATCCATAGCGTTGCTTGCCAAGCAAATGCTTGCTTATTCAACTTGAGGAGATCTGCATGAAGAATCGGCACTCCGCTCTCGTGGCAGCGCTGGCCGTGTCCGCGGTCGCGCTCGCGGGTTGTTCCGGATCGAGCTCCGGCTCCGAGAGTGGATCGGACGGCCCCTACCGGGTGCTCGTCACCGGCGCGATCAGCGGCCAGGGCGCCCTCGCGGCGAACTCCCAGACCTCGATTCTCGCGGCGAAGGCCGGGGTCGAGGCCGTCAACGGCAACGGCGGAATCGGCGGCCGGCAGGTCGAACTCACCGTCGTCGACGACGGCGGCGACGCCACCAAGGCCGTCTCGAACCTGCGCGAGGCGATCGCCTCCGGCAACAAGCCGGACCTCTACCTCAACTCGGGCCCGTCCACGCTCTCGGCCGCGACCCTGCCGATCCTCAAGCAGAACAAGATCCTCTCGTTCAACGTCGGGCCCACCGAGAACTCCTCCGACCCCGAGGAATTCCCGCTCAACTTCGACCTGTCGCCATCGCCCTCCGACTACGCGTCCTCGATCGCGCGGCACGCGAAGAGCAAGGGGTACCAGCAGGTCGGTGTCATCCACGGCAGCAGCGCCTACGGCGAGGCCTTCGGCAAGGCGATGGAGTCCTCCCTCGCCGCGGAGGGCGTGAGCGCGGCAGGCTCCGAGGAATACGACATCGCGGCCCTCGACATGACCGCCCAGCTCCAGTCGCTCAAGAACAAGGGCGCGCAGGCGCTGGTCGTCGACGCCTACGGGGCGCCGCTCGGCTACCTGCTGACGAGCCTGCAGCGCCTGGACTGGAACATCCCGCTGATCGGCAACACCTCGGTCTCGGGCACCGCGCTGGTCGCCAAGCCCGCGCCGGAGGGGGTCCTCGGCACTCCCGCCACCGCGAACCTCGTGATGCAGGTGTTCCCGAGCACCGTCTACGACGCGAACGACGCGGCGGTCAACGCCATGGTCACCACCATGGCCGGGATGGGGCAGATCCCGTCGACGCTGATCCTCGCCGACAACTACGACCCGTTCGGCCTGGTCGCGGCGGCCGCGGCCAAGGTCGGATCCACCACGGACGCAACGGCGCTCGCCGAGGCGCTGGAGAACCAGGAGGTCCTCGACAGCGCCAAGACGGCCTTCCTGCCGCGGTACCACTACTCGGCGGAATCGCACGCGCCCAACCTGGAGGACGACGGCTACCGGTTCGTGCCGCCGAGCAAGCTGCTCAACGGCCAGTACGGCAACCCGGCCGCCTGACCCGTCCATCCCCTGAACGATGACGGTGGTGCGGCCGCCCGCGGCCGCACCACCGAGAGGAGCTCGCGGTGACCATTGTCTGGTCGGGTCTCGCACTCGGCGCTGTCTACACGCTCGTGGCGATCGGCTACAACATCGTCTTCATCTCGTCCAACACCTTCAACTTCGCGCAGGCGCAGCTGATGATGGTCGGCACCTTCGTCGCGTACACCGGCCTGGTGACGCTGAAGCTGCCGGTTCTCGTCGTCGCCGTGATGGCGACCGTGACGGTGATGATCCTCGCCGGACTCGAGGAGATCATCGCCGTCCGGCCGGTACACGACCACCAGAACCAACTGGTCACGACATTGGGAGCCGCGACCCTCATAGGCGGTGCGACACAGCTCATCTGGGGCAGCGAACCGTTGACCGTGCCGTTCTTCGGCTCCAACGACGCGATCACCCTGCTCGGCGGGCGCACCTACCCGGTCGAGATCGCGCTGCTGGTGCTCGCGATCGTGCTCGTGGTGCTGCTCAGCCAGGTCAGTAAGAAGACCGTCACCGGTCTCGCGTTGCTCGGCATCTCCGAGGACCGGGAGGCCGCCATGCTGCGCGGGGTGAACGTCCGCGCGCTCGCGCTCGGGGCCTTCGCCGCATCGGGTGCGCTCGCCGGGTTCCTCGGACTCTTCGTGGGGCCCAAGACGTTCGCGGTGGCCACGCTCGGTTCCGTGCTGGCGATCAAGGGCTTCGTGGCGCTGGCCATCGGCGGCTTCGGCTCCCTGCCCGGCGCACTGGTCGGTGGTCTCACGGTCGGTCTGGTCGAGTCCTTCGCGGCGCTCGAACTGGGCAGCCAGTACAGCAACATCGCGGTGTTCGTGGTGCTGATCGCGATCCTCATGGTTCGGCCGGCCGGGTTGTTCGGCCGGGTACGGGAACGGGTGGTGTGACATGCAGATCTGGCGTTCCCTTCGGGCGGTACCGAGTTGGAGCTATCCGCTCGCCCTCGCCGTCCTCGTGCTGTTCCTGCCCGCGCTCGGGCTCGACTTCGCGATGACCAGGCAGGTGCAGCTCGCCTGCATCCTCGCCCTGGTGGTCAGCGGGTTGAGCCTGAGCCTTGGCTACGCAGGCGAACTCGCGCTCGGCCAGGCCGCGATGTACGCGGCAGGCGCCTACACGGCAGGCCTGATGTCCATCGCGGGCTACACCGACATCGTGCTGCAGCTCGTCGCGGCGGGCCTGGTCGCGCTGGCGGTCGGCATCGTGACCGGCATCCCCGGTCTGCGACTCGGCAGTTGGTCGCTGGCCATGACCTCGTTCTTCCTGGTTCTGCTCGTGCCCGACATCATCGCGGTGTTCGGCGAGACCACCGGCGGGCGCAACGGCCTGAGCGGGCTCGAGCCCGCCACCCTGTTCGGCCACGTCCTCGACCCCGAGAACAACGAGTACTACCTGGTGGTCGTGGTCGTCACGATCGCCTGGTTCGCGGTGATGCGCAACCTCGTGGTGTCCCGCCACGGCATCGCGTTCCGCACCCTCAAGCAGAGCCCGGTGCTGGCCTCGTCGGTCGGCGTCTCGGTGTTCCGGATGAAGCTGCTCGGCTACGCGATCGGCGCGTTCCCGGCCGGACTCGCGGGCGCCCTGTTCGCGAACATCGACATGTACATCTCGCCGGAGGCGTTCGGGTTCACCTTCGCCACAGCGGTTCTCGCGGCCTGCATCCTCGGTGGCGCCGCCAGCGTCTACGGCGCGGTGGTCGGCGCGGCGATCATGCAGCTCGGTCCCAATCAGTCCGCGGACTTCCAGGAGTACGCCCTGGTCTTCTACGGCGGGTTCCTCATCGTCGGTGGCGTGCTGCTCAGTGGCGGCCTGGCGAAACTCGGGAAGGCGGCGATGGCGCGGCTGGACCGGGCGGCGGGACTGACCGGTGCACACGCGGCCGCTCCCGCGGCCGAGGGAACGCGACCGGCCGTCGACCCGATCGTGGGCGAGCGACTGGTCGTGGAGGGCATCGCCAAGGCGTTCGGCGGCAACCAGGCCCTCGACGGCGCCTCGCTGACCGCCGAGCCCGGTCAGGTGACCGCGCTGATCGGTCCGAACGGGTCGGGCAAGACCACCATGCTGAACATGATCTGCGGGTTCTACAAGCCGGACTCCGGCCGGATCCTGGTCGGCGACAACGAGGTACAGGGGCAGTCCTCCGACCGGGTGGCCAGGGTCGGGGTCGCCAGGACCTTCCAGACCCCGAACATCCCCGAGCACGTGACCGTGTTGGAGGCGGTGGCCTCGGGCCGGTACAGCACGGACCGGGTGTCGATGTTCGCCACCGTGCTGCGGCTGCCGCGGTACCGCAGGGTGCGCGCCGCCGACCTCGCCGAGGCCGAGCGCGCGCTCGAGATGGTCGGGATGTCGCACCTGCGTGACGAGACGGCCACCGCGCTGCCGCTCGGCATGCGCAGGTTGCTCGAGGTGGCGCGCTCCGTTGTCGCGGGGCCCCGGGTGCTGTTGCTCGACGAGGTGGCCTCCGGCCTGGACGAGGACGAGGTCGAGCGGCTCGCGGATCTGATCCGCGACCTGCGCGACGCCGGCGCCACGGTGGTGTTGGTGGAGCACAACTTCCGGCTCGTCCTCGAGCTCGCGAACCGCATCGTGGTGCTCGCCCAGGGGGCCGTCATCGCGGACGGGAGCCCGGCCGAGATCGAGCAGAACCCGAGGGTGCTCAGCGAGTACCTCGGTGTCAGTGTCGAGGCGGGTGGTGCGCGCACCATCGCCGACGAGGAGGCCGCGATGTCCACGGAGGTGAAGTCATGACCGCAGCCACCACGAAACCGCTACTGAGCGTGCGGAACCTGGAGTCCGGGTACGGCGACCTGCGGGTGGTCTGGGACGTCTCGATCGATGTGTGGCCCGGCAAGGTGACGGCGCTGCTCGGTCGCAACGGGGCGGGCAAGACCAGCACCCTGCGCGCCATCTCCGGGCTGAACAAGGTCTCCGCGGGCTCCGTCGAGTTCGACGGCCAGGACATCTCCCGGCTGCCCGCACACCAGCGGGTCCGTCGGGGCATCGCATACGTCCAGGAGGGCAAGCGGGTCTTCCACCGGCAGACCGTCGAGCAGAACCTGATCCTCGGCGGCTACGTCCGCAAGATGCGGCGGTCCGCGCTCAAGCAGGAGGTGGCGCGGATCTACGACCTGTTCCCGATCCTCGGCGAGAAGCGCGGCCTGCTCGCGGGCTCGATGTCCGGTGGCCAGCAACAGATGCTGGCCATCGGACAGGCGCTGATGGCCGAGCCGACGCTGCTGCTGCTCGACGAGCCGTCCGGCGGTCTGGCGCCGGTGATCGTCAACGAGGTGATGGAGCGGGTGAACGTGCTCAAGGAGGCCGGGCTGGCGGTGCTGCTCGTCGAGCAGGCGGTCGAGGCGGCGATGAGTGTGGCCGACCACGTCACGGTGCTCGACATCGGGCGGGTGGTGATGGACGCCGATGCCGGTGACATCGACGACCTCGCGGTCCTGCGGGACGCGTACTTCGGGCGGGTCGGCTAGCACCAACGCCGACCGTGCCCCTGCTGGCGGGGACGCGGTCGGCGCGGGTGTCAGGCCAACGCGCTGGCGTGGTTGGACTCCCAGCGCTCGATCGCCGGTCCGAACTCGGCGAGGAACGCGGTGACGTGCGGTGTGGAGCCGTGGTCGTCGAGCGCCTCACGCGACTGCCAGTGTTCGAAACACAGGAACAGCGACGGATCGTCGTGATCGCGGTAGAACTCGTACGTGACGCAACCGGGTTCGGCGAGCGTCGGCTCGACCAGCGCGAGCATGGCGAGCGCCGCCCGGTCGGCCGCGGCAGGGGCGACCTTCACGCGGATGAAAGCGGTGTGCACGGTGTGCCTTTCTGGTCGTCGGATCGGTCGAATACTGCCCCGAAACCGACCGCGGCAGGCGGAGTTCGCCAGGACCTCCCGCTGCGCGGGAGAGCGTGTGTCAGCCCCGCGGCCTGCCCCTTAGCGTCGGCAGTAGACGTGGAAGGGGACACCGATGTCTCGTATGGCGGGCAAGGTCGCGCTCATCACCGGCGCCGGCAACGGAATGGGACGCATCCATGCGGTCCGTCTCGCCGAGGAGGGTGCGGACATCATCGCGATGGACCTCCCAGGCGCGGCGGCCGACCTGGCGGAGACCGCCCGGCTGGTGGCCGCGACGGGTAGGCGGACGGCGGTGGCCGGGGCGGACGTGCGTGACCTCGCCGCGGTGCAGGCGGGTGTGGACGCGGGCGTGGCCGAGCTGGGCCGGCTCGACGTCGTGGTCGCGAACGCGGGCGTCTGCGACAACCCGGGCCCGGCCTGGACCATCGACGCCCCGGTGTGGCAGCGCTCCCTCGACATCAACCTGACCGGGGTCTGGCACACGATCAAGGCCGCGGCCCCGTCGATCGGCGCCGAGGGCGGGTCGGTGGTCATCGTCAGCTCGACGGCGGGTATCAAGGCCGTCGCGGGCGCCGCCCACTACTCGGCGAGCAAGCACGCCGTCATCGGGCTGATGCGGACACTCGCGAATGAGCTGGGGCCGAAGTCGATCCGCGTCAACGCCCTGCTGCCCGGCGCGGTCGGCACCGCGATGACGCTGAACCCCGCGACCTTCGCCCGGCTGCGGCCGGACCTGGCCGAGCCCACCGCTGAGGACGTGATGGAGGTACTGGCCCGCAACCACCTGCTGCCGGTGCCGTGGGTGGAATCCGTCGACGTCAGCAACGCCCTGCTCTTCCTGGTATCCGACGAAGCCCGGTACATCACCGGAACCGAGCTGGTGGTCGACGCCGGCCTGACGCAGAAGGTGTGACGATGACGCGAGCGGGGACTACTCCGAGTGGACGGGTGGCCGGCAAGGTCGCGCTGGTGACCGGCGCGGCCCGCGGCATCGGCCGGGCGCAGGCACTGCGGTTCGCGCAGGAGGGCGCCGACGTGATCGCCGTCGACCTGTGCGGGCCGGTCGACACGGTGGTCACGCCGCCGTCGAGCGCGGCGGACCTCGCCGAGACCGCAGCGCTCGTCCGCGAAACAGGCAGTCGGATAGAGACTTTCGAGGTCGACGTGCGCGACCGGGCGGCGCTGTCCGCTGCGGTGGACGCGGGAGTCGCGGCGTTCGGCGGTCTCGACATCGTCTGTGCCACCGCGGGCATCACCTCCTCGGCCCCGGCGCTCGACCTCGACGAGCAGACCTGGAAGACCATGCTGGACGTGAACCTGACCGGGGTGTGGCAGACCTGCGCGGTGTCGGCCCCGCACCTGATCGAGCGGGGCGGCGGCTCGATGATCCTCACCAGCTCGATCGCCGGGCTGCGCGGCCTGGTCGGTGTCGCCCACTACACCGCCGCCAAGCACGGCGTCGTCGGGCTGATGCGTTCGATGGCAAAGGAATTGGCGCCGCACAAGGTGCGTGTCAACACGGTGCACCCCACCAACGTCGACACCCCGATGATCCAGAACGACGCGGTGCGGACGAAGTTCCGACCCGATCTGGACCGGCCGCCGACGCGCGAGGAGTTCGCCGAGTCGGCCGCCACGATGAACCTGCTCGAGATCCCGTGGGTCGAACCGGTGGACGTCGCGAACGCCGCGCTGTTCCTGGCCTCCGACGAGGCGCGCTACATCACCTCGGTGTCGCTCCCGGTCGACGCCGGCAGCACCAGGCGCTAGGCGGCTCCGCCGCCCGTGAGTCCTTCTGGCCCATATGGGGACCAAAAGGACTCACAGGCGCGGAGCGCCTATTCGAACTGGATTGCGCCCGCGGGGGTTCCGCTGTCGATGAGGGCGCGCAGGGTGAAGCGGACCATGGCGGGGGAGCCGCAGACCAGCACCTGGTGGTCGGTGTAGGCGCCGTACGAGCTGACGACCTCGGCGAGCGTGCCCGCGATGATGTCGTCGGGGCCGTAGCCGATGTCCACCCGGGTGTGCTCGTACCATTCGTCGGCCCACTCGGGGTCCTGCACGTTCTCCACGACCGGCACCACGGTCAGCCAGTCCAGCTGCTGGGCCAGGATCCACAGCATGTCGGAGCCGTAGAGGTCGCGCGGGTGACGGCCGCCGACGAACAGGTACACCCGAGGCGGCCGCGGGCGCCGCGCGAGCTCGAGGATGATCGAGCGGAACGGGGCGAGCCCGGTGCCGCCCGCGACCATCACCACGTCCCGACCCGAATCGTCCACCGACAGGCGTCCGCTCGGCTCGCTGATCTGCCACTGGTCGCCGGGGGCGGTGTCGCCGACGATCGCGCCGCTGATCCAGCCAGCGGGCACGGTCCTGACGTGGAACTCGAGCTTGCCGTCGAGTGAGGGCGGCAGCGCGGGGGAGTAGCGCCGCGAGACCCGCGGGTTCTGCGGCACGGTCACCGAGACCGACTGCCCCGCGGTGAACGGGACGTACTCGCCCTCCAACCGCACGACCGCGAGGTCGGCGCGCAGCCGATGATGCTCCACCACCGTCGCGGTCCACACCTGCTCTTCGACACCCGTGTTCTGCATGCCCAGAGGGTATCGCGACGGGGTTGGCACCTGCACAAATGCGATTGCCACTAGAACATGTGTCAGTTTGCGTTCTAATGTGAGGCGTGCCACGCGCACGGCCGCGGCCGCCAGCCGTGCCCCCCAGTCAGAGCGGAGAAGAAATGACCACCGACGAGCTCGCCGACCTGCACCGCCCGCAGTACACCGCGGACCTGCTGATCACTGCGCTGGAGCGCAACGCGGACCGCCCCGCCCTCTACCTCGGGGACGTGGTGCTCACCGGTGGGCAGATGCGCGACCAGATCAGCTGCTTCGTGCAGGCGCTGCAGTCCCTCGGCATCGGCACGGGCTCCACGGTCGCGATGCTCTCGAAGAACCGGCCCGAGGTGCTCATCAGCGTCGGGTCCACGATGATCCTCGGCTGCCGCAACACCGCGCTGGCGCCGATGGGCTCGCTCGACGATCACCGCTACATCCTCGAGGACTCCGAGATCGAGACGCTGATCTTCGATCCCACCGCGTTCGAGGGGCGCGCGGCGGAGCTCAAGGCCTCGGTGCCGTCGCTGAAGAACTTCTTCTCGCTCGGCCCGTCCGAGGTCGGGGTCGACCTGCTGGCCCTGGTGGGCGATTTCGTCCCCGAGCGGCTGGTCGCCGCGAAGGTGGCCGGTACCGACCCGAGCAGCATCGTCTACACCGGCGGCACCACCGGCAAGCCGAAGGGCGTGATCAACACGTTCCAGTCGGGCGTGACGCTGCCGCAGATCCAGATGGCCGAGTGGCAGTGGCCGGACGAGATGCGCTTCCTCGCCTGCACCCCGCTCTCACACGCGGGCATGGCGTTCTTCGTGCCCACGCTGATGCGCGGTGGTGCGCTGGTGGTGCTGCCCGCGTTCGAGCCGGGCGCCGTCCTCGAGGCGATCGAGAAGCACAAGATCACGGTGACGATGCTCGTGCCGACGATGATCTACATGCTGCTCGACCACCCGGACCTGGCCAAGCGCGACCTCTCCAGCCTGCAGACGCTGTACTACGGCGCGGCGGCGATGTCGCCCGCGCGCCTGGTCGAGGGCATCGAGAAGCTGGGCCCGATCTTCTTCCAGTACTTCGGTCAGTCCGAGTGCGGCATGACCATCACGGTGATGCGCAAGGAGGAGCACGACCCCGCCAACCTCGAGCGGCTGGCCTCCTGTGGGCGTCCGGTGCCGTGGCTGGACGTGCGCCTGCTCGACGACGACCTGAACGAGGTGCCCCGCGGCGAGCTCGGCGAGATCTGCGTGCGCGGCCCGCTGGTCATGCAGGGCTACTGGAAGAAGCCGGCCGAGACGGCCGAGGCGCTGCGCGGCGGCTGGCTGCACACCGGCGACGTCGCCCGCGCGGACAAGGACGGCTTCCTGTACATCGTCGACCGCAAGAAGGACATGATCATCACCGGCGGCTTCAACGTCTTCCCCCGGGAGATCGAGGACGTCATCTCCGGTCACCCCGCGGTCGCGTCGGTCGCCGTTGTCGGTGTGCCGGACGAGAAGTGGGGCGAGGCAGTCAAGGCCTGCGTGGTCCTGCGCGCGGGCGCGACGGTGGAGGTCGCCGAGCTGGTCGAGCGGGTGAAGGCCGCGAAGGGTGCGGTGCACGCGCCGAAGACGGTCGACTTCGTCGACGCGCTGCCGCTGACCCCGCTGGGCAAGCTGGACAAGAAGGCGCTGCGGGCGAAGTACTGGGAGGGCGCGGCACGCGCGGTGTAGCGCGATCGCGGGCGTAGCGTCGGCCCATGGCCACCTACGTGCTGATCCCCGGAGCCGGGTCCGACTCGTCGTACTGGCAGTTCGTGGCGCCCCCGCTGCGTGCTGCCGGGCACGACGTGGTGACGCCGGACCTGCCGTGCGACGACGACTCGGCAGGTCTCGCGGAGTACACCGACGCGGTGGTCGACGCGATCGGCCACCGCACCGGGGTGATCCTGGTTGCGCAGTCGATGGCCGGGTTCACCGCGCCGCTGGTCTGCGAGCGGGTGCCGGTGTCGCTGATGGTGATGGTCGCGGCGATGGTCCCGGCTCCGGGGGAGGCGCCGGGCGACTGGTGGGCGAACACGGGGCAGAAGGCGGCCCGCCGCGCGCAGGACGTGGCGGACGGCCGCGACCCCGACGCGGAGTTCGACCCGGTCACGAGATTCCTGCACGACGTGCCGCCGGAGCTGTTCCCGGCGGTGCTGGCGGGCGGGGTACGGGAACAGTCCGAGACGCCGTTCCGTAAGCCGTGGCCGCTGCCCGCCTGGCCGGACGTGCCGACGCGGTTCCTGCTGTGTCGGCAGGACCGCATGTTCCCCGCCGAGTTCCAGCGTCGGGTCGTGCGCGAACGGCTGGGGATCACGCCCGACGAGATGGACAGCGGTCACCTGCCCGCCCTGGCGCACCCCACGGAGCTCGTGGAGCGGCTCGAGCGGTATCGCGTCGACCTCGGGCTGTGACCAGCGACACCGCATCAACCCCAAGATTCCCAAACTTGAGCGGAACAGACTCAACCTTTGGGGCGTTGGAACATGTGACAACGCCGAGTGGCCCTGCATAGGCTCGACGGCGACGACCGACGTCTTCCGAAGGGGTGACCAGTGGACTCGTTCTCTCCGACCACCAAGACTCAGGCGGCGCTGACCGCTGCCTTGCAGTCTGCTTCCGCCGCGGGCAACCCGGACATCCGTCCGGCGCACCTGCTCGCCGCGCTGCTAGACCAGACCGACGGCATCGCCGCCCCGCTGCTCAAGGCGGTGGGCGTCGACCCGACCGCCGTGCACCGCGAGGCCCAGGCGATCGTGGACCGGCTGCCGCAGACCACCGGGGCCACCACCACGCCTCAGCTCGGCCGCGAGGCGCTCGCCGCGCTCACCGCCGCCCAGCACCTGGCCACCGAGCTCGACGACGAGTACGTCTCCACCGAGCACGTCCTTGTCGGGTTGGCCTCCGGGGACTCCGACGTCGCGAAACTCCTTGTCGGCCACGGGGCCACCCCGCAGGCGCTGCGTGAGGCCTTCACCGCCGTGCGCGGCAGCGCCCGCGTGACCAGCCCCGACCCCGAGGGCACCTATCAGGCGCTGGAGAAGTACAGCACCGATCTCACCGAGGCCGCCAGGGCGGGCAAGCTCGACCCCGTCATCGGCCGCGACACCGAGATCCGACGGGTCGTGCAGGTGCTCAGCCGCCGCACCAAGAACAACCCGGTGCTCATCGGCGAGCCCGGCGTCGGCAAGACCGCCATCGTGGAGGGTCTCGCCCAGCGCATCGTGGCCGGCGACGTCCCGGAATCGTTGCGCGGCAAGACCGTCGTCTCCCTCGACCTCGGTTCGATGGTCGCGGGCGCCAAGTTCCGCGGCGAGTTCGAGGAGCGGCTCAAGGCCGTCCTGGACGACATCAAGAACTCGGCCGGTCAGGTGATCACCTTCATCGACGAGCTGCACACGATCGTCGGTGCGGGCGCGACCGGCGAGTCGGCGATGGACGCGGGCAACATGATCAAGCCGATGCTCGCCCGCGGTGAGCTGCGGATGGTCGGCGCCACCACCCTCGAGGAGTACCGCAAGTACATCGAGAAGGACGCCGCCCTGGAGCGCCGCTTCCAACAGGTGCTGGTCGGGGAGCCGTCGGTGGAGGACACCGTCGGCATCCTGCGCGGCCTGAAGGAGCGCTACGAGGTGCACCACGGCGTGCGCATCACCGACTCGGCTCTCGTTGCGGCCGCGACACTCTCGGACCGATACATCACCTCCCGGTTCCTGCCGGACAAGGCGATCGACCTGGTCGACGAGGCGGCCTCGCGGCTGCGCATGGAGATCGACTCCCGGCCCGTCGAGATCGACGAGGTCGAGCGCACGGTGCGACGGCTCGAGATCGAGGAGATGGCGCTCGAGAAGGAGACCGACGAGGCGTCCAAGGCCCGGTTGGTCAAGCTGCGCCAAGAACTCGCCGACGACCGCGAGAAGCTGGGTCAGCTGAGCACCAGGTGGCAGAACGAGAAGCAGGCCATCGATTCCGTCCGCGAGATCAAGGAACAGCTGGAAGCGCTTCGCGGCGAGTCGGATCGGGCCGAGCGGGACGGCGACCTGGGCAAGGCGGCCGAGCTGCGGTACGGCCGGATCCCCGAGCTGGAGCGCAAGCTCGACGCCGCGGTCGAGGCTTCCGGCGGCGCCAGCGACGGTGACGTGATGCTCAAGGAGGAGGTCGGGCCCGACGACGTCGCCGATGTGGTGTCGGCGTGGACCGGCATCCCCGCGGGCCGGATGATGGAGGGCGAGACCGCCAAGCTGCTCCGGATGGAATCGGAGCTGGGCAAGCGGGTCGTCGGCCAGGACGAAGCGGTGATCGCGGTGTCCGATGCGGTCCGTCGTGCGCGGGCAGGGGTCGCCGATCCGAACCGGCCGACCGGATCGTTCCTGTTCCTCGGCCCCACGGGTGTCGGCAAGACCGAGCTGGCGAAGGCGTTGGCGGACTTCCTGTTCGACGACGAGCGGGCGATGGTCCGGATCGACATGAGCGAGTACAGCGAGAAGCACTCCGTGGCCCGGCTGGTCGGTGCTCCTCCGGGATACGTCGGCTACGACCAGGGCGGTCAGCTCACCGAGGCGGTCCGCAGGCGGCCGTACACCGTGGTGCTGTTCGACGAGGTCGAGAAGGCGCACCCGGATGTGTTCGACATCCTGCTGGCGGTGCTCGACGAGGGGCGCCTGACGGACGGTCAGGGCCGAACGGTCGACTTCCGCAACACCATCCTGATCCTCACCTCGAACCTGGGCGCCGGTGGCACCCGGGAGCAGGTGATGGACGCGGTGCGGCACGCGTTCAAGCCGGAGTTCATCAACCGGCTCGACGACGTGGTGATCTTCGATCCGCTCTCGGAGCAGCAGCTGGAGTCGATCGTCGACATCCAGCTCGGGCAGCTGGCGAAGCGGCTCGCGGCCCGCAGGTTGAGCCTGGAGGTGTCGGGGCCGGCGAAGGAGTGGCTGGCGCACCGCGGATACGACCCGCTGTACGGCGCCCGACCGCTGCGCCGACTGATCCAGCAGGCGATCGGCGACCAGCTCGCGAAGCTGTTGCTGGCCGGGGAGATTCACGACGGCGACACGGTGCCGGTGAACGTCTCGGTCGACGGTGACTCGCTGGTGCTCGGGTAGCGGTGTGAGACACGACTGTGCGCGAGGTTCGTGGAGAACCTCGCGCACAGTCGCGTTGTGGCCGGGTCGTGGTGCCGCGATTCATGGGCCGGGGGGCAGACCAGGAGCCGCGGCGCCGACGAGCGCGGCGCCCACCCGGGTTCGGTCGCGTGAGGGGCGCGGCCGAGGGGACCGGGTGCGTTGGGGGTGGTGTCAGCCGATGCTGAAGGGCTGGCCCCAGAGGGTGACGTTGCCGGTGACGTTGGCGGTGTTGACGGTGACCTTCACGTAGGAGCGGGCCTGGGCGTAGCCGGCGCAGCCGCTGACCCCGAGGGTGGAGTCGGCCCAGGTGACGCTGCCCTTGCCCTTGTAGGGGTTGGCGGCGCGGTGTTGTTCGGCGCCGAAGGGGTCGGCGAGTTCGAGGTCGAGGATCTTGTAGTCCACGGCCTGGCCGGGGCCGATGGACAGGTTGCCCGCGGTCTTGGCGGTCTGCTTGGCGGCGCCGTCGGGGTCGGCCCAGGTGGTGCTCATGCCGCCGTCGGTGCCGGACTTGCCGCCGAGGGTGAGCTGGCAGGCGACGATGTAGCCGGGCTGGATGGTGCCGCTGCCGCCGTTTGAGACCTCGACCTTGGTCGAGCCGGAGACCCACACGTTGCGGTGCAGTGGGGTCGAGCCCATCGACGGGGAGATGTTGGCGGTCTCGCCGGTGCGGGTGATGGTGACGACGGTGCCGTCGACGAGGGTCTCGGTGATCGAGCCGTCGGGCAGCGGGACGAGGGTGTCGGCGTTCGCCGCGCCTGCGGAGAAGAAGCCGAGAGCGATGGCGGCGGCGCTGCCGACGGCGGCGGTCTGCAGCCCGCGGCGCAGGCCGGTGGTGCTGGCGTTCATGAATTCACCTTTGAGGGTTCGGGTTTCAAGAAAAGTCTGGCGTGGACTGTGCGCGCGCTGTACCGCTCGATGGGGTGTGACGCGCGCACGTGGGGCGAAGCCGCCTTGCTAGCCGATGCTGAAGGGCTGGCCGTACAGGGTGGTCTTCGAGTAGTCGTTGCCGACGATCTCGACCACCGTGTAGGAGCGGGCCTGGGCGAAGCCGCCGCAGTTCTGGATCTCGAGCTGGGTGTCCTGGTACTGGACGGAGTACTTGCCGTTCTTCTTGATGTCCTTGCCCGC
>NZ_JMLO01000017.1:0-108098 GCF_000686785.1 Rhodococcus sp. UNC363MFTsu5.1
CCGTCGGCGCAGGCCTTCCACGAGGAGACCGTCGCCAAGCTCGATGCCCTGCACAGCTACGACTGCCTGCGCGCGAACAAGTCGATGATGGCCTGGGGTGTGGAGGCGCGGGTGCCGTTCCTGGACCTGGAGTTCCTCGACACCGCGATGAGCATGGACGCCGCCCACAAGATGGCAGGCGGGGGCCGGATCGAGAAGGCCGTCATGCGCGAGGCGTTCGACGGGGCCCTGCCCGAGCAGATCCTGTGGCGGCAGAAGGAACAGTTCAGCGACGGCGTCGGCTACGGCTGGATCGACGGACTCAAGGACCACGCCGAGGCCGTGGTCACCGATGCCGAGCTCGCGTCCGCCGCGCAACTGTTCCCGCACAACACGCCGGAGACCAAGGAGGCCTACCTCTACCGGCGGATCTTCGCCCAGCACTTCCCCGGCGAGGCCTGCGCGGCCACCGTGCCCGGCGGCAAGTCCATCGCCTGCTCCACCCCCGCCGCACTCGAGTGGGACCCGGAGTTCGCCGCGATGGCCGACCCCTCCGGCCGCGCGGTGCAGGGCGTGCACGAACAGGCACTCGCCCGATAGCCGACGGCTCACCTTCCATGGACGGTTGATGTAGAAGAACTACATCAACCGTCCATTTATATTCGATTGTTCTGATACTTTCGCTCGCTCACGATTGACGGCATGACCAACCGTGATCGAGCCCTCGGACTGACCGTCGCGCTGCTGTGGGGACTGAACTTCCTCGCGATCCGCGCCGGACTCGATCACTTCCCGCCGTTCTTCTTCGCGGCGTTGCGGTTCCTGGTGATCGCGATCCCCGTTGTGCTCTTCGTGCCACGGCCGAACGTGCCGCTGCGCTGGCTCCTGCTGTACGGGTTCGGATTCGGCGTTGCGCAGTTCGGGTTCCTGTTCTGGGCGATGAACACCGGCATGCCGACCGGGCTGGCCTCCCTCGTGCTGCAGGCCTCGGCGCCGTTCACCGTCCTGCTCGGTGCGCTGCTGATGCGCGAGCACGTGAGCCGTCGCCAGCTGCTCGGGATCGCGGTCGCGGTCTGCGGGATGGCGATGATCGGCTGGGACCGTGCCCAGCATGCGGCGCTGCTGCCGGTCCTGCTCACCCTCCTCGCCGCGCTCGGCTGGGCCTTCGGCAACCTCGGCAACCGGCTCGCCAGGGCGGACAACCCGCTGCGGCTGACGCTGTGGATGACCGTGGTGGCGCCGCTTCCCATGCTGGCGCTGTCCGCCGCGGTCGAGGGCCCGACCACGGGCTGGTCCGCCCTCGGCGACTCGTTCAGCGCCGACGGCTGGCCCGCCCTCGCCGGACTCGCGTACATCGTCCTGCTCGGCACCATCGCCGGCTCCGGGCTGTGGTCCGCGTTGATGAGCCGCTACCCGGCGGGCGTCGTCGCACCGTTCTCGCTGCTGGTCCCGGTCGTCGGGATCGGAGCCGCCTGGCTGGTGCTCGGCGAGCGGCCGAGCGTCCTGTCCCTGGTCGGCGCGGTGGTCGTGGTCGGCGGCTGCCTCGGCGGCATGGCACGGCCGACCACTCCGTCCGCCGCGCGCGAGCCCGTGTCGACGACTCCGGCCACGGCCGGTCCAGTGACGATGCCCACGCCGGAACCGGCGCGAATCTGACCGTGGCCGCGGGTGTGGAAAACTCTGCCCGTGTCTACACGTCATGATGGGGCCACCCGCCCGGGTAATTCCGGGGCGACCCGCCCGGCCACCCGATTCTCCGTGCGCGGACGCCTCGCGCTGCGCGCCGCGGCCGCGGCATCCTGGGCCTCGCAGAAGGCCGGCCGGGGCAAGGGTTCGATGATCGGCGGCCTGATCGCCCTCAAGATCGACCCCACCCTGATGACCCAGCTCGGCCGCGGCAAGCGCACCGTGGTGATCACCGGGACCAACGGCAAGTCGACGACCACCCGGATGACGGCGGCGGCGCTGGCCACCATCGGCGACGTCGCGACCCAGGCCGACGGCGCGAACATGGACGCAGGCATCGTGGCCGCGCTCAGCTCCCACGTGGACGCGTCGCTGGCCGCCATCGAGGTCGACGAACTGCACGTCCCGCACGTCAGCGACGCCCTGCAGCCGCAGGCGATCGTGCTGCTCAACCTGAGCCGCGACCAGCTCGACCGGGTCGGCGAGATCAACATGATCGAGCGCAAGCTGCGGGCGGGCCTGGCCAGGCATCCCGACGCCGTGGTGATCGCCAACTGCGACGACGTGCTCGTCGCCTCCGCCGCCTACGACGCACCCAACGTGGTGTGGGTCGCGGCGGGCGGCGGCTGGGCGGGCGACTCGGTGAGCTGCCCGCGCAGCGGCGAGCCGATCGTCTGGGAGGAGCGCACCGGCGACGCGACGGGCATCGCCTACAACCACTGGCGCAGCACCGGAACCTCCTTCGAGCGGCCGACCCCCGACTGGTGGCTCGACGACGAGCATCTCTACGGCCCGGACGGATCGAAGATCCCGATGTCGCTGACGCTGCCGGGAAAGGCGAACCGCGGCAACGCCGCCCAGGCCGTCGCGGCGGCCGTCGCACTCGGCGCGCGCCAAGAGGACGCCGTCGCGGCGGCCGCCTCGGTCCGCGAGATCGCCGGTCGCTACAGCACCGTCCAGGTCGGCGCACACACGCTTCGGATGCTCCTGGCCAAGAACCCGGCCGGCTGGCAGGAGGCCCTGTCGATGATCGACCACGACGTCGACGGGCTGGTCATCGCGGTCAACGGTCAGGTGCCCGACGGTGAGGACCTGTCCTGGCTGTGGGACGTTCGGTTCGAGCACTTCGAGGGCGTCAAGGTGGTGGCGTCCGGCGAGCGGGCGACGGACCTCGCGGTCCGCCTGACCTACGCCGGCGTCGAGCACACCCTGGAGCCGAACCCACTGCGCGCCATCGCGTCCTGTCCGCCCGGGCGGGTCGAGGTGCTGGCCAACTACACGGCGTTCCGTGACCTGAACACGGCCATCGCGAAGGAGAACAGGGATGCCTGAGTCGACGGTGCGGATCGGGCTGGTGCTGCCCGACGTGATGGGGACCTACGGCGACGGCGGCAACGCACTGATCCTGCGTCAGCGGCTGCGGATGCGCGGGATCGATGCGGAGATCGTCGAGATCACGCTGTCCGATCCGGTGCCCGAGTCGCTGGACGTGTACACCCTTGGCGGCGCCGAGGATTCGGCGCAGCGCCTCGCGACCCGGCACCTGGCCCGCTACCCGGGTCTGCAGAAGGCGGTCGGTCGCGGCGCCCCCGTGCTGGCGATCTGCGCGGCCATCCAGGTGCTCGGACACTGGTACGAGACCTCGGCGGGCGAACGCGTCGAGGGCGTGTCGCTGCTCGACGTCACCACCTCGCCGCAGGCCGAGCGCTCGATCGGCGAGGTGATCACCCGGCCGCTGCTGGACGGGCTGACCCAGCCACTGACCGGGTTCGAGAACCATCGCGGCGGCACCAGCCTCGGCGCGGACGCGAAGCCGCTCGGCCGGGTCACCCACGGTGTCGGCAACGGCGTCGGTGACGGACTGGAGGGCGTGGTGCAGGGCTCGGTGATCAGCACCTACATGCACGGGCCCGCGCTGGCACGCAACCCGGAGCTGGCGGATCTGCTGTTGGCCCGCGCGCTTGGCGTCGACGCCCTCGAGCCGTTGGAGCTCGAGGAGGTCGACCGGCTGCGCCGGGAACGCCTCGCGGTCGGCCGCTAGCCGGGCTCGGCTTCCAGCACTGCAGCACTGCAGCCCTGTTGCAATTACATACCGTATTTTAACGAAATAGCCCCCTCTCGATCCGACACGCCGCTAGCCTCGGAGCCGTTCTCGCTCGAGCACCATGCCAATGTCTCTCGATCGAAAGAGGAACCCACGTGTCCCAGCGCACCCTCACCAGAACCAAGTCGGCGGCGGCCCTCGCCCTGACCGCAGGCCTCCTGCTCGCTCCCGTCCCGGCGATCGCCGCGGCCGCACCGACGCCGGTCGTGGCGATCGCCGCGACCGACCATTCGCTGCACCTGACGGGCGCTCCGAACGCCCGCGACCTGGGCGGCTACACCACCACCGACGGGAAGACCGTCCGGTCCGGGCTGGTATTGCGCAGCGATGCCCTCAACGCGCTGACCGCGGACGACCTGGCCAAGCTCGTGCAGCTGAACGTCAAGACGGTCGAAGACCTGCGCAGCAGCTTCGAGATCTCACGTGCCCAGGACAAGCTCCCCGCCGGTGCCACCTGGGTGAACCGCGACGTGGCCGGCTCGAACCCCGCCAATGCGATCGCGATGCTGAACCTGGCCGAGTTCTACAAGGTCATGCCGACCGATGCGGGCGCCTCCGCCGCATTCAAGGCCGCCCTGCTGGACATCAAGAACTCCCCCGACACGGTGCTCTACCACTGCACGAGCGGCAAGGACCGCACCGGCTGGCTGTCCGCGGTCCTGCTCACGATCCTCGGCGTCCCCCGCGAGACCGTGAACGCCGACTACATGCTCAGCAACGAGTACGTCGACCCGAACAGCGGCGGGTTGGGCAGCCTCGGGAGCATCAGCGGGCCCAATCCCGTCGAGCAGGCCTGGCTCGACAACGCCTTCGCCGCGGCGGACCAGAAGTACGGCAGCTTCGACAACTACGTGAGCCAGGGACTCGGTCTGACGAGCCAGGACATCGCCGACCTCAAGGCGAAGCTGCTCAGCTGATCGTCTCGCGGTCGGCCGGATCGTGCACTCGGCGAGTTGCGCAGAGCGCACGATCCGGTCAGACCGCGACGAGTGGGGGCTTGTCCTCGGCGCGGCGATACTGCCCTGGAGCGAGTCCGTATTCGCGCTTGAAGGCCTTGGCGAAGGCGAATTCGGAGCTGTAGCCGACCTTTCGGGCCACCACGCCGATCGGGCCGTCGGTCTCGCGCAGCAGGCGCGCGGCGGTCAGCATGCGCCATCGGGTCACGTAGGTAAGCGGCGGCTCGCCGACCGTTGCGGTGAAACGCCTGGCCAGAGTCGCCCGCGAGACGCCGGCGACGTCGCTGAGGTCCGGCACTGTCCATGAACGGGCGGGATCGTCATGGACGGCGCGCAGGGCGGCGGCGACCGCTGGATCCGCAAGAGCGCCAGCCCAACCGGTCGTGCGATCCCGAGCCTGGTCGTCGAGCCACGCACGCAAGATGAACAGCAACAGGGTGTCCAGCAATGCGGGAACCGCCGCGTCGCTACCCGGTCTCGGTTCAGCGATCTCGGCGACGAGTAGGTCCACGGCGCCGCGCAGCGCGGCGTGGCGGCCGAGACGTGCGGGGAGATGGACGAATTCGGGCAGCTCGCCCAGGAGCGGATGACTTCGCTGCCTGCCCAGTCCGTATGCCCCGCATAGCAATGCCGTCCGCACGCCCGGTCCGGATATCTCCCTCGGCTCGCCAGGTCGCGCGTTCTCGGTGACCGTACTGCCGAGGCTGTCCACCAGGTCGTGGTCCGCGCCGCGAGGCATGAAGACGACATCGCCGACGCCGAGCGCCATGGGTGCGCCGCCCGGCGGCACCAGCCAGCAGGAGCCCTCGAGCACCACGTGGAAGCCCGCGCCCGGCACCACCGGGTACCTGCGCCCCCACGGCGCGTGACGGACGAACATGCCCGAGGTCGGGTTGCCCGTGCGGATCGCGGCAACAGCTTCACTGAGAATGTCCACCACCTCACCCTACCGCTCATCCAGTGAGCGCTTGAGGCATAGAAGTGAGCAAACAAGCCATTGGTTCACTCAATCAATCTCCATACTGTTTGAGTCATGACAACAGCGAACTCCACCGACACCGTCAAGACGATCGCCATCTACGGCGCCACCGGCGCCACCGGCGGCTCTGTCCTCACCGAACTGAACCGCCGCGACATCACCCCGATCCTGGTGGGCCGCAACGCCGATCGGATGCGCGCCGCCGCCGCGGCCGTCGGGCTACCCGCCGCTGACGTTCGGGTCGCGGACCTCGGCGATCACGACGCACTGGTGGCCGCGTTCACCGGCGCCGACGCGGTGATCAGCAGCCTGCCCGCGTACGTCGACCACGGCGAAGCGGTGCTCGCGGCCGCGATCGACGCCGGGGCGCACTACACCGACCTGTCCGGCGAGCAGCTCTTCCTCAAGCGCGTGTTCGACGACTACGCCGCCCGTGCCGTGCGGGCCGGGGTGACGGTGGTCCCCGGCATCACCAACAGCAATCTCCCCGGCGACCTCCTCGGCTACCTGACCTCACGACGGCTGACGGGTCCGGTGGAGATCACGATGAGTCTCGTCGGCACGAGGGAAGGCAACGGGTCGAAGGGCAGTGCCCAGACGGTCCTGGCCGGCCTGGACTGGTTTCGCAGCGGCGGCTGGCACTTCCAGGACGGTGGACTGCGGACCGGCGAAACCGCGAGGCGCGCCGAGATGACCTTCCCCGGCGCCACCGAGCCCACCGGCGTGTCGAAGTTCCCGCAACCCCCGGTGCTCACGATCCCCCGCCACTCCGACGTCTCCTATGTGGAGGGCGTGCTGGAGACCGCATTCCACAGCCAGCTGACCGGCCTGAGCGCGGAGATCGTCGAATCATTGCCGAACGAGCCCACCCCGGGGTTGAGCTACGACTTCGTGGTCGACGCCTTCGGCGCGGACGGCCGCGCGGTTCGCGGTGTGGTGAGCGGCCCGGACTCGTACGTCGACTCGGCACTGATGGCGGTCGAGGCGGCGGTTCGGCTCGCGGACGGCGCTGCCGAGGCGGGCGTGCTCACGGCGGCCGAGGCCTTCGACGCCGAGAGGTTCCTCGACGCACTCGCGCCCTTCGGCATCACCTGGACGATCGACGAGCGGTAGGGGGCGGGCGACCGCAACCGGGATCAGACCAGACGCCGGACGGCTCGCCGAGCTTCGGGAGAGCGAACTTCCCCCAGACAGGGGTTCGGCCGGGGATGTAGCGATTAATCGCATCCTCGGCCGGATCTCTGCTTCTCAAGTTATTGACCGTTACCGGCCTTTCTTCTTGATCCGCACCACTGAGAGTACGCCCGGCGCGGCACCCTCGGCAATAGTTCTGACCTGCGAATCAGGGGTGAATTTCGCGACGCCGGGACCGGACACGATTGCGGAATCGGGCACCGAGGACGATCGTCAGAGGTACCGATGACGGCAGGGTCGCACCCACCGTGCGGGTCCGTCGGCAACTGCTCCGGGAGGCACCATGGCACCACCCAGCCCATGGCCCACGATTCACGCCGAGCGGTCGGCCCTCGCCGACGACCTCGCCTCGCTCACCGATGAGCAATGGTCGACCCCGTCGCTGTGCGGGCAGTGGTCGGTGTGGGAAACGCTCGGTCACATGACCGCGACCGCGAAGATGACGCCCGCGCGGTTCCTCCGCAAGATGGCCGGGACCGGATTCCGCTTCGAACCGATGTTCGCGAAAGAGATCGCGCGGGAGACCGCGGGCACCCCTGCCGACACCCTCGCCCAGTTCCGGTCCGCCGCGAACAGGTCCACAGCGCCGCCCGGCCCGGTCGACACCTGGCTGGGCGAGACGGTCGTGCACGCCGAGGACATCCGGCGCCCCCTCGGCATCACACACGAGTACCCGCCGGACGCACTCGTGCGCGTCGCGGACTTCTTCAAGGGCTCGAACCTGCTGATCGGTACCAAGACCCGCATTGCCGGGCTCACCCTCCGCGCCACCGACGCCGACTGGTCGACGGGGTCCGGGCCTGAGGTGACGGGACCGATGCTCCCCCTCGTCCTCGCGATGACGGGACGGCCCGCCGGACTGGCTGACCTGTCCGGCGACGGCCTGGCAACGCTGACCGAGCGGATCTGACCCGGCGCTCCGTCCCGACGCCGCTACTGCTGCTGAATCGAGGCGATCTGGAAGTTCGCGCCAAGCGGATCGGCCACCGCCGCCAACCGGCCGAACGGCGTGTCCTCCGCGGGGCGGACGACCGAGCCCCCGAGTTCGACCACCTTTTCGAGCGCCAGGTCCGTGTCCTGCACCCCGACGTAGAACTGCCAGAACGACGGGACACCCTCGGGCAGGAAGCCGGATGCGTCCATCGCACCCGCCACCATCTCGTCGCCGATCTTGGCCTGGGAGTACCGGAACTCGTCGCTGTCGCCGATCGGGTCGTACCTCCACCCGAACACGCTCTCGTAGAACGGCAACGCCGCCGCGTAGTCGCGGGACAACGTCTCGAACCAGACCGGGGCGCCGGCCTCGTCCACCAGACCGAATCCGCGGTGCTGATCCGCCTGCCAGACACCGACCACGGCTCCGGCCGGGTCGCCGATGATCGCCATCGTGCCCTGGTCGCCGACCACCATCGCCGGCATCATCACCTGCCCGCCTGCGGCCGCGGCCTTGTCCGCGGTCGCCGCCGCGTCCTCCGAGGCGAGGTAGACGGTCCAGACGTTGCCGTACGGATTGCCCTCCTGCTGCGGGCCGAGACCGGCGATCGGCTTGCCGTCCTTGCTGAAGATCGAGTAGCCGCCGTACTGCGGGTCCTCATTGGTGTCGGCCGCCCACCCGAAGAGCCCGGAGTAGAAGGGGATGACGCGCTGCGGATCCGAACTGGTCAGGTCCACCCAACACGGTGCGCCGACGATGGTTTTGGGTTCAGGCACTGCTGTCTCCTATGGCCGAGGTGTGGCTGCTGACGGTGTGCGGTGCCGAACCTACGCTCCCGCACCGACATCCGCGCGGTCACGCGGGCGGGCACTCGTCCGGCGCCGGAACTCCGCGCAACCGATCGTCGAGCCAGTGCAGCGCCCCCGGATAGCCGGTGACCGCGGCGACGAGATGCTCACCGAAGACCTCCCGGTACACCGCTGGAACGCCGAGCCCGCACTGCTCCAGGTAGAGCTCCCGTGCCCCCGCGGCCGGGATCCAGAACTCCTGCGCGCCGTTGTAGATGTACAGCGGGGTGCCCGACGCCATGCCTGCCATCTTCGTGACGCGATAGAGCTCGCGCGCCTGCGGCGAGGCCAGCGGATTGTCGATGTCGGCCATCACCTCGATCGGCAGGAACGTCACGCCCGCCGCACCGAGCGTGACGACGCACTGGTCCTTGAGCGGGGAGGTGGCCAGCTGCTGCGCCAGGTTGTTGGCGAGGGCGAGGATCTCGGTGCGCTCCCTCGCGATACCCAGCGTCGCGCCGTGGAACAACCCGGTCGCGAGATTGCCGTTCATGCTCCTGGTGAGCATCTCGAAGTTCGCGGGAACCCCGCCGAGCGCGGCGCCCACGATGGCGCCCGCCAGGTCCGGGGCGTAGGAGTCGATCAGCTTGACCGCGCCTTCGGTGGCGATCGCCCCACCCGAGTAGCCCGTCATCGCGAACTTGCTCGCGCCGAATTCGTCGGGCAGCGCGCGGTGCAGTCCGCGGATGGTGTCCAGGACCGCATGCCCCGCGACATACGGCTCGGCGTATGCCATTCTCGGCCCCTCGTGGTCCGGGATGAGGACCGCGTAGCCGTGCAGGGCCGCCAACGCGGTGGTCGGCGGGACGAAGTCGGCGACATTGGTGGACAGGTTCAGGCCGTGCGCCAGCGTGTAGCCGGGCGTGCACGCCCGCCCGAGCGCATCGATGGGCAGGTTGTTGACCAGGACCGGCCGACCGCCCGCCCCGGTCCACGGCCTGGCGGGGATGATCAGCGTCGCGGTCGCGTAGGAGGGCACGCCCACGGCGTCGGTTGTCCTGACCTTGATCTGGCGGACCTCCCGCACCGCCACACCGACGAGGGGCGCAGCCGCCGCGGTCACGTCCCGCATCTCCAACACGTCACCGTTCGCGCTGTCCCCCAGCGAGTCCGGCCACCGGTCGAAGAACGGGTCGCCCACGTCCGAGGGCATGACCGCGATCCGCAGCGCCTGGATTTCCGAGGGCTCCCCCGCGGCGGCCGCTATCGGCGGCACCTCACGCGGCGGGGGGCCGAGCGCCGGTGGCGGCACGATCGAGTCGACGATCGCAGGCAGCCCGGTGCCGGGAGGCGGCGGGACGGCCGTCTGCGCGGCGGCCGTCGCCCGCGCGGGGGACACCGCGAGCGCGATCGCCGTGGAGCACACGATGACCCCGCGTCGGGTGCGCCTCGCCAGAGCTCCCGTTGTCGTTCGTGCCCCTGCCCCGAGGACCGGCATACACCCACGCTAACACCGGAATCCGCCGCAACGGCGCACCCGGAGTGGCTCGATCCGCCGGTCGCGTCAGAGGGTTCGGCGCCCCGACAGCGCTCGCCCGAGGGTGAGCTCGTCGGCGAACTCCAGGTCTCCGCCCATCGGCAGACCCGAGGCCAGCCGGGAGACCGTCAGGCCGGGGAAGTCGCGCAGCATCCGAACCAGGTACGTCGCGGTGGCCTCGCCCTCGGTGTTCGGATCGGTCGCGATGATCACCTCCGAGACGTCGACGCCGTCCTCCTGATTACCGATGCGCGCCAACAACTCCCGAATGCGGAGCTGGTCCGGACCGACACCGCTGAGCGGGTCGAGCGCGCCGCCGAGCACGTGATAGCGGCCACGGAACTCCCGCGTCCGCTCCACCGCCTGGACGTCCTTCGGCTCCTCGACGACACAGATGACGGTGCGGTCGCGGCGGGCGTCCGCACAGATCCGGCACTTCTCCTTGTCGGACACCGTCCCGCACACGACGCAGAACTGCACCCCGTCGCGGACACGCTGCAGCGCGTTCTGCAGCCGATCGATGTCCGGCGGCTCGACGCTGAGCAGGTGGAAGGCGATGCGCTGCGCGCTCTTGGGCCCGATACCCGGCAGCTTGCCGAGCTCGTCGATCAGATCCTGTACCGGACCCTCGTACACCGGGGCCTCTAGAAGGGGAGCCCGGGCAGGCCGCCCGCGAGGGGGCCGAGCTTGCCCGCCGCGATCTCCTGCGCCTTGCCCGACGCGTCCGCGATCGCGCCGATCACCAGGTCCTGCAGGGTCTCGACGTCCTCGGGATCGACCACCTTCGGGTCGATCGTCAGCGCGACGACCTCGCCGGTCCCCTTGACCGTTGCCGTCACGAGCCCACCGCCGGCCTGGCCGGTGACCTCCGCCTGGGCGATCTCTGCCTGCGCGGCCATCAGGTGCTGCTGCATCTGCTGGGCCTGCGCGAGGAGCTGCTGCATATCGGGTTGTCCACCGGGCTGCACGTCGATGTCCTTTCTGCGTGTTGCCCCGTCAGCGTAGCCCCATCCGGATAGCGTGGGTCCGTGCGTGCGAAGTCGGCCGGGTACCGGAGCGTCCTGCTCACGGCCGTCGCTGCCTCGGCGCTGGCGCTGTCGGCCTGCACCATCCCGACCGAGACCGCCGCGGGCGTGACCGCGGCCCCCACCACCACCGCAGGCGAGTTGGTGCGATCGGCCACCCTCCAGGGCAAGACGGTGTTCCTCGATCCCGGCCACAACGGAGCCAACGACGCGGGGATGAGCGCGCCGGTCCCGACCGGGCGAGGCGGCACCAAGGAATGTCAGACCACCGGCACGAGCACCGACGGCGGCTTCCCCGAGCACTCCCTCAACTGGGAGGTCGTCGCCCAGATGCGAACCGAGCTCGAGAATCTCGGCGCACGGGTGCTTCTGAGCCGCGCCGACGACACGTCGGTCGCCCCGTGCGTCGACCGGCGGGCCGCCGACGCCAACGCGTCCGGCGCCGACGTGGTGGTCGCGATCCACGCCGACGGTGCCGCACCGGACCAGCACGGATTCCATGTCTGCTTCTCGGCGCCGCCGCTGAACGCGGTCCAGGCAGGCGCCTCGGTCGCCTTCGCCAAGTCCATGCGCGACGCCCTCGAGACGTCCGGCCTCACCCCGTCCACCTATGTCGGGGCGGGCGGACTGCTGCCGCGCGGGGACCTGAGCGGGCTCAACCTGTCCGAGCGGCCGTCGATCCTGGTCGAGCTGGGCAACATGCGCAACGCGGACGAGGCCCGCGCCATGACCAGCGAGGAGGGCAGGGCCCGGTACGCGCAGGCCGTGGTGTTCGGCATAGTCCGCTATCTCGACGGCCGCTGACCGAACGGATCGGTCAGCGGCCGCGGTGGTCGGCGTCAGGCCAGTTCGCGGGCCAGGTTCGCCAGCACGGCCGCCTGGATCTTCCGCAGCCCGGCAGGCGCGAAGGTGCGCTCGAAGAAGCCGCCGATGCCGCCGGCCCCCTTCCACTCGGTGGTCGTGGTGACCGTGGACCCGGCGCCGGAGGGGGCGACGGTCCAGGTGGTGACGAGGGTGGAGTTGGCGTCCTTCTCGGTCACCGTGTTGCCGTCGACGGTCACGGTGGCCTTGATGTCACGCGAACGCTTCTCGGTCGCCTTCAGCGTCCACTGCGCGATCGTGCCCGCACCCTGGCCGCCCTCGAGGACCCGGTAGTCCAGGTACTGCTCGGTGAGGATGCGGGGACGCACCGTCTCGTAATCGGTGAGCGCAGCGAGCGCCCGCTCCGGAGCCGCCGCGACCTCGACCGAACTGCTGGCGCTGACCTGTCCCACTGTGGATCTCCTTAGCATCTGCTGGCCGCACCCTGACGGTGGCCGACCCCGCCATCGTGCCCGCTCCGCGAACAGCCGGGCCAGTCCGCTCGACCGCGTGTGCCCCGGATCACAGCGACGCCGCGAACCCCGAACCGCGACCGGTTCGCAACATTTGCGTGACGTTTCTCCGGACCGCCTTCCACTTGGGTGGCCGGTGTCGCACCCAGGCGATAGCGTCGGGGGGTGGCTGCCTCTCAGAGTGCGTTGCAACGACTGGGTCGACGAACATCCACGCCGGGTCACACCGGCGCGGCGGCCCATCATGCCGGTGTCGAGCGCCTGCTCGCCAGCTATCACGCGATCCCGCCGTCGGCGACGGTGCGCCTGGCGAAGAAGACCTCAAACCTGTTCCGGGCGCGGGCGAAGACGAATGCGCCCGGACTGGACGTGTCCGGGCTCGGCGGGGTGATCTCGGTCGATCCCGCCGCCCGCACCGCCGACGTCGCGGGCATGTGCACCTACGAGGACCTGGTCGCCGCGACCCTGCCGTACGGCCTGGCACCGCTGGTGGTCCCCCAGCTCAAGACCATCACCCTCGGGGGCGCCGTCACCGGCCTCGGCATTGAGTCGACCTCGTTCCGGAACGGTCTGCCGCACGAATCGGTGCTCGAGATCGACGTGCTGACCGGCGGCGGGGAGATCATCACCGCCACCCCCGACGGCAAGCACTCGGACCTGTTCTGGGGTTTCCCCAATTCGTACGGCACCCTCGGCTACTCCACCCGGCTCCGCATCGAACTGGAACCGGTGAAACCGTTTGTCGCGCTGCGGCACCTGCGCTTCGACGATCTCACCGAACTGCAGCGGGCGATGGACCGCATCGGCACCGATCGCAGCCACGAGGGCGTCGCGGTGGACTATCTCGACGGTGTGGTGTTCTCGGCGACCGAGGCCTACCTGACCCTCGGGACGCAGACCGACGAGGGCGGCCCGGTCAGCGACTACACGGGCCAGCAGATCTACTACCGGTCGCTGCAGCAGCGCACCACGGATCGGCTCACGATCGCGGACTACCTGTGGCGCTGGGACACCGACTGGTTCTGGTGCTCGCGGGCGTTCGGCGCGCAGAATCCGCGGATCAGGCGATTCTGGCCGAAGCGCTACCGGCGCAGCAGTTTCTATTGGAAGCTGATCGCCCTCGACCAGAAGTACGACATCGGCGACCGGCTCGAACGCCGCAAGGGCAACCCTCCGCGTGAGCGGGTCGTGCAGGACGTCGAGGTCCCGATCGAGCACACCGCGGACTTCGTGTCCTGGTTCCTGCGCGAGATCCCCATCGAGCCGCTGTGGCTGTGCCCGCTGCGGTTGCGCGAGCCCGGGCCCGCGGGCGCGTCCGCCGTGCGCCCGTGGCCGCTGTATCCGCTCGAGCCGAAGCGGACCTACGTCAACGTCGGCTTCTGGTCGTCGGTGCCGATCACGCCCGGCGCCCGCGACGGCGAGGCGAACCGGCTGATCGAGGACACCGTCGCACGGTTCGACGGCCACAAGTCCCTGTACTCGGACTCCTACTACGACGCTGACGACTTCGCCCGCCTCTACGGCGGCGACAACTACTCGATCCTGAAGCAGAAGTACGACCCCGATTCGCGACTATTGGACCTGTATTCGAAGGCGGTGCAACGCAAGTGACCACGTTCAAAGACGCCAGTACCCAGACTCGCAACCACCACAAGCTCTCGATCGCCGAGATCCTCGAGACGGTGGCGGACGGTGAGATCCCGGTCCGCTTCACCGCCTACGACGGCAGCGCCGCGGGTCCGGAGGACGCCGAGTACGGCCTGACGCTCAAGTCCCCGCGGGGCACCACCTACCTGGCGACCGCGCCGGGCGATCTCGGCATGGCACGCGCCTACGTCGCGGGCGATCTCGACGCCACCGGGGTTCACCCGGGAGACCCATACGAGGTACTCCGGGTGATGGGCGACGACCTGCACTTCCGGCGGCCGTCGGCGCTGACGATCGCGAGCATCACCCGCTCGCTCGGCTGGGACCTGCTTCGGCCCATCGCCCCTCCTCCGCAGGAGGCCCTCCCCCGCTGGCGCAGGCTCGCGGAAGGCTTGCGCCACTCCAAGACCCGCGATGCCGAAGTCATCCACCATCACTACGACGTGTCGAACACCTTCTACGAGCACGTGCTCGGCCCGTCGATGACCTACACCTGCGCGGCGTACAAGTCGCCGAAGCAGAGCCTCGAGGACGCGCAGGAGAACAAGTACCGGCTGGTGTTCGAGAAGCTCGGGCTCAAGGCAGGCGACCGACTGCTCGACATCGGATGCGGCTGGGGCTCGATGGTCCGGTTCGCGGCCCGGCGCGGGGTCAAGGTGATCGGGGTGACGCTGTCCGCCGAGCAGGCAGCGTGGGCGCAGAAGGCCATTGCCGACGAGGGCCTCTCGGATCTCGCCGAGGTCCGGCACTCCGACTACCGGGACATCACCGAGACCGGCTTCGACGCGGTGTCCTCGATCGGGCTGACCGAGCACATCGGGGTGCACAACTACCCCGCCTACTTCGGTTTCATCCAGTCCAAGCTGCGTGACGGCGGGCGGCTGCTCAACCACTGCATCACCCGCCCGGACAACCGGCACCAGGCGCGCGCAGGCGGGTTCATCGACCGCTACGTGTTCCCGGACGGCGAGTTGACCGGGTCGGGCCGGATCATCACCGAGATCCAAAACATCGGCCTCGAGGTCCGGCACGAGGAGAACCTGCGCGAGCACTATGCGCTGACCCTCAAGGCCTGGTGCCAGAACCTGGTGGACAACTGGGACGCCTGCGTCGCGGAGGTCGGCGAGGGCACGGCGCGGGTGTGGGGGCTCTACATGGCCGGTTCACGGCTCGGGTTCGAACGCAATGTGGTCCAGCTGCACCAGGTGCTGGCCGTCAAGCTCGGCCCGAAGGGCCAGGCGGAGGTGCCGCTGCGCCCGTGGTGGAAGGGCTGACCGCCCGGATACTCCCCCGCTCGCTCTCGCCGTGATCGCGGCCACCCGGCAAGGGTGGCCGCGGCCGGCTGACCTCCACTGCTCGAAGATGCGCTGCCCAACGCATATCTGACCCAAAGCTGACCTACCGATCACTCGGTCAGCTAGTGTCTCCCGCATCACCACCGCGCCCGACGGCGCACGGATGCGAGGAGAACTGATGCGTCGACGAACGAGCGGCCTACTGGCGGTGCTGACGGGGCTCGCGTTGCTGGCCGGCGGGCCCGCGGCCGCCGCGCAGGGCAGCGGCGGCAGCGTGGACGGCGTCGGGAGCACCGGGTCCATCGAGCCGGTCGACAGCCTGCCCGCCGACTTCCTGTGGGGAGTGTCCTCATCGGGGTTCCAGTCGGAGGGCTATTCGCCGGACAGCAACTGGATGCGCTACGAAGCGGAAGGCAAGACCAAGGACCCGGTCGGCACGTCCGCCGACTTCCGCCACCGATACAAGGAGGACATCCAGCACGCCAAGGACCTCGGGACCAGGGTGTACCGGATGGGCGTCGAGTGGGCGCGCCTCGAACCCCAGCAGGGCCGCTACGACGAGACCGCCTGGGCCTTCTACGACGACGTGGTCGCGAGCATCCGAGCCGCGGGCATGCAACCGATGATCACCCTCGACCACTGGGTGTACCCCGGGTGGGAGTTCGACCGCGGCGGGTGGAACAACGCGGGCATGGTCGCCGACTGGCTTGCCAACGCCCGCAAGGTCGTCGACCGGTACGCGAAGTACGACCCGTCCTGGATCACCATCAACGAACCGTCGGCATACCTGTTCCAGGAACTCAGCCACGGGGGCCTCGACCCGGTGAACACCCCGGCCGCCCTCGATCGGTGGGTCCAGGTCCACTCCGGGATCTACGACTACATCCACCAGGTGCAGCCGGGCGCGCAGGTGTCCTCGAACGTGGCCTACTTCCAGGCGGTCGAGGCCGCGATCGACACCACCTTCCTCGACCGCATCACCGACAAGCTCGATTTCGTCGGCCTGGACTACTACTACTCGATGTCTCCCACGGACCTGAGCTACGCCAACGTCTTCTCGGAGCCGTGGAAGGCCAGCGCGGCGCCCGACGGTCTGTACTACGCGCTGCGCCACTACGCGAAGCGCTTCCCGGGCAAGCCCCTGTACATCGTCGAGAACGGCATGCCGACCGAGGACGGCAAGCCCCGCCCGGACGGTTTCGCCCGCGCCGACCACCTCCGCGACGCCGCCTACTGGCTGCAGCGAGCAAAGGACGACGGCATCAATGTCGTCGGATACAACTACTGGGCCACCACCGACAACTACGAATGGGGAAGCTACACACCCCGTTTCGGCCTCTACACCGTCGACGTGAAGAACGATCCGACGCTTGAGCGGAAGCCGACCGAGGCGGTCGCGGCGTACCGGTCTCTCATCGCACAGGGTGGAGTCCCGACCGACTACCAGCCGAGCAGGCCACCGACCGCGTGCTCGCTGGTCGACGGACTCGACAGCTGCCTGAGTCCGGCCAACTGATCGCCGACGCGGCGCCCCAAGGGCCAGGCGACGTTTCAAGTGAACCCGACAGAAGGATCTGCATGTCAAGGGATTTCAGGTATGGATTACTGGCGACGATCTGCGCGTCCGCGCTGGCGGCAACAAGCGTCACCGCCAGCGCGTGGGCAGGCGTGCCGAGCGCCGGATGCGGTGATCGGCACTGGGTGAGCGCCTGGTCCGCGAGCCCGACCGATGCTGTCGAGGCCACCGGTTCCGGGATGCCGGGCGGCGACCAGACCTACCGCGTCGTGGTGACGCCCCACCGCGGCGGGGACGACGTACGGATCCGGCTCAGCAACCGGTTCGGCAGCGAACCCGTCACCTTCACCCGGGTGACCGTCGGACGCCAGACCCATAGTGCCGCAATCGATCCGGATTCCGTCCGCCCGGTCACCTTCGACGGCGGCAACACCTCGACAACGGCCGCGCCGGGGACGGACATCCTGACCGACCCCGTGCCGATCACCGTCGAGGGATTCCAGCCGCTGTCGATCAGCATCCACACCGACGGTCGGGCAGGCCGGGTCACCGGGCACGCCAGCGGGAACGCGACGAGCTTCTACACGCCGCCGGGGCTCGGGGACCACACAGCGGATATCGGCGGTGACGCTTTCAGTCACACCACCATGCGGGTTCCGTTCGTGTCCCAGGTGGACATGCTGGCCCCGGCCGGTGTCTCGACGGTCGTCGCCTTCGGGGACTCCGCCACCGACGGGCATGTGGGTGCGGACTTCCTTGGCAACCCACAGGTCGACGGGGTCGTCGACCGGAACGTGCGCTACCCGGACTTCCTCCAGCGCCGGCTCGACGAGGCCGGCGGCGAGGTCGTCGTCACGAATGCCGGGATCGGCGGCAATCGTCTGCTCTCCGACGGGATGGTTCCGGCACTCGGACGGGCAGGCGAGTCGCGGATCGAGGCCGACGTGCTCGACCAGTCCGGTGTCACCGATGTGATCGTCTGGATCGGGATGAACGACCTCGGAATGCCGATCGGCGCACCGTACGAACAACTCGTCGCGGGGTACACCAGGGTCATCGGCCGACTGCACGACGCGGGCCTGCGGGTACACCTCGGCACCATGATGCCCGCGTCGAACTCGCTCGCGGCCGGACTGACCAGCTTCCCGCCCGCCGATCCCGTCCGGGTCCGGGTCAACTCCTGGATCAGGTCGCAGCACCTGTCCGACAGCGTGATCGACTTCGACGCCGCCGTTCGAGACCCGAACAACCCCAGCATCATCGACCCCGAGTACGCCAGCGCGGACAACCTCCACCCGACCCCCGAGGGATACCGGCTGATCGCCGACACCGTGGACATCACCGAGTTCGTCGGGAACGCCTGCCACTCCGGGAGCAGGTCTGGGAGATGAAAAGGACCTACACGGCAAGGGGTTTCAGGACTTGACCGCGCACGAGCACTCCTCCGGGCCACGGCCGGAAGCCGGTCGGCTCACTCTGCGGGAGCGGCCTGCCGGACGCTGCGGGCGATCTCGGCGGCGGCGCTCTGCACCGCCACACTCATCCTGCGATCGGTGGTGATGCGGCTGAGCGGCCCGCAGATCGAGAGGGCCGCGGGCGTCGGGTGACCGTGCGCGATCGGCGAGGCGACACACCCGAGGCCGGGCAACGCCTCACCGCGGTCGAAGGCGACGCCCTCCACGGCGACCCGGTCGAGCTCGTCCTCCAGCTCGCGCCTGCCGCCCGACCGCTGCGCGTCCCGCCGGTTCAGACGACCGAACACCGGCTGGTCGAGGGCCTCCCGCGGGAGCGAGCTCAGCAGGGCCTTCCCCACCGCGGATCGGTGCGCCGGGTACCGGCCGCCGATCCGCGAGGGGATCTTCGCCCCGAATGCGCCGGAGATCTTCTCCCAGTAGATGCCGTCGGCCCCGTCGAGGAAGGCGAGGTGGACCACGGCCCCCGTGGATCGGTGCAGTTCCTGCATGATGGGCAGGGCGGTGCGGTGGAACCAGTGGTTGCGGACCGCCCTCGATCCCAGCTCGAACAGTCGGACTCCGATCTCGTACCGGGTCCCGACCCGGGTGAGCCACCGCCTCTGCACCATCTTCTCGAGCAGTCGATGCGCTGACGATGTCGGGATCCCGGTCAGTCGCGATGTCTCGCTGAGAGTGAGATGCCCACAGTCGTCGAGCGCCTGCAGCACCAGCTCGATCCTGTCGAACATCTGCAGGGATTGCGTCTGCTCACCCTCGTTCACCGCCACGACCTCCTCTCCGGCCCGAACCGGCTAGACGCCGAAACCGCCGGACACCGAGATCTGTTGCCCGGTGATGTAATTGGCCTCGTTCGAGGCCAGGAAGACGCACGCAGCCCCGATGTCGGCCGGCGTGCCCCAGCGCTTGAGCGGCACCAGCTTGTGGACCTCGCGTTCCCACTCCTCGTCGAAGACGCCCTGGGCCTTGAGCTCGAGGAACATGCCCGCCTCGATGACGCCGACCAGCACCGAGTTGGCCCGGATGTTGTGCGCGCCCTCCTCCTTCGCGATACCGCGGATCAGCGATTCGTTCGCCGCCTTCGGGATCACCGACAATCCGTCGAGCGCCGGGAACCAGTGGTCGCCCGCAGATCCGAGATGGACGAACGAACCCCCGCCGTGCTCGCGAAAGTGCGGCAGCACGGCGTGCGCGGCGGCGAACAGTCCGAGGGTCTCGATCTCGATCGACCGCCGGTACTGCGCGGGCGTCGTCTCGGCGACGGTGATCTGGTCGACGACCGGGCCCGCTCCCCACACCACGGTGTGGATCCGCGAGTGTTCGCCGACGACCTCCCCGAGCACCCGCGAGACCTCCTCGTCCGCGCGGACGTCGACCTGGTGTGCGCTCGCCTTCACTCCGAGCGCCCGCAGCTCGGCCACCGTTTCCTCGGCGACCTCCCGCTTGGAGTTGTAGCAGATCGCGACGGCGCTGCCTGCCCTGGCGAACTCGCGGGCGACACCACGCCCGATGCCGCCGCTGCCGCCGAAGACCAGGGCAGCGCCCTCAGGAAAGCTCAAGGTCAGCATGCACGTGCTCCGTTCGTGTCCGATCCGAATCCCGCGCTGCCGTCGGAGGCCGCGCCGGGTGTGACCGGACGCCGTCGATGTGCTCCAGGCCACACCGGCTGAACGTAGCCGCCGCACCCAGCGGCGAACATACGGTTTCCCTTGTCGCGGGAACCCACAGGTCACCGTGCCGATCGTGTGCCAGCGGATCCCCCGCGACCGGGTGGTTTCCGCGGTTACTGTGGACCCATGGGCACCCGAACGCCGTCCACCTGTGTCATCGGCGCCGGCCTCAGCGGGCTGGTCGCGACCAAGGCGCTGCGCGAGCGGGGGCTACCGGTCGAGACGTTCGAGATGAGCGACCGGGTCGGCGGCAACTGGGCCTTCAAGAATCCCAACCGGCGCTCGTCCGCGTACCGCTCGCTGCACATCGACACCTCCAAGGAGCGACTCGGCTTCTCGGATTTCCCCATGCCCGACGACTATCCGGACTTCCCCTCGCACGAACAGGTGCACGCGTACTTCGAGTCCTATGTCGACCGGTTCCGCCTCGCGGAGAGCATCCGGTTCCGGACCGAGGTGCGTCATGCCCGCCGGCTCGAGGGCGGCGGCTGGGAACTCGAACTGTCCGACGGCGGCCGCCGCCACTGCGACGCGCTGATCGTCGCGAACGGCCACCACTGGGACCCCCGCTGGCCCGAGCCCGCCTTCCCCGGCGAGTTCGCCGGCCGTCAGATCCACTCCCACGAGTACATCGATCCCACCGAACCGATCGACATGCGGGGCAAACGAATCCTGGTGGTCGGCATCGGGAACAGCGCCGTCGACATCGCGTCCGAACTCAGCCGCAGGGACCTCGCCGAGAAGGCGTTCATCTCCACGAGGCGGGGCGCGTACGTGATCCCGAAGTACGTGTTCGGCAGACCGATCGACACGATCATGCGCACGATGCCGCACGTGCCGCTCGGCCTGCAGAAGTCCCTGGCCCGCGGCCTCATGCGGATCACCGTCGGGCGGATGGAGAACTACGGCCTCCCGACCCCGGACCACAAGCTGCTCGAGGCGCACCCGACCGTGTCGAGCGAGCTGCTCGTCCGGCTCGGCTCCGGCGACCTGGCCGCGAAACCGGACATCCGGCGGCTCGACGGCACCGAGGTCGAGTTCACCGACGGAAGCCGCGAGCGCATCGACGTCATCATCTACGCGACCGGGTACAGGATCACCTTCCCGTTCTTCGACGAGGAGTTCATCTCGGCGCCCGACAATCGGCTGCCGCTGTTCAAGCGGATGATCAAGCCAGGGGTGGACGACCTGATCATGATCGGTTTCGCGCAGGCGATTCCGACGCTGTTCCCGTTCTGCGAGCGGCAGGCCAGGTGGGCCGCGGCGTACCTGGCGGGCGACTACGCGTTGCCGGACATCGCCTCGATGGAGGCCATCATCCGCGCGGACGAGAAACGGGACCTCAAGCACTTCGTCAAGAGCAAGCGGCACACCATGCAGGTCGATACCGCCGTGTACGAATGGGGCCTCGACGCCGAGGAGTCCGCCGGTCGCGCCCGCGCCGCCGCAGGAACCGGGCGGCGTCTCGCCCCAGGAAACGACTGAAGGTGCCCCCCACCCGGTCGGACCGGGCGAGGGGCACCTTCAGGAGTTCGGTGCCTAGGCCTTCAGCGAGGCGGGCGGGGTGAAGCGCTCGCCGTACTTCGCGGCGAGCTCCTCCGCACGCTTGACGAAGCCCTCCTGGCCGCCGGGGTAGCCGGCGACGAACTGGCTGACGCCACCGGTCCAGGCGGGGTAGCCGATGCCCATGATCGAGCCGATGTTGGCGTCGGCGGTGGACGTGATCACGCCCTCGTCGAAGCACTTGACCGACTCGATCGCCTCGATGAACAGCATGCGGTCGATCAGGTCCTGGATCGGCGGGGTCACCGAACCCGACTTGAAGTGATCGCGCAGGCCCTGCCACAGGCCGGTGCGCTTGCCGTCCTCGTAGTTGTAGAAGCCGGCGCCGCCGAGGCGGCCCTTGCGGTCGTTGCCCTCGACGAGGTAGTTGATGACGTCACCGGCCGGATCCGCGGGCAGGGTCTTGCCCTCGGCGATCGCCGCGGCCTTCGACTCCGCACGGATCTTCTGCATCAGCGTCAGGTTCAGCTCGTCCGACAGCTGCAGCGGCGCCGCCGGGTAGCCGGCCTGCATGCCCGCCTGCTCGATGGTGGCCGGCTCGATGCCCTCGGCCACCATGCCGATGGCCTCGTTGACGAAGGTGCCGATGACCCGCGAGGTGAAGAACCCGCGGGAGTCGTTGACCACGATCGGGGTCTTGCGGATCGCCTGCACGAAGTCGAACACCCGCGCCAGCGCCTCGTCCGAGGTCTTCTCGCCGCGGATGATCTCCACCAGCGGCATCTTGTCGACGGGCGAGAAGAAGTGGATGCCGATGAAGTCCTCGGGACGCTTGACCCCGGTCGCCAGGTCGGTGATCGGCAGCGTCGACGTGTTCGACCCCAGCAGGGCGTCGGCGTCGACGATGTCCTCGATCTCCTGGAACACCGATCGCTTCAGGTCGGGCGACTCGAAGACGGCCTCGACGACGAAGTCGACGCCTGCGAAGTCGGCCGGGTCCGCGCTCGGCGTGATCAGCGACAGCAGCGCCTTCGACTTCTCCTCGGTGGTCTTGCCCCGGGAGAGCGCCTTGGCCTCGATCTTCTCGGAGTACGCCTTGCCCTTCTCGGCGGCCTCGATCGTGACGTCCTTGAGCACCACCGGGATCCCGGCCTTGGCACACACGTACGCGATGCCGGCGCCCATCATGCCTGCGCCGAGGACACCGACCTTCTTGATCTCACGCTTGGGGATGTCCTTCGGACGCGAGGCACCCGAGCCGATGGCCTGCATGTCGAAGAAGAACGCCTGGATCATGTTCTTCGCGACCTGCCCGGTGACGAGCTTGGTGAAGTAGCGGGACTCGATGGTCAGCGCGTTGTCGACGTCGACCTGGCTGCCCTCGACCGCGGCGGCCATGATGGCGCGCGGGGCCTCCATCGGCGAGCCCTTGAGGGTCTTGCGCAGGTTCGCCGGGAAGGCGGGCAGGTTCGCCGCGAACGCCGGGGTGGCGGGGGTGCCACCGGGGATCTTGTAGCCCTTGACGTCCCACGGCTGCACGCCCGACTCGGGGTTGGCCTTGATCCACGCCTTCGCGGCGGGAACGAGCTCCTCGACGGAGGAGACGACCTCGTCGATGAGGCCGATCTCCTTGGCCTGCACCGGTCCGCGCTGCTGGCCCTGCAGGAGCAGCTGGGTCAGCGCGGTCATGATGCCGAACATGCGGACCGTGCGGACCACACCGCCGCCGCCGGGAAGCAGGCCGAGGGTGACCTCGGGCAGACCGATCTTGACGCCCTTGACGTCCGCGGCGATGCGGTGGTGGGTGGCCAGCGCGATCTCGAGGCCGCCACCGAGCGCGGCACCGTTGATGCAGGTGACGACGGGCTTGCCGAGGGTCTCGAGGCGACGCAGGTCGGCCTTGAGGGTGACGCTGTGGTTGAAGATCTGCTCGGCGTCCGCCGGGCCGACCTTGATCATGTTCTTGAGGTCGCCACCGGCGAAGAAGGTCTTCTTGCCCGAGGTGAGGACGACGCCGGCGATGGCGTCCTTCTCCGCGTACAGCCGGTCGACGGTGGCGTTCATGGACGCGATGTAGGCCGCGTTCATGGTGTTCGCGCCCTGGTTGGGGTCGTCGATGGTGAGCACGACGATTCCGTCGGCGTCCTGCTCCCAGTTGATGATGTTCTGCTCGCTCACTGCTTCAAGTCTCCTGGTAGTCCGGGCCGCGTCAGACGCGCTCGATGATGGTGGCCACGCCCATGCCGCCGCCGATGCACAGGGTGACCAGTGCGTAGCGGGCATTGCGGCGCTCGAGCTCGTCGATCATGGTGCCGGTGATCATCGCGCCGGTGGCGCCGAGCGGGTGGCCCATGGCGATCGCGCCGCCGTTGACGTTGAGCTTCTCGTCCGGGATGTTCATGTCCTTCTGGAACTTGAGCACCACGGAGGCGAACGCCTCATTGATCTCGACGAGGTCCATGTCCTCGATCGTCAGACCGGCAGCGGCCAGGGCCTTCTTGGCCGCCGGCGTCGGGCCGGTGAGCATGATGGTCGAGTCGGCACCCGAGGTGGCGGTCGCGACGACGCGGGCCCGCGGGGTCATGCCCATGGCCTTGCCCGCCTCCTCGCTGCCGACGAGCAGCAGCGCGGCGCCGTCGACGATGCCGGAGCTGTTGCCGCCGTGGTGGACGTGGTTGATCTTCTCCACGAAGTGGTACTTCTGCATGGCGACGGCGTCGAAGCCGCCCATCTCGCCGATCATCGCAAAGGCGGGAGCGAGGCCCGCCAGGCTCTCCACGGTGGTGCCGGGGCGCATGTGCTCGTCGTGGTCGAGGATGGTGATGCCGTTGATGTCCTTCACCGGAACCACGGACTTGGCGAAGTATCCGCCGGCCCAGGCCTTCGCCGCCAGGTCCTGCGAACGGACGGCGTACGCGTCGACGTCGTCGCGGCTGAAGCCCTCGATGGTGGCGATCAGGTCGGACGAGATGCCCTGCGGGACGACGTAGTTGTCGTAGTTGGTGGCCGGGTCGTTCACCCAGGGGCCGCCGTCGCTGCCCATCTTGACGCGCGACATCGACTCGACGCCGCCGGCAATGACCATCTCGTCCCAGCCGGAGCGCACCTTCTGCGCGGCCATGTTCACGGCCTCGAGGCCGGAGGCGCAGAAGCGGTTGATCTGCACGCCGCCGACGGTGTCGGGCAGGCCGGCGTCGGTGGCGGCGATGCGCGCGATGTCCATGCCCTGGTCGCCGAGCGGGGAGACCACACCGAGGATCAGGTCCGAGATCCGATCCTCGTCGAGGTCGGGGAAGCGCACGCGCAGCTCGTCGATCAGGCCGGTGACCAGCGAGATCGGCTTGACCGAGTGCAGCGAACCGGTCTTCTTTCCTCGGCCACGTGGGGTTCGGATGGCTTCATAAATGAATGCCTCTGTGGTCACTGTGAGGTGTTCCTTCCTGTGCACGGCTCCGCCGCGTGCGTGGTGTTCGCAATGGCAGTTCAAACGTCATCGCCGAGCGCCGACTCGAGCGGCACCTGGCCCGAGGCATACACCTCGACGCAAGCCATACTAGAACTCGTTTCAGAATTGGGTCTAGGACCGAACCGAGCGGGCTCTGTGACCGTTGCGATCGTCACGGCGGGCCGGGGTCGGGGCCCGTTCTAGTGAGACGGCCCGGCCCGGCCCGGCCGCGAGGCTCAGCCCAGCCCGCCGGCGAGGCTCAACCCAGCCCGGCCTGGCGCGCCCGCACGATGGCCGCGGACCGGTCCGGCACCCCGAGCTTGGTCAGGATGTTGGAGATGTGGTTGCGGACCGTCTTCGGGCTCAGCACCAGGCGCCGGGAGATCGTCGCGGTGTCGTGCCCGCCCGCCACCAGGTCGAGCACCTCACGTTCCCGGTCGGTCAGCTCGGGGAACACGGTCGGCGCGAGGCTCCTGGAGGCCGCCATGAATCCGAGCGCGCGCTCGGCCACCGCCGCGCCGAGCAGCAGCTCGCCGTTCGCGACCGCCCGGATGGCCCGCTCCACCTCGTCCGGGACCGCACCCTTGACGAGGTAGCCCCTTGCCCCCGCACGCATCGACGCGACGATCGACTCGTCGTCCTCGTGCATCGTCACCATCAGCACCCGCAGCGCCGGGAACCGCGAGACCAGGTCCCGCGTCGTCTCGACGCCGGAACGATCGCCGAGTTCGAGGTCCATCAGCACCACATCGACGTCGGCCGTCACCAGCGCCGTCGCCTCCGCCGACGAACTGGCCTCGGCGACCACCTCGATCCCGTCGAGCGTGGAGAGCAGCGCCACCATCCCCAGCCGGAAGACGGGGTGGTCGTCGACGACGGCGACACGGATGGCGGTCATGATGCGGTCAACGGTAGCCGCGCGGTGACCCTGGTGCCGTGCGGGTGCACCGAGTCGATGACCAGCGTGCCGCCCAGCTCGCCCGCCCGCTCCCGCATCGAGCGGGTCCCGACGCCCGCCTCCCGGCCCGCGTCGAAGCCGGTGCCACCGTCCCGGATCGTGACGGTCAGCTGACGGCCACCGGACTCCGTTGCGGCACAGACCGCCTCGACCCGGCATCCGACGGCACCGCTGTGCCGCCTCGCGTTCGAGACGGCCTCCACCACGATTCCGTATGCGGCCGCGCCCGCGTCCGGGTCCACCCGCGCCGGCAGCTGCGCGCGCACGTCCAGCGCAAACCCGCCGCGGGCGTGCTGGGCGGCGAGGTCCTCCAGCGCCGCGGCCAGGCCCAGTTCGTCCAGGATCGGGGGGAAGAGGTTGCGGGACAACGACCGGACGCCGTCGACCTGGTGGTCGAGCTGGACCTGCAGCGACTCCAGCAGCCGCACCGCCGCGTCCGAATCGGTCCGCAGCAGGTTCCTGACCCCCTGCAGCCCGAGCCGGATGCCGGCGAGGGACGGCCCGAGACCGTCGTGCAGCTCCCGCCGGATCACCCGGCGCTCCTCCAGCCGCACCGTGGACAGCCGCTCCCGCGCGGCGTCGAGATCCTGCGTCGCCTGCACCAGCACCAGTCCGGCGGCGACCACCGAGGCCAACTCGTCCAAGGACTTCCGGCTCCGCGACCCGAGGGTCTCCCCCGGCGGGGCGGTCACCGTCAACCGGCCGACCGGGGCGCCGCGGTGGATGAGCTCGACCGTGGTCGGGTGGCCCGTCGGGTCGCCGAAGCTCGCGACGGGGTCGGTGTCGTCTGAACGCCAGACGGACACCGATTCCAGGCGCAGCGCGACCGCCACGCCTGCGGCGAGCTCGGACACCAGGTCCTCGGGCGTCTCCGCCTCCGCGAACCGCGCCCCGAGGCGGCGCACCGCCCTGGCCGGGTCACGGCCCTCCCCGTACACGAGGTCGTGCACGCGGCGCTGCAGCCACAGCCGGGACGGTTGCACAGCCACGGCAACGGCTCCGGCCGCAACGGCCTGTGCGAGCACCGAGTCCGCGGCGGGCAGTAGCCGGGCCAGCGCCGTGGCCACCACCACGTACAGCGCGAGGAGAACGACGGTGAGGGTGCCCGCGAGCACCGCGCGGCTGACCGCGAGGTCGAGCCCCCACATCCGTTGCCGCAGAATCGAGACCAGGATCGCCGCCGGATAGAACGCCTGCACCGCCAGGTGGATCAGCGGGGTGAGCATCCACAGGCTCGGCCACGTCGGCGGCAGCGCGAGCGGGACGAACGAGAGCGCCATCAGCGCTGTGCCAAGGCACAGCCAGCCGAGCCCGATCCGCTCGTCGACCGGTCCCCGCCGCCACCGCCACGCGGCGTCGGCCGCGGCGAGCAGGCCCACCGTCACCACCGGTGCGATCAACCAGATCTGCGTGATGTCGGTGTAGGTGCGGGACACGAAGTACCAGACGATGGTCGCGGTGCCGAGGAGCAGGCCTGCGCGGGCCACCGGCTCCAGCCGGTGGTCGCGGATCAGCCATGGGATCACCAGGAACAGCGCCAACGTGCCGGGAATCCAGGCGGTGTTCTGCAGTGGCTCGATCGCCGCGACCGCGGGCAGGCCGGGCCGAACCAGCGCCAGCTGGGTGTAGCCGTAGCTGAACGCGGCCAGCCCGACCCCGATCCCGGTGAGCCCGAGGATGATCGGCACCGGATGCACCCGCCGCGCGAGCACCACCCCGGCGACCGTGCCGTAGACACCCGCGCCGAGCAGGTCGACGAGGAAGAACAGCTGGTCGGCGTCGAGGGTCGGCTCGGCGGCGACGAACGCCACCAGCGCCAGCACCCCCAGCAGCCAGGACGTGAACGCGAGCACGGCGGCGGGCACCGGCCATCCGCCGGTGCCCGCCGACCCCCCACTTCGCTCGCTCAAACCGTTCCTCCTCGAGGCGACTCCGTCGCCCGTGAGTCCTTCTGGTCCGTTGGCGGGCCAGAAGGACTCACGGGCCGGGGCCCATTCTGGGTCACGCCCGCGCAGAACGCCCCGAGAACCACAGCCCGACCGCGCACACCAGCACCCAGACCGGCCCGGTGAAACCGGCCATGTACTGCAGCGGGGAGATGCCGAACAGCGCCGTGACCGTGCCCAGCACCGCGCTCGTCCAGCCGATCCATCGCGGCAGCGCGCCGTGTCGCAGCGAGGCCGCCGCGACCGCGAGCGCACTGATGCCCGCGCCCGCCCATAGCCACGGGATGGTCCCCATCCAGTGCGCCCCGAAGGCCGCGAACTCCGGCAGCAACTGGTCGCCCTCGCCGAGCCCGAACACGAGCTCGGTGGTCAGGCCGGTGCCGATCAGACAGGCGGCCGACGTGAGGATCAGTCCGCCCGCCGCGACCTGCGGCAGCAGGCTGTGCTGGTCGAGGCCGCCCGCGAGCCGGCGACACAGCCCGGCGGCGAAGACCAGCAGCAGCAGCGCCGCCACGTTCATGGCCACGTGCTCGGTCAGGATCAGGGCCCGCTCCTCGGCCATCCTGTTCATCATCGCGACGGCGTTGCCCACGACACCCTCGTCCATGGTGGCGGAGAGGCTGGTGCTCGCCTGCATGCCGACGATCCCGGCGAGACCCGCGATCGCACCGGTCACCGCCCACCACGACGACGGTCCACGCCGGTCGGCCGCGTCGACCTGGCGCCCCTCCGTGGGAATGGTGGTACTCATCTGCACGCTCCTCCGGTTCTGTCCCGACCGTTTCGACTGCAGACGAGGATGGTGCGCCCGGTGTCCCGGCCGCCAGGGACAACCGACCCGAACCGCCAGGAATTACGTACGGACAACGGCCAGTTCAGGAACCGGCCCGCTTCTGGCGCTGACGATAGGCGCGCATGGAAACCTGAGAGCCGCATCCGGGACTGCAGTAGCGAGCCGCCCGGTTGCGGGTCCGATCAACGAAGCCGAAATGGCACGGTGGGTTGCAGCACGCCTTGATCCGCGTCCAGTCGCCGCTCTGCGCCACCTCGGTCACTGCGGCGAGAATGGTGCCCAAAGCGCCAGGGACACCGGTGGATCCGGCGCCGAGCCGTGCCGACCCCGCGGTGATGACCGTGGTCAGGGGATAGCGGGCACCGGCCTGCCGGAGATACCTTTCCGCGTCGCCGATCCGGACACCGTCGACCGCGGGGTCACCCGCATGCGCCAGGAACACCGTGACAAACGCATCGCGAAGCTCGCGTGCGGCCGCGGCGTCCGAGTCGGTCACGACCGTGGCAGTGGTGAGCAGGTCCTGCTCGACCGCCCAGTCAGCGAAGCCCCCGGCCGTGCTGAAGACCTCGATGTTCCCCGCGCCGTCCGCTCGGGTGTTCACGAATCGCAACACCACATCGGCGGCGTCGGGGCGGCTCCGCGTCGGCGATCCATGCACTGCATCCACCCCCCACACGATACACAGCGATATGTCCATACCGAGAAGAGCCGCAACATCCACACAAATCTTACGGAGATGTTGCGGTCTAACGTGTTACGGTCACAACATGAATACTCCAGAGATCACCTCACCTGTTTGGTTTGTCACCGGCGCTTCCTCGGGCATCGGGCGCGAGCTCGTGCGCCAGGCCCTGGAGGCGGGCGAAGCGGTCGCGGCCGTGGCACGGCGCACCGCCGACCTCGACGAGCTGGGCGAGCGCGACCAGTTGCTCAGGATCGACGCCGACGTGCGCGACGAGGCCGCCGTACGGACGGCGGTCGAGCAGACGATCGCGCGGTTCGGACGTATCGACGTCGTGGCGAACAATGCCGGCTACGGACTTTTCGGCGCCGTCGAGGAGGCGGACGACGCTCAGGCGCGGGCGATCTTCGACACCAACGTGTTCGGCGTGCTGAACGTGCTCCGCGCGACATTGCCCGTGCTGCGGGGCCAGCGGTCCGGTCACATCCTGCAGGGCTCGTCCTACTACGGCCAGACCGCGGACCCAGGGGTCGGCCTGCTCGCGGCGACGAAATACGCCGTCGAGGGGCTCACCGACGCGCTTGTCGCCGAGGTGGCTCCGCTGGGCATCAAGGTGACTCTCGTCCAGCCCGGGCTCACCGCAACCCCGTTCCTGGGCAATCTCGCTGCGGCCAGCGCGACGCATGCCGACTACGACCAGACGGTCCGCGTGGTGCAGCAGGCCATCGGGGCACTGCCAGGGTCGGCGTACTCCGGCGTGGACCGCGTTGCGGCCGGCATCCGCGCCGCCGCGGCAGGCGACAACCCCCCGCTACGTCTGGCGTTGGGTGTCGCGGGCGCCGATGCCATGCGCTCCGCGCTCACCGCGCGCATCGCCGAACTCGACGAATGGGCCGCCGTCACGCAGGCCGTCGACGCCTGAGCCCACCGTCGGCCACCCTCGACACGATCGGGCAGTGGGCGGGCCACACGACTGACGTACGACGCCGCGTGGCCCGCCGCCGATTCTGCGGCTTTCCTGGAAGTGTCGCGATGCGCGGTGTTCAATAGGGCCTGGACAACCGCGGGCATCGCCGCGGGCCAGGTACTGGTTCTCGAGGTTCTTCCTTCCCAAGGAGTTCTCATGACCATGACGTTCACCCAACTCGACCTGCTCAGGGAGCTCGAGCCGACGGTCGAAGCCAATCTCAACCGGCACCTGTCGATGACCAAGAACTGGAATCCACACGACTACGTGCCATGGGACGAGGGCAGGAACTTCGCGGAAATGGGTGGGGTGGACTGGGACCCGGACCAGTCGCGGCTCTCCGAGCTGGCGAAGGTCGCCATGATCACGAACCTGCTGACCGAGGACAACCTGCCCTCGTATCACCGCGAGATCGCCGCCAGCTTCTCCCTAGACGGGGCGTGGGGCACCTGGGTCAACCGGTGGACGGCGGAGGAGAATCGGCACGGCATCGTGATGCGCGACTACCTGGTGGTCACCCGCGCCGTCGACCCCGTCCAGCTCGAGCAGTACCGGATGGAACACCTGACCAACGGCCTCGACTCCCCGCTGAACGCCGCGTTCCTGCCATCGGTGGCCTATGTGACGTTCCAGGAGCTCGCCACCCGGCTCTCGCACCGCAACACCGGACATGTCTGCGCGGACGACGTCGCGGAGCGGATGCTCGACCGGATCGCGGCGGACGAGAACCTGCACATGGTCTTCTACCGAACGCTCGCAGGCGCAGCCCTCGACCTCGTCCCCGACGCGGCACTCGAGGCGATCACCGACGTGCTGGTCAATTTCCAGATGCCCGGCCTGTCCATGCCCGGCTTCCGGCGGAACGCGGTGCTCCTCGCCAAACACGGCATCTACGATCTCCGGCAGCACCTCGACGACGTCGTGATGCCGGTGCTCCGCATCTGGAACGTGTTCGAGCGCAACGACTTCACCGATGCGGGCGAGCGGGCGCGGGACCGTCTGGCGGCCCACCTCGACGACCTCCGCCGCTCGGCCGAGCGGTTCGAGGAAGCGCGGGACCGAATGCTCGCCCGCGAGGCCGCGCGCGCGGAATAGCGGCCACACACCGGCCGGGCGGCTGGGACTCTGGTCGCCGGCACCACGCCGCCATATCGTGGTGGCACCGAAACCGGCACCAACGAGGGGACAGCAAGCCGATGCAGGGATCCACCGTATGGCACTGGAACGTCAGCCTTCGGGCACGGCTGGTGTTCTGGTTCGCGAGAATCTTCATCAAACCGCTGTTCACGGTGTGGCCGATGTCCGACCGCGGCATCCGCGCACTCGGGAAGCTCGATGAATGGTCCGACCGCACACCCGCCCCCAAGGGGGTGAGCATCGAGCCGATCACCCTGGGCGCGGTGCGATGCGAGAAGGTCACCCACCCGAGGCGTGCCACCGACGCACTGCAGGGGGCGACCATCCTCTACTTCCACGGCGGTGGATTCGTCTTCTGCGGGCTGGCCACCCATCGCGGCGCCTGCGGGGCGCTCGCAGCCCGCTCGGGGGTCCCGGTGATCTCGGTGGAGTATCGGCAGCTGCCGCACGGCGGCATCGGCACCTCGATCGCCGATGCGATGGCGGCGTACACCGCGCTGTTGGAGACCTGTGACGATCCGACGCGGATCATCGTCGCGGGCGATTCCGCGGGCGGCTACCTCGCGATGAAGGTCGCCGAGATCACCGCGCTGCAGGGGCTGACCACCCCCGCCGCGGTACTCGGGTTCTCGCCGCTGCTCAATGTCGATCTCGAGTCGCACGACCCGGAGTACATGAAGCGCGACGCGTACCTGCCGATGCGTCAGGTGCGCAACCTCAAGGACCGTTGGCTCGCGGGTCCCGACCTGATCGTCGGGGCGCAGTCCCCGGTGCAGGCAGACCCGGCGCTGTTCCCGCCGGTGTTCTTCTCCGCCGCCGAGTACGAGCTGATGCGGCCGGATGTGGAGGTCATGACCGAGCGGCTCGAGCGGGCGGGCAGGCCCGTGGAGACCCACCTGTGGAGCGGGCAGATCCACGCCTTCCCGGTGTTCGGCATCATGCTCGAGGAGAGCAAGACCCTGATCGCGCTCAGCATCGACTTCGCCAGGCGGAACGTGGCCTCGCGAGAGCGTCGTTCGGCCTAGCCGGCCCGGCGCTTCCGCCGAGTGTGCACCTACCGGGGCATCGGCCCAGGACAGGCGACGAGAACTGCACACTCGACGGGGCGGGCGGACTGGGGTGAGCGAACGAGCCGGGCCTGCTAGCCGTCGATTCGCTTGGCCCCGAGGTGGGTCTCCAGCAACTGGAGCGCGATCTCCTCGGGATCACGGCGGACGGATGGGTCGGCCGGCTCGGCGGCCTGCGCCATCATCTCTTCCTCGTCCTCCGGGGTGACCGACTCGGGCGTGGCGGGCGGCGGGCCCGGGTCGTCCGGATAGTCGGGTTCCTCGGGCGGCGGGATGTCGTCGGCGCCCGCACCCGGCGCGGACACGGCCCGCGGGGCGGGCGCGGATGCCGCCTGCTCCTGGCTCGGACGCGAGAATCTCGGTGCGCCGGCCGGTTTCGCCTGCTGCTGGCGGGCGGGCTGGGCGCGCGGAGCAGTCTCTGCGGGCGCGGCGGTGCCGACCTCGCAGTCGATCGCCCAGTCCACGCCGAACACCTCCCGCAGCGCATCGCGGATCACGTCGGCGTTGCGCGGCTCCACCAGACGCTTGGCCAGTGGCGCGGAGGCATGGATGAGGATCAGGCGGTCGTTGTCCACCGCTCGGACCGTGGCGCCCGAGAGCATCACCTCGACGGTGCGACTCCGGTCGCGCACCTTCGCCCTGACCTCCGACCACACGGCGCGGACCGCGGTGGCGTCGGGCTGACCGGCGGCCGCGGGCGCGGACACCGGCGGGGCCACCGGCTCGGACGGCGACGGCTCGGGCTCGGGCTCGGCGACGGCCAGCGGTTCCGGTTCGGGCGCGGGCACGGACACCGACTCGACGGGGGGCGCAACGGGTTCGGGCACAACCGCTTCCGGGACAACGGGGGCCGGTGCGGAAGGTGCAGGGGCAGGCGGTTCCTGGGCCGCGGGGGCGGGCTCGGGCGGCTGCGGGGCGGACACCGGCTCTGGCGCTGCGGCGGGCGCCTCGGCCGGAACACCGACCTCCGCGGCGGGCGCCGCATCCCGTTCCTGCGCACCACGTTCGGCCGCCGCGGGGGCGACGACCTCAGGGGCGACCGGCTCGGGCCGAACGGGCGGGGCCGGTGCCGGCTGCGCCGGCTGGGCCGGTTCGGGGTGCCGCTGCTGCGCCGCCGCGCGCTGCGACGGGCGCTGGTAGATCGGCTCGGGCTCAGGGGCACTCGACCGCGCCACGGGCTCCGCGGGCGCGCTCGATCGTGCCCCTGTGGCCTGCTCCGTCACCGGCAGGCCACCCTCGGCCCGCCGTTCGAGCCGCTCCAGCCGTTGCAGCACAGCCGATTCCGCGTCCGACGCGGCCGGCAGCAGCATCCGGGCGCACATCACCTCGAGCAGCAGCCGGGGTGCCGTGGCCCCACGCATCTCCCCCAGGCCTGCGTGCAGGACCTCGGCGTAACGGGCCAGGGTCGCCGGACCGATCCGTTCCGCCTCCTCGCGGATCCGCTCGAGCACGTCGCCGGGGGCGTCGACCAGGCCGCGCTCCCCCGCGTCGGGGACCGCCCGCATCAGGATCAGGTCGCGGATCCGCTCGAGCAGGTCAACGGCGAACCGCCGCGGATCGTGGCCCGCGTCCATCACCTTGTCCACGGTGCCGAAGAGCGCGGCGCCATCACAGGCGGCGAGCGCATCGACCGCGTCGTCGATGAGCGCGACGTCGGTGACCCCGAGCAGGGACAGCGCGCGCTGATAGGTGACGCCCTCGTCGCCCGCGCCTGCCAGCAGCTGGTCGAGCACGCTGAGCGAATCGCGCGGCGATCCGCCGCCCGCGCGGATCACCAGCGGATAGACCGGGGCCTCGACGGCGACGTTCTCCTGCGCGCAGATCTTCTCCAGCAGCCCACGCATCGTCGAGGGCGCCAGCAGCCGGAACGGGTAGTGGTGGGTGCGCGACCGGATCGTCGGCAGCACCTTCTCCGGCTCGGTGGTCGCGAAGACGAAGATCAGGTGCTCCGGCGGCTCCTCGACGATCTTGAGCAGCGCGTTGAAGCCCGCGGTGGTGACCATGTGGGCCTCGTCCACGATGAAGATGCGGTACCGGGACTCCGCGGGCGCATAGAACGCCCGGTCACGCAGCTCGCGGGTGTCGTCGACGCCGCCGTGGCTGGCCGCGTCCAGCTCGATCACGTCGAGGTTGCCGGGGCCGCCCGGGGCGAGCGCCACGCACGACGAGCACACACCGCACGGGGTGGAGGTCGGACCCTCCACACAGTTCAGTGACCGGGCCAGGATCCGGGCCGACGACGTCTTACCGCAGCCGCGCGGGCCCGAGAACAGATACGCGTGGTTGATGCGTCCGGCGTCGAGGGCGGTGCTCAGGGGGTCGGTGACGTGCTCCTGCCCCACCACCTCGGCGAAGGTTGCCGGTCGATATTTCCGGTAGAGGGCCACGCGGAGAGGGTACCGGCGAGGGGCGACAGCGCGTCGGCGGACCGCCGTCCCCGGGCCTCCTGCGCCGGAACCCGCACCCATGGGACGGCTCGGGTGAGCGGATTCCGAAACACAGCCGCAACACATTCGCAGCGCAGGCGAAACCGCGACAGACCATCGTCACCACTCGCGTGCGGCCGAGGCCCGCGCGCGTGAGGAGAAACCGACGTGCCCGAGACCATCGACGCCGGAGCCACCGCATGGCTGCTGGTGAGCACCGCCCTGGTCCTTCTGATGACGCCGGGGCTCGCCCTGTTCTACGGCGGCATGGTCCGCTCCAAGGGCGTGCTCAACATGATCATGATGAGTTTTGTCGCGATCGCCCTGGTCAGTGTGGTCTGGCTGGTGATCGGTTACAGCCTGGCCTTCGGTGAGGACATCGGCGGCGGGCTGCTCGGCGGGCTCGAGCACCTCGGCATGGCCGACATCACCCCGACAACCGTGCACAGCGGCGTACCCGAGTTCCTGTTCGCCACCTTCCAGCTGACCTTCGCGATCCTCACAGCCGCGTTGATCAGCGGTGCGATCGCGGACCGCACCAAGTTCTCGGCGTGGATGGTGTTCGTCCCGGTGTGGACGCTGGCCGTGTACGCCCCGGTCGCGCACTGGGTCTGGGGTCCGGACGGCTGGATCGCGCAGCTCGGCGCGCTCGACTACGCGGGCGGCCTGGTCGTCGAGATCGTCTCCGGCGCGTCCGGGCTGGCGCTGGCACTGGTTCTCGGCCCGCGCATCGGCTTCCGTTCCGAGCCCATGCGACCGCACAACCTGCCCCTGGTGCTGCTCGGCGTTGGGCTGCTGTGGTTCGGCTGGTTCGGCTTCAACGCCGGTTCCGCGCTCGCCGCGAACGGCACCGCGGCCGCCGTCTTCCTCAACACCCTGGTCGCGGGCTGCGCGGGCATGCTCGGCTGGCTGCTGGTCGAGCAGAAGCGCGACGGACACCCCACCACCTTCGGCGCGGCCTCCGGCGTGGTGGCCGGCCTGGTCGCGATCACCCCGTCCTGCGGCTGGGTGACGGTCCTCGGCGCCGCGGTGGTCGGCACGCTGGCGGGCGTCGTCTGCTCCTTCGCGGTTGGCCTGAAGTTCCGCTTCGGCTACGACGACTCGCTCGATGTGGTCGGCGTGCACCTCATCGGCGGCATCGTCGGCACGCTCCTGATCGGCCTGCTCGCGGCCGAGGTGATGACCGGAGGGGTCGAGGGCCTGCTGTACGGCGGCGGACTCGCCCAGCTCGGCAAGCAGACCCTTGCGGTCGTCGTGGTCGGCCTCTACGCCTTCGGGGTCACCTACGCGCTCGGCAAGGCGATCGACCGCTGGATGGGTTTCCGGGTCAGCCGCGAAGAGGAGATCGCGGGCGTCGACCTGGCGTTGCACGCCGAGTCCGCATACGAGCACGCGGTCCTCGCCCACGGCGGACCGGCCGGTCCGCCGCCGGGGATCTTCTCCCGCGAGCACGACGAGCAGCGTCACCGCCCGGCCGAGCCCGACCCGGACGACGTCACCGACTGACCGAGATGCCCTCGTTGTCGGGTTCGATTCGATACGCTCCGCCCCGGTCCGGATAGGTAGGACCGTCAGCAGCCGACCCTCCCGCCCGGAGGCGCCGCGACCGGACCAGGAACGACGATGACGATGACGACGACGCTCCCCCCTGCCGGGCCGCACCCGGCGGGCACCCCGGACACCGACGGGTTCGCCGATCGCGCGCGCCGCTACGGCCGATCACTCCATCCCGTCGGCCTCGCCGTCGCGCTGCTCTTCTTCTGCTGGTCGCTGACGCCCTCCCTGCTGCCGCGCGTGTGGTACCTGCAGGGGGTCGCCACCGGCATCAGCATCGCGACGGGCTACGGGATCGGCTGCCTCGCGGCCTGGGCGGTGCGCAGATGCGGTGTCTCGCCTCGATACTCCGAGCGGACCAAGCGGATCGGCCGATGGACCCTGCTCGGGTTCACGGTGGTCCTCGTCCCGACCTTCGCGATCCTCGGCGCGGTGTCACAGCAGGTGGTGCGCGACCTCGTCGGTGTCGAGAAAGAGCACGAGGCGAACTACCTTCTGGTGCTGTTGATCTCTCTCGGTATCGCCGCATTGCTCCTCTGGATCGCCCGCGCCACCCGGACGGCCACCAACCGGATGGCGGCATTCGGCCGCCGCTATGTGCCCGCACCGGTGGCCAGGGTCGCGAGCCTGGCCGTCGTGGTCGCAGTCGGCCTGATGATCGTCAACGGCATCGTCTACCAAGGACTCATCGGCCTCGCGAACCGGTCGGCCGCCGCGTCCGACCACGGCACCGCCGACAACGTGACCCGACCCGAGATGCCCGAACGCTCGGGTTCTCCCGCGTCCGCAGAGCCGTGGGAGAGCCTCGGGCGCGAGGGCCGCACCTTCGTCGCGGGCGGTCCGACCGCAGACCAGATCACCGCGGCCACCGGCCGCCCCGCGCTGACCCCGATCCGCGTGTACGTGGGACGTGAGTCCGCGGAGTCGATTTCGGACGCGGCGGATCAGGTGGTCGCGGAACTGGTGCGGACCGGCGCATTCGACCGCGCGGTGCTGGCCGTCGCCACCGGCACCGGCCGCGGCTGGGTCAACGCCTCGGTCGCGGGCGCGCTCGAGTACACGGCCAACGGCGATTCCGCGATCGCGTCCATGCAGTACTCCTTCCTGCCCAGCGCGTTGTCGTTCATCGCGGACCGGGAATCGCCCAAGGAGGCGGGCAGGGCACTGTTCGAGGCCGTCTACCGGGAATGGGGGTCCCGGCCCGCCGAGAGCCGCCCGAAGCTGCTGGCGTTCGGCGAGAGCCTCGGCTCCTTCGGCGGCCAGTCCGCGTTCGCGGGAGCCCAGGACATGCTCGCCCGAACCGATGGCGCGCTGTGGGTTGGTACCCCGAACTTCTCCCCGCAGTGGTCGGGCGTCACCGAGGGGCGCGATCCCGGTTCGCCCGAACGACTTCCGGTGATCGACGGCGGCACCAACGTCCGGTTCGCCTCGTCCGCACAGGATCTCGAACTCGAGGGCCCCTGGGGCATGCCCCGGATCGTCTACTGGCAGCACGCGAGCGATCCGATCACCTGGTGGTCGTTCGACCTGTTGCTGAACCGGCCGGACTGGCTGCGCGAGCCGCTCGGCCCGGACGTCAACCCCGATATGCGCTGGATCCCGTTCGTGACATTCTGGCAGGTGACCCTGGACATGGTCTTCTCGGCGGACGTGCCCGACGGCCACGGGCACACCTTCCAGGCGGACGCCGCGAACATCTGGGCGGCCATCCTCGCGCCCAACGGCTGGACGGCCGCGGACACCGAGAAGGTTCGGGCCGCGATGTCCGAGTAGGCGGCTTCGCCGCCCGTGAGTGATTCGTACCCCGGTAGGGGTGCGAATCACTCACGGGCGGCGCAGCCGCCTCAGGGATGCATGGTGACGGTGTAGCCGGCGTTCAGGTTCGGGAAGCCGGTGTCCATGGTGCTCGCGATGCCGTAGTACATGCCGTCCTGACCGGTCATCCTCGTCCCGTCCAGGTTCGCGTCACCCTGGTAGTTGTTCGCCATGAACACGGCCTGGGCGTCGCCCGGCAATCCGTAGGTGACATCGACACCGATCCCCCGCGGATCGTTGTTCGTCGCGGTGACGATCTGCGAGCTCCACGGCGCGAGCACCGCCCGCGGCCCCTGGATCCACTCGCCGTACGGATTGTCCGAGCCCCGCAGCACCATCGGCTGACCGGTGTTGTTCGTGATCGTCATCGCGATCGTGGGACCGGTCGTGGGCAGCGTTCCGGCGGACGCCGCGGCGCCGGTGAGGCCGAGGGTGGCGCCAAAGGCCAGGACAAGCGGAGGCAGGATGGCGATGCGGGCGAGGCGACGGCTGCGGGTTGTGGCAATGCTCATGGTGAATGATCCTGTCCGGGTGGATGTTTGACATCTCGGGCCGGACCGTTCCGGCGCTGAGACAACTATCACCCGGCCGCACCGCCAGCTCTGTCCACCGGGCGGCCCCCACAGGGGATGAATCGCGTGTCCCCCGACCGGGGGACACTGCAGGCGCTACGACGCGGCGGGAGCCGTCAGCGCAGGGAACCAGATGTCCGTCAGGACCTCGGCAGCCTCCCCGCCGGAGACGTCGATCGTTCCCAGCATCGCCCACCGGGTGAAGAACCGTTCGAGCTGCGTCACGAGAAGCTCGACGCGGAGCCTGGCCTCGTCGCGCTTGTCCTCGGGCCAGCGTGCGAGATAGCTCGTCATCGAGTTCGGGAGGGCGAGGATCCCGTCCCTTGCGATGGCGCGGAAGTCGGGCTCGAGCGCCGTCGCCTCGTCCCAAGCCGGGAGCATCTCCTTGTACAGCTGGAACCACTCGATGGCCCGGGTGATCCAGTCCGTGAACTCGGCACGCGATCCGGTGTCGAGCACGCGGTCGAGGTCTTGATAGAAGGCCAGCGCGCTCGGCGCCATGCCGTCCTCGGCCACGGCGAGCAGGATGTCCACCTTGCCTGGGAAGTGCAGATAGAAGGTCGCCCGGCTGCAGCCGACCTCGGCGGCGATGTCATCGACCGTCACGGCCGCGTAGCCCCTGGCGGCGAAGAGCCCCCGGGCCGACTCCAGCAGCCGCGCGCGGGTCGCCCGCTTCTGCTCGGCCCGGAGCGTGCCGCGCCTGTTGCCCGCGCTCGTCGCATTGCTCACTGCGTCCACCACCAATCGGAGTTTACTCGCGGCCCAGTAAGTGGCCGCATCGCCAGAAAAGCAACTTTACGTCATTCACTTGACAGACCGTCAGTCAACGCTAGTCTATGTCGCAGGTCACATCGAGTCGTACTTGCTGTAGTCATCACAGTCGTGTTCCCACCGGCGCCGCGACCGCGCCGGCCAGGAAGGACGAGACCGCGGCCCATCGATCCCCGGCAGAAAGAGATCGCCATGCACTCCCCGAACCTGCCCCGCGTCTGCGTCATCGGCGCCGGTCCGTCAGGAATCACCACCGCCAAGCGTCTCAAGGACTACGGCATCCCCTACGACTGCTTCGAGGCCTCCGACGAGGTCGGCGGCAACTGGTACTACAAGAACCCCAACGGGATGTCGGCCTGCTACCAGAGCCTGCACATCGACACCTCCAAGTGGCGCCTGGCGTTCGAGGACTTCCCGGTTCCCGCCGAGTGGCCCGACTTCCCGCACCACTCGCAGCTGTTCCAGTACTTCAAGGACTACGTCGACCACTTCGGTCTGCGGGAGACGATCACGTTCAACACCTCCGTCGAACACGCGGAGCGCGACGACGACGGGCTGTGGACCGTCACGCTGTCCAACGGCGAAGCGCGCACCTACGACGCGCTGATCGTGTGCAACGGCCATCACTGGGATCCGCGGACCCCGGACTACCCCGGCGAGTTCGACGGCACGCTCATCCACAGCCACGCATACAACGATCCGTTCGACCCGATCGACATGCGCGGCAAGAACGTCGTGGTGGTCGGGATGGGCAACTCCGGCCTCGACATCGCCTCCGAGCTCTCGCAGCGCTTCCTGGCCAAGACACTGACCGTCTCCGCCCGTCGCGGGGTCTGGGTGCTGCCGAAGTACCTCAAGGGCACGGCAGGCGACAAGATGTCGATGCCCGCCTGGATACCGCGCCCGATCTCGCTGGCGCTCAAGCGGCGCTTCCTGAACAAGAACCTCGGCTCCATGGAGGGCTACGGTCTGCCCAAGCCCGACCACCTGCCCTTCGAGGCGCACCCGTCCGCGAGCGGCGAGTTCCTCGGCAAGGCGGGCTCGGGAGACATCGCGTTCAAGCCGGCCATCGCCGCGCTGGAGGGCAAGCAGGTGCGCTTCACCGACGGCAGCACCCTTGACGTCGACGTGATCGTCTGCGCCACCGGCTACCACATCAGCTTCCCGTTCTTCTCGGATCCGAACCTGTTGCCCGACAGCGAGAACCGCTTCCCGTTGTTCAAGCGAATGATGAAGCCCGACATCGACAACCTGTTCTTCATGGGCCTCGCGCAGCCGATGCCGACCCTGGTCAACTTCGCCGAGCAGCAGAGCAAGCTCGTCGCCGCCTACCTCGCGGGCAAGTACCTGCCGCCTGCCCCCAGCGAGATGGGCGCCGTCCTCGCCGCCGACGAGGAGTACTACCTCAAGCCGTACTACAAGTCGCCCAGGCACACCATCCAGTGCGAGTTCGATCCCTACGTGCGCAACCTGAAGAAGGAAATCGTCAGCGGCGGCAAGCGCGCCCAGGCCGCGGGCAACGCGTTGCCCGTGCCTGCCCGCGCCATGCAGAACGCGTGAGGGAGGAGATCGACATGGCACTGACACAGGGATTCTGCGCGGAGGGCTTCGAGCCGGTCCGCGATGCACTCGAACAGCAGCTAGCGTCGGGCGAGGAACTCGGCGCATCCATCTGCGTGACCGTCGACGGTGCGCCCGTCGTCGATGTCTGGGGTGGCTACGCCGACCAGGAGCGGACAACGCCCTGGGCCGAGGACACCATCGTCAACGTCTTCTCGATCACCAAGACGATGACGGCGCTCAGCGCGCTGCTCCTCGTCGATCGCGGCGAACTCGACGTGTACCAGAAGGTCTCGCACTACTGGCCCGAGTTCGCGGCGAACGGCAAGGCGGACATCGAGGTTCGGCATCTGCTCTCACACACCTCAGGGGTGTCCGGCTGGGAGCGGCCGATCGAACTCGAAGACATCTACGACACCGAGGCCGCCAGCGCCCGGCTGGCCACGCAGGCGCCCTGGTGGGAGCCGGGCACCGCGTCGGGTTACCAGGCACTGAACTACGGGCACCTCGTCGGCGAGGTGATCCGGCGAGTGGACGGCCGCAGCCTGGGCCGCTTCTTCGCCGAGGAGCTGGCGGGACCGCTGGGTGCCGACTTCCACATCGGTACCGGCCCCGAGCATTTCGGCCGGATCGCTCCGATGATCCCCGCGCCGGACCTCAACTTCGACATGTCCACGCTCGATCAGGACAGCATCCTGGTCAAGACGGTGACCTGCCCGTGGCTCGACATGGCGAAGGTCAACACCGCCGAATGGCGGCAGGCGGAGCTCGGCGCCATGAACGGTCACGGCAACGCGCGCTCGGTCGCCCGCCTGCAGTCGCTGATCTCCTGCGGCGGCGAAGTGGACGGCACGCGCCTGCTCTCCCAGGCCACCATCGACCTGATCTTCGAGCAGCAGGCCGACGGCATCGACCTGGGCATCCTCACCCCGCTGCGGTTCGGCATCGGTTACGGTCTCCCCCACCCGGACACCGCCCCGCTGGTGCGCGACGGCCGGGTGTGCTGGTGGGCCGGGTTCGGCGGCTCGATGCTCGTCAACGACCTCGACAACCGGGTCACCTTCGCCTACACGATGAACAAGATGGCGCCCGGACTGATCGGTTCCGATCGCAGCGACGCCTATCTGCACGCCACCAACGAGGCCGTTCGATCGGCACGAAGCGAGGTTTCCCTGTGAGGGCACTACAGCTCACGGATCCGGGTGTCATCGAGATCCGGGACGTCCCCGTACCGGAGATCGGCCCGTCCGACCTGTTGATCCGCGTCGGTGCGGCCGGCATCTGCCACTCCGACCTGCACCTGCTGCACTTCCCGGTGAAGATGCGGGAGGAACCGCTCACCATCGGACACGAGATCGCGGGCACCATCGAGGCCGTCGGCAGCGAGGTCGACGGGCGCCAGGTCGGCGAGCGCGGGATCGTCTACCTGTGCTGGTCGTGCGGCGTCTGCCGGGAGTGCATCAGCGGCAACGAGAACGTCTGCCTGGCCGCGGGCCGGACCGCCATGCCGCCGTGCCCGGGGCTCGGCCCCGACGGCGGCATGGCCGAGTACGTCCGGATCCCCGCCCGGTCGTTCGTCCCCATCGGAGACCTGGACTTCCTCCAGGCGGCTCCGATGGCCGACGCCGCACTGACCAGCTACCACGCCATCCGGGGCGCCAAAGAGCACCTCCGTCCCGGCTCGACCGCCGTGGTGATCGGCGTCGGCGGCCTCGGGCACGTCGCCGTGCAGATCCTGCGCGCGCTCAGCGCGACCAGGATCATCGCGGTGGACCTCGGCCAGGACCAGCTGGACCTGGCCAAGCGCTGCGGTGCCGACGTCACCCTCGAATCCGGCCCCGACACCGCGCGCCAGATCCTCGAGCTGACCGGCGGCCGCGGCGCGGAGGCGGTGTTCGATTTCGTCGGCGTCGACCCCACCGCCCAGATGGCGGTCGAGTCCGTGGCACCGAACGGCGCGTACCGGATGGTCGGGCTCGGCGGCGGCGTCCCCGGCGTGACGGCCGACCCGGCGGGTGGCCCCGGCTGGCCGTGGGGCGCCTCGGTCCGGAAGTCTTACGGCGGCACCAGAAGTGACCTCGTCGACTCCATCGCGCTCGCGCAGGCCGGGCGACTGACCGTCGAGGTGGACCGGTTCGACCTCGACGACGCCCGAGCGGCGTTCGACCGCCTCGAAGCGGGCAAGATCCGCGGACGAGCGGTGCTGGTTCCGTGACCGGGTACGACACGATCCGAAAGGAAATGCAGTGACGAAGTCTGTTGACCCCCAGGCCTACATCGCCTCCGTGATGGCCGGACTGACGGGCCCGGGCGGCCGCTTCGAGCTGGGCGTCGAGAGCGTGCTCGGGGCCGAGATCCCGGTCATGAAGAACCGCGACCGGGCGCTCGGCGACGTCCTGAGGGCCTCGCTCTCCCACGGTGACCGGGACTACCTGGTCACCGAGGATCGCCGGATGAGCTACGCGGAACACGGGGCCGCTGCAGCCGCGCTCGCGACCGCGCTGCGTGAGCGGTACGGCGTCGGCAAGGGCGACCGAATCGGCATCCTGGCCGCCAACACCCCCGAATGGCTCGTCGCCTTCTGGGCGGCGCAGTCACTCGGCGCGATCGCGGTCGGCTTCAACGCCTGGTGGGCGCCGCGTGAGGTCGAGTACGGCATCGACCACACCAAGCCCACCGTCGTGGTCGCCGATGCCAAGCGCGCCGCGCTGCTCGGCGAGCTCGGCACCGACGTCCCGGTGCTGACCATGGAGGAGGACGTCCCGCGTCTGATCGCCGAGTTTGCCGGCTCCGACCTGCCGCACACCGACGTGGACGAGGACGATCCGGCGCTGATCCTCTACACCAGCGGGACCAGTGGCCGACCCAAGGGCGCGGTGCACTCGCACCGAAACGTGCTCGCGACCATCGACTACCACCGGTTCAGCGATGCGCTCGCCGCCGCGTTCACCGGCGGCGACCCCAACTCGGATGCCCCGAGCGACCGGCGGTACCTGCTCACCTCGCCGCTGTTCCACATCGCCAGCCTGCACAACCTGGCAGTCCCCCGGCTGGCCACGGGCGGCGCGGTGGTGATCTACCAGGGCTCGTTCGACGTGGATCGCATGCTCCGGCTGGTCGAACGCGAGCGCGTGACCAACTGGGCCGCGGTCCCCACCATGGCGAATCGTCTACTCGAGCACGAGGATCTGTCGCGATACGACCTCTCCTCGGTCACCGCGTTCGCGCTGTCGGCGGCGCCGTCGTCCGCGGCGTTCCAGGACCGCCTGCGCGAGAAGGTGCCGTTCGCGCGCAACTCCCTGGTCGACAGCTACGGCCAGACCGAGAGTGCCACCGCGATCTCCGTCGCCACCCCCCTCGATCTCGCGCAGTTCCCCGGCACCCTCGGCCGGCCCATCATCGGGGTCGCCGTTGAGGTCAGGGACCCGTTCGGGGAGAAGGTCCCCGACGGGGTGGAGGGCGAGATCTGCGCGCGCAGCCCCTACGTGATGCTCGGCTACTGGGACAACCCAGAGGCCACCGCCGCGGCGATCACCGAGGACCGCTGGCTCCGCACCGGCGACTTCGGTGTGATCGAGAACGGCATGGTCCGGCTCACCGGGCGCAGGTCGGACCTGATCCTGCGCGGCGGCGAGAACGTGTACCCGATGGAGATCGAGCAGTGCCTGGACGAGCACCCCGAGGTCCTCGAGTGCGTGGTGCTCGGCGTGGACCACCCCGACCTCGGTCAAGAGGTGGCCGCGGTGGTCGTCACGCGGTCGGAGGGCGCGATCACGGAGGAGGAGCTGCGGGCCTTCGCGGGCGAGCGCCTCGCCTATTTCAAGGTCCCGGCTCGGTGGCGGATCACCACGGTTCCGTTGCCTCGCAACGCGACCGGCAAGACGATGCGCACCGAGGTCGTGCTCTGATGGACCTCTGCTTGAAAGCCGACAACGTTCGAGAATGGGGTGGACTCCGATGAGCTACGACGTAATCATCAAGAACGGCCGGTGGTTCGACGGCACCGGCGCACGGTCCGAGACCAGGAACCTCGGCATCCGTGACGGGCGGGTGGCCGCCGTGTCGGTCGATGCGCTCGACGAGTCGGACTGCCCGCAGGTGGTCGACGCCGCCGGGAAGTGGGTCATCCCGGGCATGGTCGACATCCACACCCACTACGACGTCGAGGTCATCCTGAGCCCGGGGCTCAAGGAGTCGGTGCGGCACGGCGTCACCTCGATCTTCCTTGGGTCGTGCTCCCTGTCGGCGGTCCATGCCGGCCCCTCCGACGCGGGCGATCTGTTCGGCCGGGTCGAGGCCATTCCACGCAAGTTCGTGGTCGACACGCTCACCGAGTCCCAGACGTGGACCTCGGCACACGAGTACGTCGAGGCGATCGAGGCGTTGCCGTTGGGCCCGAACGTGGCCTCGTTCATCGGCCATTCGGACATCCGTGCCGCGCAGATGGGTCTGGACCGGGCGACCCGCAAGGACGTCAAGCCCACCCCGGCCGAACTCGACGCGATGGCGGCCAAGCTCGAGGAGGCGCTCGACGCGGGCTTCATCGGCATGTCCTCGCAGGAGCTGCTGTTCGACAAGCTCGACGGCGAGGTCTGCCGGTCCCGGACCCTGCCCTCGACGTACTCGACACGGCAGGAACGTCGCAGGCTCAGTGGGATCCTGCGCCGCCGGGGCCGGGCATTGCAGGCAGGCCCGGACGTCGGCCGCCCGCAGTCCATGGTCGCGTTGGCGCTGAGCAGCGTCGGGCTCTTCCGCCGTCCGTTGAAGGTGAGCCTGCTCTCGGCCGCCGACGTCAAGGCGATACCGGCTGTGGCGCAGGTGTTCCCGGCGATGGCGCGGGCCGTCAACGGGATGCGCGGGGACTTCCGGTGGCAGCACCTGCCCGTGCCGTTCGAGGTGTACTCGGACGGCATCGATCTGCCGGTCTTCGAGGAGTTCGGATCCGGTGCCGCGGCGCTGGACCTGTCCAGCCAGCTCGAGGCGCGGAGCGCGCTGCTGGCCGACGAGTCCTACCGCCGCCGGTTCCGCAAGGACTACGACAAGAAGTACGGGCCGCGGGTCTGGCACCGCGACTTCTTCGACGCCGAGATCGTCGAGTGCCCAGACGCATCCGTGATCGGCAAGACCTTCGGGCAGGTCGGGGTCGACCGGGGCGGGGTGCACCCGGTGGACGCCTTCCTCGACCTGGTGGTCGAGTACGGCACCAAGGTTCGGTGGCGCACCACGATCTCGAACCACCGTCCCGAGGTGCTCAACAAGTTCGCCGCCGATCCCGGTATCCAGCTGGGCTTCTCCGATGCCGGCGCGCACCTGCGCAACATGGCCTTCTACAACTTCGGGCTCCGCCTGCTGCGTCGCGTGCAGGACGCCGAGCGATCGGGGAATCCGTTCATGTCGGTGGAGCAGGCCGTGCACCGGCTCACCGGCGAGCTCGCCGACTGGTACGACCTCGACGCCGGGCACCTGCGCGAGGGCGACCGGGCCGACGTGGTGGTGATCGACCCGGCGCATCTCGACTCGACTCTCGACGCCTACGCCGAGTGCCCGGTCCCCGAGTACGACGGCCTCTCCAGGATGGTGAACCGGAACGACGACGCGGTCACCGCGGTGTTCGTCGGCGGCGAATGCGTCGTCCGGGACGGGGAACCGACCCCGGTGCTCGGAACCCGTCGCACCGGGCGGTTCCTGCGAGCCGGTCAGAAGTGACCCACCCATCGATGAACGGAAGAAGCACGGATGAGTGAGAACAGATTTGCCGGCAAGACTGCGGCGGTGACCGGCGCCGCATCCGGCATCGGTGAGGCCATCGCGATCCGTCTGATGGCCGAGGGCGCGAACGTCGTCGGGATCGACCTGGCCGGGGATGCACTCGGCGCCATGGCAACCGAGTTCGGCAAGGCGTTTCTGCCCGTCACCGCCGACGTGACCAAGGAGGGCGAGATCGCGGCGGCCCTCGACGCCGCGGTGACGCGGTTCGGGGCACTGGATCTGGCCTTCAATGTCGCGGGCGCGTCCCGCGTCGGCGCGATCGTCGATCTCGACGAAGCCGACTGGGACTTCACCATCGACCTCGTGCAGAAGGGTGTCTTCCTCTGCACCAAGCACGAGGCCCGACGAATGGGGGCAGGCGGGGCCATCGTCAACGTCTCCTCGCTGAACGCCCGCATGCCGATGCCAGGGGGCAGCCCGTACGCGACCGGCAAGGCCGGCGTCGAGATGTTCAGCAAGAACGCCGCTCTCGAGCTGGCATCGTCGGGCATCCGGGTCAACTCCGTGCTGCCGGGACTCGTCGACACCCCGTTGGTCGCCCCGGTGCTGGCCTACGAGCCGGCCCAGGCGATGTTCCTCGAGCGCATCCCGATGGCTCGAGCCGCGACACCCGACGAGGTCGCCGGGCCGTGCCTCTACCTGGCCAGCGACGACGCCAGCTACGTCACCGGCGCGAGCCTGGTCGTCGACGGCGGCTGGGACCTGTCCAACTTCCCGAACTTCAGCAAGCTCGCGGGCTGATGCTCGGCCGCCGAGCGACGTCGAGTGGTCCGTTTCCAGACGCTCAGCAGTAGACCCGCTCGGCGGCCGAGACGTACGTCTCGGCCACTTGATCCGATGACATCGGGATGAATCTCGAGTACGCCTGGCCCACTCCGGCGAACTCCCGCAACACTTCCTGCCGCGGCGTGCCGTCCGCGAGCGCCTCGCAGGCACCCTGCGCGTAGAGGATCTCGGCCGCGTCCATCCCGGACGGCGGCAGGCCCGCCGCCCGGAGCGCACCGAGATAGCGCTGCCCCTTCTCCCCCGATTCCGCGACGACCTGATCTGGGCTACGCGCGTCGATCGAGGCCGCCGCGCGGGGTGCGGGGATCGGCGACGGTTCGGGGGCAGGCGGGGGTTCGGGAGCCGGCGGAGGTACCGACGGCCCGGGATCAGGAGCGGCGATCGGCGGAACCACCGCTGCTGCGGCCGGTCGCTCGATCGCCGGTACCGATCCGTCGGCCGTCGGCTCCACCGATGCCGGTGCGGTCACCCCGGCGGCACTCGCGACCGGGCCTCGCTCCGCGCCGGCGGCCTCCTCCTGTGGTTCACCACAGGCAGCAACGACACCGCAAACCACGATGAGCGTGGCGATTCCGGCGATTCGCACGAACCTCATGGCCGCAGAGTCTGGCACAGATGGTTTGCGAGGTTTGCGGCTTTTCACCAGGGCGAATGTCTTTCCTTAGAAAAGGACACGAATGACTTGGCGCGTGCTATAACTCTGTCTTGTCTTTCGAATGTGATTGCAAGCACAGCTCATCCGGGATGACACACGCATGCAGACATCCCGCCACAGCCCGTCGACTGGTGAAGGAAACGCATGAAGAGATCTGAGCATCGACATCGATCCGCCCGGCGCGTTGTCGCCGGGCTCGCCGCCGGTGGCGCGCTGGTCCTCGCCGCACCGACGGCCTCGGCCGCGCCCGGCACCACCCCGGTCCCCGGCGGCGTGGTCTGCGACCCCGCGGTCGGCGAGGGCTGCCTCAGCGTCGTCGTGAACAGCGGCACCTTCGACAACAACGGCTTCACGCTGCCGATGAAGGACGGCGACATGATCATCGCCGCGACGCTCCCGCCCGAGGGCGACATGGTCCCAAGGGACGACGGGCATTTCGGCGTCTACAGCAAGCCGATGACCGTGCCGGGCGGCGTTCTCGGGGTCGATCTGCCGCTGAACAACCTCTTCGGCCTCGCGGGCGTCACCTCCGAGGTGCAGGCGGTCTCGGTACCCAAACTCAACGGCATCATCACCGATTTCGACCTCACGCTGCCGGTCCGGCTGAAGATCAACAACGCCTTCCTCGGCGACAACTGCTACATCGGCTCCCCCGAGAACCCGGTGGTCTTCGAGCTCGACAACGTCAACACCCCCGAGAACCCCGTTCAGTCCCACTTCGAGGACACCTACCCGGCAGGCACGGTGTGGATGTCGAACGTGGCGAACGAGGCCAGTGGCTTCGCGCTGCCCGGCGCGACCGGGTGCGGGCCGTTCGGCGCCCTCAACCCGATCGTCAACTGGCGGGCGAAGGTCCCCAGCAGCGAAAACACCACGCTCAAAAGCGTTTCCACCGGATACCTGTTCCCCTCCGCCAACGGCGGCACCGACCCCGTCACGGATGCCGGCACCGGCGGTAGCTCAGGGTCGAGCGGCAGCTGACCGGACGTGCACCGAGTTCCCGCACCCTCCATGGGTCGGGAACGGTGCAACGTCATTTCGCCTTCGCGGCCTTCGCCGCCGCCTTCGCGGACTTCTTGAACTCGCGGACCTCGCCGAGGGTGCGGTCGTCGACGACGTCGGCGATGGAGCGGCGCGAACCGTCGTCGCCGTACGCCCCGGCGGCCTCCCGCCAACCCTCCGGCGCGACGCCAATCTGCTTGCCCAGCAACGCGAGAAAGATCCTGGCCTTCTGATCCCCGTAGCCGGGCAGCGCCTTGAGCCGCTTGAGGACCTCGCGACCGTCGGGATCACCCTCGGTCCAGATCGCCTCGGTCCGGCCGTCGTAATGCTCGACGAGGTAGATGCACAGGTCCTGGATCCGCTTGCCCATCGACCCGGGGAAGCGGTGTACGGCGGGCGGGGTCGCGCAGAGCGCGAGGAACGCGTCCGGATCCATCTCCGCGATCTTGTGCACGTCCAGGCCGGACAGCCGATCGTCGAGCTTCTTCGGCCCGGCGAAGGCCACTTCCATGGGGATCTGCTGATCGAGCAACATGCCGATCAGCAGGGCGAGTGGATCCGCGGCGAGCAGCGCGTCCGCGTCAGCGTCTCCGGCGAGGTGCAGCGTGAGTGCCATGGCCCGATCCTGCCATTTTCGACGGCGAACTTTCGACTCTCCCGCGTCCGGGAACAATCCCGCGACCCGGCCCGTTGAGTTCGGTACACCGTACGGAACTGAGGGATCCTTGACCACAACTCCGACCGACATCGAGTTCGACCGCCAGATCGGCGCACTCACCGCGGCTGGTTACCCCGCCATGACCGGGCTGTCCGACGCCGACTTCGCGGCCGCACTGGAACCGCTCCGCGCGAGAGTGCTCGCCAACCCGGAATGCGCCGCCGACCACGGCGAGGACCACATCCCGTTCGTTCTGGTCGTGGCCCGCACCGCACTCGGCGCATCCATCGACGCGCACGCGGCGATGTCGCGCACCGCCCTCGGCACCCAGCAGGGGTTCGCGGACCTCGAGCCCGCCGAGCTCGCCGCGTTCCGGCCGATCGAGTCCGTCGAGATACCGGACGGGATCGGCTACGTGCTGCTCGACATCGACACCGGGAGCGAGTACCTGAACGTCACACCCGAGACCGCGCTGGCGTCGCTGACCGCGAAGGGACGCACCGGGCTGACCGTCGAGGAGGGCATCGCGCTGATCGCCGTCCGCCCCGACATGCTCCGCAAGAACAAGTGCTTCTCACTGCTGTCGTCACGCTGCGGCGACAAGCGGGTGCCCGCGCTGTGGATCAGCAAGCGCCGACCGAAACTGGGCTGGTGCTGGAACGGCAACCCGCACACCTGGCTTGGCTCGGCATCGACGGGCGGCCGGCTGCCGTGACGACGGGCGGGCGGACCGGGGCAGGTTCGCCCCGGTTACGCCTGCTCGAGTGACTTCTCGGTGGCGGCCAGCAACACGCAGGTCGCCACCCCGTCCATCGCCTTCGCGAGGTCGTCGGTGGACGGGAAGCTCGGCGCGAGCCGGATGTTCTTGTCCTCCGGGTCGGTGCCGTACGGGAAGGCCGAGCCGGCGGCGGTCAACGCGATGCCCGCCTCCTTCGCCAGGCCGATGACCCGCTTGGCCGTGCCCTCGACGACATCGAGGCTGATGAAGTAGCCGCCCTTGGGTTCGGTCCAGGACGCCACCTTCGACGCCCCGAGCCGGTCCTCGAGGATCTGCAGGACCAGCGCGAACTTCGGCGCGAGGATCTCGCGATGCTTGGCCATGTGCGACCGCACCCCGTCGGCGTCCTGGAAGAACATCAGGTGCCGCAGCTGGTTGATCTTGTCCGGCCCGATGCTCTTCTTGCCCAGATGCTGCTGGTACCAGGCCAGGTTCTGCGTCGACCCGCCGACGAAGCTGACGCCCGCGCCCGCGAAGGTGATCTTCGACGTCGACGCGAACACGAGCGGCCGGTTCGGATGCCCCGCCGCCGCCGCCATGCCGAGCACGTCCAGCGGGGCCTCGAACTCCTCGACCAGCGGGTGCACCGCGTAGGCGTTGTCCCAGATGAGCCGGAAGTCGGGGGCCGCGGTCGGCATCGAGGCCAGCGTCCGCACGACCTCCTCCGAGTAGACCGCACCGGTCGGGTTCGAGTAGGTGGGCACCGCCCACATCCCCTTGATCTGCGGATCCTCGGCGACCAGCCGGGCGATCAGAGCCACGTCCGGGCCGTCGTGCCGCATCGGGACGGGGATCATCTCGATCCCGTACGACTCCGTGATCGCGAAGTGCCGGTCGTAGCCGGGGCTCGGGCACAGGAACTTGATCTTCGGCTCCTGCGACCACGGCCGCGCCGAGTCGGGGGTGCCGTGCAGCAGCGCGAACACGATGACGTCGTGCATGATCTCGAGGCTCGCGTTGTTGCCCGCCAACAGGTTCTCGGTCGGGATGCCGAGCAGTTCACCGAAGATCGCGCGCAGCTCCGGCAGCCCGGCGAGGCCGCCGTAGTTGCGGCAGTCCAGTCCGTTGCCGTCGCGGTACTCGGCGCCGGGCAGCGCGAGCAGTGCCTGCGAGAGGTCCAACTGCTCGGGCGACGGCTTCCCGCGGGTCAGGTCGAGGGTGAGCTTCTCGGTCTTGAGCTGCGCGTACTTCGCAGACTGACGTTCGTGCTCCGAACGGAGTTCCTCGTGGCTCATCAACCCAACTTGGGTTTGGGTAGGCATGCCGAAAGACCTTTCACCGGCGCGGCTGACATGAGGTGCGCGAAAATAAAGGGGACCCCGCGCACCCGGCAGAGCCCATTGACCCTTGCTGCCTTCCGGCCCTGGGGGAGTTCACAGGATGCGCGCCGCGCGGGATCCGTCCACGAGTGTAGCCATGCCCACCGCGCGGGCGGACAGGCGGCCGAACTTTCACCCGGTTCGGGGGGCCGTTTTCATTTCCTGGCGGGTGAGCCGGTATGCTCGCCCACGGAGGATTCGCCTAGTGGCCTATGGCGCTCGCCTGGAACGCGGGTTGGGTTAACGCCCTCAGGGGTTCAAATCCCCTATCCTCCGCCACGCGATGGCCCCCGATCTCCGGATCGGGGGCCATCGTTGTATCCGGGGCCGCTCCCGATGAACTGGTCGAGCCGGCCTCGCCCGTCACCGCAGTTCTGCGAGATCGCGCTCCCCTATTCGCCTCTCCCCCGGCAGCCGCCCTTGCTACGGTCCCCATCACTCGATGAAACAAACCGACCATTCGGAAGGTCCACATGTCCAACGTCACCGACATCTCCTACCCCCCGACCATCGCCGCCGGCAGCCTCGAAGGCACCCCGATCGACTCGGCCGCCACAGCCCTTCTCCAGCTGTTCTACGGCGGCAGCCTGAGCTGACGAATGCGCTGGACATCCCGGCCGCAGCCATGGCCCCGATCTTCGGACCGGGGCCATCGTTGTATCCGGGGTGGACGGATGTCGCGAATCTTCAAGACCGGCTCGTCGGCGGGTCGCACCATGGAGTCATGACCACCACGACCAGCAATGCCGATCTCTACCGGCGGCTCGCCGCCGACCTGACCAGCCGCGTCGAAGCCGTGCCAGCCGACCGCTGGGAGAACACCTCCCCGTGTGAGGGCTGGACCGCAAGGGACGTGCTCCGGCACGTCATCGAGACCCAGTCCTTCCCGGTCAACGCCGCGGGCATGACTCTGCCGGCGGTCCCCGACGTCGATGTCGATCCCGTCGGGGCCTGGACACAGACCCGCGACGCCGTGCAGGCGATCCTCGACGATCCCGAGCGGGCCGATCGCGAGTACGAGGGCCAGATGGGCACGGCGAAGGTCTCCGACACCTTCGGCTCCTTCTACACCTTCGACCTGGTGGTGCACGGCTGGGACATCGCGAAGGCGACCGGCGCCGACACGGCCATCGATCCCGCAGACCTGGCGATGCTCGCCCGCTTCGCGGAGCGGATGGGCGAGGCCCTGCACGGGCCAGGGGTCTGCGGCCCCGTGGTCGCGGTTCCCGCCGACGCCGACGAGCAGTCGCGGGTCCTCGGCCTCCTCGGCAGGCACGCCTGAGCCACCCGAGTCGATGTGACGGTCGACACTCTGTGAAGGGCGCTGCCCGGGCAGGAACCCGCGTGACCACGACGATCGATCGGGCCGCAGTCGCTCGGGCGGCGGCGGCCGATTCGCTCGCGCTGCGCGGCGCGGGACCCTTCACTACTGTCCGCGATGCGTCGGCCGTCGACGCACAATCCACTCGGGAGGAACCACCATGGCAGACACCGGAAGCTCCGTACTCGACACCGGCGCCGCGACCGCCGTCGACATCGATGGCATCCTCGGCACGACCATCAAGGCCGTGCTCGACACGCTGAACAACGTGACCATCAGCTGACGTATATTCACCCAAGATCGGCCCCGCCCAAGAGTTTTCGGGCGGGGCTCTTTCATTTTCGGGCCAGTACTGTCGAACCACAGTGCCCATCAACGGATTTCAAGCTTCATCGATGTCCGCAGATGCACTCCCAGGAGGCCAGGGCGGGCGGCATCACACCGCCGACGGCCGACCGGACCCGCTCCCGCGCCGGTTTGATACACGATCTGTTCACATTCCGGAAGGGTTGCAGCACAGGTTGTTTCCCGTCGATTCGGCTGACGTTAACCGAACAGAAACCCCGCGATTCCAACGGATGCGCGCGCGCAGAACCTCCGATACAGTCCGCGGTGCAGATCGAACGACACAGACTTCCTGGAGGAATCCCATGGCCGACATCACCCCCATCGCAGCCGCAGGCGCCGACACCGGCAGCAGCGGAATCGACGTCATCTCCGAGGTTCTGACCGGCGCGGGCGGCATCTTCGGCAGCCTGGTCGGCGCCTTCAGCAGCTGAGCCCCCTCAGGTGTGACGTCGGCCCCCGCCCCTCCCCGGCGGGGCCGACGTCACACCTGGACCATGCCGGGCGGGTGGCCATCACTCGATAGGCTGACCTCATGCCACAGTCGGCCCCGCGCGGTTCAATTTCGAGCGACCTGCAAGCAGTCGCGAGTGGTGCCGGACGGTTCGCGCCGAGCCCGTCCGGTGACCTACACCTCGGCAACCTCCGAACAGCGATGCTGGCGTGGCTGTTCGCCCGCTCGACGGGCCGGAGATTCCTGATGCGAATCGAGGACCTCGACCGGGTGCGGGCGGGCGCCGAGAAGCGGCAGCTCGACGACCTCGCAGCCCTCGGGCTGGACTGGGATGGTCCGATCGTCCGGCAGTCGGAGCGCCTGGCGCACTACGACGCCGCCATCGACGAACTCACCGCCGCCGGGCGCACCTACGAATGTTTCTGCACCAGAAGAGAAATCCAACATGCCGTCTCGGCACCGCACGGACCCGACGGCCACTACCCCGGCACCTGCCGTGACCTGAGCGCCGCCGAGATCGCGGCCAAGCACGATTCCGGCCGACCACCGGCCATCCGACTACGCGCGGAGATCTCCGAGTTCGCCATCGAGGACGAGCTGCACGGCAGCTACACCGGCGCCATCGACGATGTGGTGCTCCGGCGTGGCGACGGCATCGCGGCCTACAACCTGGCCGTGGTGGTCGACGACGCGGAGCAGGGCATCGACCAGGTGGTGCGCGGTGACGACTTGCTCTCCTCCGCCCCACGGCAGGCCTACCTGGCCTCGCTGCTCGCGCTGACCGTGCCGCGCTACGCGCACGTCCCGCTGGCACTCAATGCCGATGGTAAGCGGCTGGCCAAACGCGACGGCGCCGTCACCCTTGCCGATCAACGGGCGCTGGGACGCACCGCCGACGAGGTGCGCGGAATCCTGGCCGCCTCCCTCGGAATGGCCGAGGCAGGCGACAAGCCCGGATTGGACGAGTTACTTCGAGGTTTCGATCCCGCTGCGCTTCCGCGAACCGCCTGGATATTTGCGGATCTTTAGTGGATGTTTGCCCAATCGAAACGTATTCGGCGAACGACAGGGTACCGGGCAATGGTGATCGCACGTAGGGTCACTAAGCACTGTGAATGACGAGCACCGTTGAATGGCACCAATCAGACCGTATCCGAGGGGAAAACATGACCACCGGTGGATTTGATCAGAACCAGAACCAACCAGGCGAGCCGTCCTACCCGACTCCGCCGCAATTCAACGACCAGGGCGCGGGGGGCGCATTCCCTGGCGGCGCCGAACCCGGCAGCCTCGGACTCCGGTTCGGCGCGCGGCTCGTCGACTACATCCTGGTCGGAATCGTCACCTGGATTCTGCTGATCGCCTTCGGCGGCGCCGACAACATCGCCATCAGCGGACTCGTCTCGGGCATCCTGACGTTCGCGTACTTCGTGGTCTTCGACATCAGGGGCTGGACCCCGGGCAAGAAGATGCTCGGACTGAGCGTGCGCGGTCCCGGCGGCGGCAACCCGACCCCGCAGCAAGCCTCCATCCGCGAGGCGTTCAACCTGCTCAACATCATCCCGTTCATCGGTGGGCTCCTGAGCCTCATCGCCGTCATCGTGATCGCGGTGACGATCAATTCGAGCCCGACCAAGCAGGGCAAGCACGACGAACTGGCAGGCGGAACCCAGGTCGTCAAGGGCTGACAGATCACCGCGGTGCGATCGGGTGAATGCCCGGTCGCACCGCCGTTTCACCCGAACCGGCATTTGCCGGATTCGCCAAGCACGACAACTCGACCGCACAACAGAAGGACGACTGTGAGCGAAAACCCACCGCCCGGCCAGCCCGGCAACGAGGGCACCCCGGACAATCCGATTCCGCCGCAGAATCCGCCTGCCGGCGGCTACCCGCCCCCGCCCGGATACCCGCAGCCCGGCGCCACCCCGCCTCCCGGCGGCTACCCGCCCCCGCCCGGTGGCTACCCGCCGCCGCCGAGCGGCACCCCCGGCGGCTACCCGCCGCCGCCCGGATACCCGCAGCAGGGCGCGCCGCAGCCCGGCGGTTACCCGCCCCCACCCGGATACCCGCAGCAGGGCGGCGTCCCCAACATGCCCGGCGGCTACCCGCCGCCGCCCGGATACGGGGCAGGCGAAGGCGGCTACCCCCCGCCGCCCGGGTACGGTGCGGACGCGTTCTCGGCCCCCGGCTTCGGTGGCCCCGGCGGCACCCCGCAGCTGACGGTCGGCGACGCGCTCGGCTACGCCTGGAACAAGTTCAAGAGCAACGCCGGGATCTGGATCGGCATCGTGCTGATCGCCGCCGTCATCCAGGTGGCGCTCAGCCTGATCTTCGGCACCGGCAACTCGACCGACTTCTCCGAGGCCTTCTCGCCGTGGAGCATCCTCGGCACCATCGTGACCACCGTCGTGGGATACCTCATCCAGGCGGCCATGATCCGCGGGGCCCTGCACGAGGTGGACGGCAACAAGCCGGCGATCGGCTCGTTCTTCCAGTTCAACAACGTCGGCGCGATCATCCTCGCCAGCGTCATCGTCGGTGTCCTCTCGGCGATCGGCTTCGTGCTGCTGATCATCCCCGGCCTGATCATCGTGTTCCTGACCTGGTGGACGCTGCAGTTCGTCATCGACCAGAACCAGGACGCGATCACCGCGATCAAGTCGAGCTTCAGCTCCATCTCGCAGAATGTCGGACCGCTGCTGCTCCTCGCGCTGGCGCTCGTCGGCATCAACATCGTGGGCGCGCTGCTGTGCGGCCTCGGCCTGCTGGTGACCATCCCGCTGACCGTCATCGCCTCCACCTACGCCTACCGCGTGGTGGTCAGGGGCCCGATCGCCCCCTGATCCGGACAACCGGACAAACCGCGCACCCGCCGCAGGGCGCGAGCTCTTCCCGAATGGGTCGAGGTCGCGCCCTGCGGCGTTGTGATGCTTGGATGGCGTCGTGACAGTGTCAGAGCACGCCGAGAAGAACCCCGAGCACGCGACGTTCGCGCACGTCAGTCGCGGCTACTACCCCACCATCGTGGCGCTCTTCACCGCCGTGTTGCTGATCTCGAATATCTGCGCCACCAAGGGGGTGGCCTTCTTCGCGGGCACCGAGCTCAGCATCGGCCCGCTGCAGATCCTGCCGATCATCACCGACGGCGGGTTCTTCCTCTTCCCGCTGGCCTACATCCTCGGCGACGTGCTCAGCGAGGTCTACGGCTTCAAGGCCACCCGACGGGCCATCTACCTGGGCTTCGGGGCCTTGATCCTGGCGTCGGCGTGCTTCTGGCTGCTGCTGCGATTGCCGTCCGCGGACTTCTACGAGAACCAGGCGTCGCTCGAGGCGGTGGTCGGGGTGTACCCCCGGCTGCTGTTGGCAGGCCTGTCCGGATACCTCGTCGGCCAGTTGCTGAACTCGTTGGTGATGGTGACCATCAAAGAGCGCACCAAGGAGAAGCACCTGTGGGCGCGGCTGATCGGGTCGACCGTGGTCGGCGAGTTCGCCGACACCCTGATCTTCTGCGCCATCGCGGCGGGCGCGATCGGGATCAGCACCTGGGGCGACTTCTTCAACTACCTGATCGTCGGCTTCCTGTGGAAGACCCTGGTCGAGGTGCTGGTCATGCCGATCACCTACCGCGCCATCGCCTTCGTCAAAGAGCACGAACCGACGTACGTGATCGCGAGCTGACGGCTACACGCGACTGGTCGCGTAAAACCGTCCTAGCGTCTGCTCCTTCAGCTCGTCGAAGTAGCCGCCGTCGATGCTCTCCCGGATCCGGTCCACCAATCGGATGGTGAATCGCTCGTTGTGAATGGTCGCGAGCGTCGACGACAGCATTTCTTTCGATTTGAACAGGTGGTGCAGATACGCCCGCGAATAGTTCTTGCAGGTGTAGCAGTCGCACTCGTCGTCGATCGGGTTGTAATCGCGCCGGAAACGGCTCGTGTTGATGTTGAACCGGCCGGTGGTCGTGTAAATCGCGGCATTTCGCGCCACCCGCGACGGATTCACGCAGTCGAACGTGTCGGCCCCGTTCTCGATGGCGACGAACAGGTCGTCCGGCTCGCTGATGCCCAACAGGTGCCGGGGCTTGTGCTCGGGCAGCTCCTCGTTGCACCACCGCACGATGGTCCCGAGGTTCTGCTTCTCCAGTGCCCCACCGATCCCGTAGCCGTCGAAGCCCTGGCCGGTCTCGCCGACGATCGACTCCAGCCCCCGGCAGGCCTTCCTGCGCAGGTCCTCGTACTGCGCGCCCTGCACGACGCCGAACAGCGCCTGGTAGGGACGGTGGCTGCGCTCGGCCGTCAGGCGTTCGTGCTCGGCGATGCACCGCACCGCCCACGCCTGGGTGCGTTCGACCGACTCCTCCTGGTAACCCCTGGTGTTGAACAGGGTGGTCAGCTCGTCGAACGCGAAGATGATGTCGGCGCCGAGCCGGTGCTGGATGCTCATCGAGATCTCCGGCGTGAACCGGTGCCGGGAGCCGTCCCGGTGTGACTTGAAGGTCACCCCGTCGTCGTCGACGTGCGCGAGGCGCTCCTTGCCGACGGCGATCACGTCGTCGGACTGGACCCCGACGGAGTCCATCGAGAGCACCTTCTTGAAGCCGACACCCAGCGACATCACCTGGAATCCACCGCTGTCGGTGAACGTCGGACCCGGCCAGTTCATGAACCGGCCAAGGCCGCCAGCCTCGTCGACGATGTCCGGACCCGGCTGCAGATACAGGTGGTACGCGTTCGCCAGGACAGCCTGCGTGCCAAGGTCTTTCATCGTCTCCGGCAGCACCGCCTTGACGGTGGCGTTGGTACCGACCGCGATGAACGCCGGGGTCTTGATCTCGCCGTGCGGGGTGTGGATGGTGCCGGTACGGCCCAGCCGGCCCGGCAGCCGGGTACCGAGGGTGAAGAAGGGTTGGCTCACCGTGTCATCCAATCAGCCGGTTCACACGGCCGCCTCGGCCGGTCCGACGAACTGGCTGTTGTAGAGCTCGAAGTACGCCCCGCGCCGGGCGAGCAGCTCCTCGTGGGTGCCCTGCTCGACGATGTGGCCCTCCTCCATCACCACGATCAGGTGGGCGTCGCGGATGGTCGAGAGCCGGTGCGCGATGACGAAACTCGTCCGGTCGCTGCGCAGCGCCGCGGTGGCGTGCTGGACGAGCAACTCGGTGCGGGTGTCCACCGAACTGGTGGCCTCGTCGAGGATCAGGATCGACGGTTGCGACAGGAACGCGCGCGCGATCGTGATGAGCTGCTTCTCACCTGCACTGACGTTGCCGCCCTCCTCGTCGATGACGGTGTCGTACCCGGCCGGGAGCGAGTGCACGAAACGGTCCACGTAGCTCATCCGGGCCGCCTCGCGGATCTGCGCCTCGGTGGCGTCGGGATGCCCGTAGGCGATGTTCTCCCGGATGGTGCCACCGAACAGCCAGGTGTCCTGCAGCACCATCCCGATGCGGGACCGTAGGTCGTCGCGCGACATGGTGGTGATGTCGGTGCCGTCCAACCTGATTCGTCCCGAGTCCACCTCGTAGAAACGCATGATCAGGTTCACCAGGGTGGTCTTGCCCGCCCCGGTCGGGCCGACGATCGCCACCATGTGTCCCGGCTCGGCGGTCAGCGACAGGTTCTCGATGAGAGGCTGCTCCTCCTTGTAGCGGAACGACACGTTCTCGAACTGGACGTGACCACGGCGGACCACGGGAGAGGCGGGTGAGACGGGGTCCGGCGACTGCTCGTCCTCGTCGAGCAGCGCGAAGACCCGCTCGGCGGACGCGACGCCGGACTGCATCAGGTTGGTCATCGCGCCGATCTGGGTGAGCGGCTGGGTGAACTGACGCGAGTACTGGATGAAGGCCTGCACGTCGCCGAGGCTCATCGACCCGGACGCCACCCGCATGCCGCCGACCACCGCGACGGCCACGTAGTTGAGGTTGCCGAGGAAGTTGATCGCAGGCATCACCATGCCCGAGATGAACTGTGCGTTGAACCCGGACTGGTAGAGCTGCTCGTTCCGCTCGTCGAAGGCGGCCCCGACCTCACGCTGGCGGCCGAACGCGGTGACCAGCTCGTGCCCGGTGAAGGACTCCTCGATCTGCGCGTTCAGCGCGCCCGTGGTGGTCCACTGCGCCACGAAGTGCTTCTGCGACCGCTTCGCGATCAGCGTGGTCGCCAGCACCGACAGCGGCACGGTGGCCACTGCGACCAGGGCCAGCAGCGGCGAGATCCACAGCATCATGGCCAGGATGCCGATCACCGAGAGCACGGACGTCAGCAACTGGCTGATCGTCTGCTGGACGGTCTGGGCGATGTTGTCGATGTCATTGGTGACGCGGCTGAGCAGGTCGCCGCGGGGGTTGGTGTCGAAATAGCGCAACGGCAGCCGGTGGATCTTCTCCTCGACGTCCGCGCGCAGCCGCATGATGGTGCGCTGCACCACGATGTTGAGCACGTAGCCCTGCACCCAGCTGAACAACGAGGCCGCCAGGTAGATCACGAGCACGACGGCGAGCACGCGGCCGAGCGCGCCGAAGTCGATCCCGGTGCCCGGCACCACGTCCATCGAGGACACCATGTCCGCGAAGGTGCCCTGCCCCTGCGCCCGCAGCTCGTCGACGGCCTGGTCCTTGGTGAGGCCCGCGGGCAGCTGCTTGCCGACGACGCCGTCGAAGATGATGTTGGTTGCGTGCCCGAGGATCTTCGGGGCCACCACGCTGAGCACCACGCTCATCGCCGCGAGGACGAGGACCAGCCCGATCGCGAGCTTGTCCGGGGCGAGGCGTCCGAGCAGGCGCCGCGCGGACGGACCGAAGTCCATCGGCTTCTTCGACGGCGGGCCAGCGGCGGCGGCCATCGGGCCGCGCATGGCGCTCACGACGCCGCCTGCGCGGCGAGCTGGGACTCGACGATCTCCGCGTAGGTCTGACAGCGGTCCACGAGCTCGGCGTGGGTGCCGATCCCGACGACGGCGCCGTCCTCGAGCACGATGATCTGGTCGGCCTCGATGATCGTCGAGACCCGCTGCGCGACGATGATCACGCAGGCGTCGCGGGTGACCGGCGCCAACGCCGCCCGCAGCCGTGCGTCGGTGCTCAGGTCCAGCGCGGAGAACGAGTCGTCGAACAGGTAGATCTCCGGTTCCCTGACCAGGGCCCTTGCGATCGCCAGCCGCTGCCGCTGACCGCCGGAGACGGTGGCGCCGCCCTGCGCGATCGGGGACTCGAGGCCCCCCGGCATGGCCCGGACGAAGTCGGCCGCCTGCGCGATCTCCAGACATCGCCACAGCTGGGCGTCCGTCGCGTCCGGCCTGCCGTACCGCAGGTTGCTGGCCACCGTCCCGGAGAACAGGTACGGCTTCTGCGGCACCAGGCCGATCGAGGCGCGCAGCCGGTCCGGGTCAATGACCCGCACATCGGCGGCCCCGACGCGGACCTCGCCGCCGGTGACGTCGATCAGCCGCGGGATCAGGTTGAGCAGGGTGGACTTGCCGGATCCGGTGCCGCCGATGATGGCGGTGGTCATGCCGGGTTCGGCCAGGAAGCTGACGTTCCGCAGCACCGGCGCCTCGGCGCCGGGGAAGGCGAAGGTCGCCCCGCGCATCTCGACGATGCCGCGCTCGCGCCAGCTCGTGAGCGGCTTCGGCGAGGCCTGCACCGAGGGCTCGGTGTCGAGGACCTCGGTGAGCCGCTCGGCGCACACCGAGGCGCGCGGCAGGATCACGGCGATGACGGTCACCATCATCACCGCCATCAGGATCTGCATGATGTAGGAGAGCACCGCGGTGAGCGAGCCGATCTGCATGGTGCCCTCGTTGATGAGGTGGCCGCCGAGCCAGAGCACCGCGACGCTGGTGATGTTCGCGATCAGCATCACCATCGGGAGCATCAGGGCCATCAGCTTGCCGACCCGCAACGCGGTGCCTGCGAGGTCCTCGTTGGCCGCACCGAAACGCCGCACCTCGTGCGATTCACGGACGAACGCCCTGACCACCCGGATACCGGTGATCTGCTCGCGCAGGACCCGGTTGATGGCGTCGATCCGCGATTGCATCAGCCGAAACTGCGGCACCATCTTGGAGATCACCAGGTACATCGCCAGGCCCAGCAGCGGGACCGCGACGGCGAGCACCCAGGCCAGACCCTGCGACTGACGGATCGACATGACGATGCCGCCGATGCCCATGATCGGTGCCGCCACCAGGATGGTGCAGCTGATCACCACCACCATCTGGACCTGCTGGACGTCGTTCGTGCTGCGGGTGATCAGCGAGGGCGCCCCGAAGTAGCCGACCTCGCGCGCGGAGAACCGGCCGACCTGGTGCACGACCGCGCCGCGCAGGTCACGGCCCATGCCCATCGCGGCGCGGGCGCCGAAGTACACGGCGCCGATGCTGCACGCGACCTGCAGGCATGTGATGAGCAGCATCGTGCCGCCGGTGGAGAGCACCACCCCGGTATCGCCCTTGGCGACGCCGTTGTCGATGATCTCGGCGTTGAGGCTCGGCAGATACAGCGTGGTCAGGGTCGAGATCAACTGGAGCGCAACGACACCCGCCAGGTCACCCCCGTATGGACGCAGGTAGGTGCGCAGCAGTGAGTACAACATAGGCTTCGAGGCTACCAATCGGCCGCCGCGATCGGCGGGATACACCGGGCGAACCCGCAGCTCAGCGCCTCCGCCACGCCTCCGGGTCGGCCGTGAGCCGCTCGACGAATCCGGGCAGCCGACCGCAGGCGATGTCCGCGACGGTGACGCCCTCCAGGACGGCCCGCAGGTTCACCCGCACCGCGATCCACACGTCGAGCAGCGGGGCGGCCGGCCCGTCATAGTGCACCTCCTCGGGGCGCTGGCCGCGCACCGAGGCCAGCGGGCCCTCCACGGCTCGGATCACGTCGGCGACGGTGATCTCGGCGGCCGGCCGGGCCAGCCAGTACCCGCCGTCCGGGCCCCTCCTGCTGTGCACCATGCCCGCCCGCCGCAGGTCGCCGAGGACCGCCTCGAGGAACTTGTGCGGGATCGTCTGCGCGTTCGCGAGGTACTCCGCCTTCACGGGGGCCTCCCCCGCCGCGGCCAGTTCGACCAGCGTGCGCACGGCGTAGTCCACCTTCGCGGTGATGTGCACGGCTGCCCCCTCGCCTGACCGGTCCATCCGGCGGTTGATTCCTACCATCGCGGTATGAAACCGGGCAAGCGCAGTTGACAGGCCCAGCTCGCCACTGCCAGCCTGAACCGCATGTCCGGCAACTCTGCGCTCACGGTGCGACGCCACGTCGACCTCCTGCGCGTTGCCGCCGCGCTCTGTCAGTAGCGGTCCACCCCGCTCCCCCCTCCCCGCGACCGGGCCCCAACGGCTCGTCGACCGGCGCGCGCATGCCGCCGCACTGACATCTCGGAGCACCCTTCATGAGCATCGACCTGCACTGGTTCCTGCCCACCGCCGGCGACGGCCGCGGCATCGTGGACAACTCGAACTCGTCCACCGCCGATCCCCGGACCGCCGGGAACCGGGCCCCGACCCTCGACTACCTGACCCAGGTCGCCCGCGCCGCCGAGCAGGCCGGGTTCACCGGGGTGCTCACCCCAACCGGGACGCACTGCGAGGACGCCTGGCTGACCACGGCCGCCCTGATCCCGCTGACCCAGCGGCTCAAGTTCCTGGTCGCGTTCCGGCCGGGCGTCATCTCGCCGACACTGGCCGCGCAGATGGCCGCCAGCTACCAGCGCCTGTCCGGCGGGCGACTGCTACTCAACGTGGTGACCGGCGGCGACTCGCAGGAGCAGCGCAGTTACGGCGACTGGCTGACCAAGGACCAGCGCTACGCCCGCACCGCCGAGTTCCTGCAGGCGTTGCGCGGGACGTGGGGCGAGGCCCCGTTCGACTTCGACGGTGAGCACTACAAGTTGGTCGGCGCGACCACCTCGGCGCCGCCGAACCCGGTGCCGCCCATCTACTTCGGCGGATCCTCCGCGGCGGCCCTCCCGGTGGCGGCTGCCCACGCCGACGTGTACCTCACCTGGGGCGAGCCGCCCGCACAGGTGGCCGCGAAGATCGCCGCGGTCCGCGAGCACGCCGAACGGGCCGGGCGCACCATCCGGTTCGGCATCAGGCTGCACGTGATCACCCGCGACACCTCGAGTCAGGCGTGGGCGGTCGCCGAGACGATGCTCGCCGGCCTCGACCCGACCGCGGTCGCCGAGGCCAGCGCCCGGTTCGCGCGGTCCGAGTCGGAGGGGCAGCGGCGGATGGCGGCCCTGCACGGCGGCAGCACCGCGTCCCTGGAGATCTCCCCGAACCTGTGGGCGGGCGTCGGGCTGGTCCGCGGCGGGGCAGGCACCGCGCTGGTCGGCAGCCACGAGGAGGTCGCGGACCGGATCGAGGAGTACCACTCGCTCGGTCTGGACGAGTTCGTGCTGTCCGGGTACCCGCACCTGGAGGAGGCGTACTGGTTCGGCGAGGGGGTGCGGCCGATCCTGGCGCGCCGGGGTCTGCTGGCGGATGAGCGGGCGCTGATCTCGGTGTGACCGACGGCGGGCAGGGGCATCTGCGGTCGACCGGACCTACAGTCGCAGCACGCCCATCGCCGCGTCGAGCAGCACCCGCCCGAGCTCCTCGTCGTCGGCGTCCGGCACCGCCAGGTTCGCCGACAGCGCCGTGTTGAGCACCTCCAGCGCCGCGACCGCGCGGATCGTGGACTCCGCTGGGGCGTCCGGGCCGGCCAACCAGATGTTGATCCGCCGGTTGATCTCGATCAGCTCGGGCAGGATCGGGCCGAGGGTGGCGCTCATCGCGGAGGCGTCCCGGACGAACAGCGACCCCTCCGCACGGTGATTGAGCAGCCCGATCAGGTAGCGGCGCAACACCTCCCGGATGCCGTCCTCGGTGTGCGGCGCCTGATCGAGCGCGTCGGCGACGTCGCGCATGACGAACAGGATCGGGGTCACGATGGCCAGGAGCAGGTCGGCCTTGGAGGAGTAGTGGTAGTAGAGCGAGGCCTTGGTGATGCCGACCTCGTCGGCGATCTCCCTCAGACTGGTCTGCTCGACACCCTTGGCGATGAACTGCCGGAGAGCGGCCTCCCTGATGGCCGACCTGGTATCTCGCGCGCCCATCGTCGACCACCTCTCTTCCTTCGGTCCGGTCCGAACACACCGGCACCATAAGGCCCCACACAGCGCGGCGACGAATCATTCCAGTTGTCCGTCGCCCACGTGGGTGCGTAGTCTACCTACCGCACGGTAGGCAAACTTGCAGAACGCGGTGTGGAGGGGCACATGTTCGGGAAACTTGCTCGATTCGTTGTACACAATCCATGGAAGATCATTGCGGCGTGGATCATCGCCGCCGTCGCGGTCGTGGCGCTCGCGCCAACGCTGACCGACGTGCTCAACAAGGAGCAGTCCGGATTCCTGCCGGATACCTACGAGTCCATTCAGGCGCAGCACCTCGCCGAGGAGCAGTTCGGGAAATCCGAGGACGCCACGGCGACCATCGTCATCAAGCGCGAGGACGGGCAGCAGCTCTCGGCGGAGGACCAGGCCAAGATCGAGAGCCTGGCAGGCGCGATCAACGCGACCGGGATCGATCGGGTCGTCGGCGCCGAGACCGGACCGCAGGCGCTCGCCGAGAACAAGGAAGTCCAGCTGGTCAGCGTCGGGCTCCAGGGCCTGCCCGACGAGAAGCCGGTCGGTGAGGCGGTCAAGGAGATCCGCAAGGTCGGTGGGGAGACCCTCGCGGACAGTGGCCTGCGGATGTCGGTCACCGGTGACGCCGCCCTCATGGTCGACAACGAGGAGGCGTTCAAGAACGCCGAGGCGATCATCGGCATCGTCACGGTCCTGCTGATCATCGGGCTGCTGCTGGTCATCTACCGCAGTCCCGTCGCGGCCCTGCTGCCGATCGTCTCGGTCGGCATCGTCTCGTCCATCGCGCCCGGCATCATCGCCCTGGTCGCGAAGGGCACCGGCCTGCAGGTCGACCAGTCGCTGCAGATCATCCTGACCGTCGTGCTGTTCGGCGTCGGCACCGACTACATCCTGTTCCTGCTGTTCCGCTTCCGTGAACGGCTGCGTGCGGGCGAGGAGAAGACCACCGCGCTGATCAATGCGGTCGAGCGGGTCGGCGAGGTCATCGCCTCCGCGGCCGGCGCCATCATCGTGGCGTTCTGCGCGCTGCTGCTCGCGATCTTCGGCGCATTCCGCAGCCTCGGCCCCGGCCTGGCCATCGGCGTCGGCATCATGGCGCTCGCCTCGCTGACGCTGATCCCCGCGATCGTGGCGCTGATCGGCACCAAGGTGTTCTGGCCGTCGAAGTCCTGGCAGAAGGAGCCCAAGGGCACCGTTTTCGCCAAGCTCGGCGCGTTCACCGGCCGTCGTCCCGGCGTGGTCGCACTCGTCTCCGGCGGGCTGCTGGTCGTGATGGCGCTCGGCATGTTCGGCTTCAAGACGGACTACGACCAGCTCGGCCAGCTGCCGTCCACCACCGAGTCGGCGCGCGGCATCAAGGACCTGCAGTCCGGGTTCCCCGCAGGCGCGCTCAACCCGACGCTGGTGTACCTGCACTCCACGAACGGCGCTGCGCTGGACAAGGCCGAGGTGGAGCGGGTCGCCCACGAACTGGCATCCGCACCCGGCATCGGCGGCGCCATGCCCGCGGGGCCGGACGGCGGTTTCGCGCTGATCTCCAAGGACGGCAGCACCGCCCAGATCAACCTGCTGCTGAACTACAGCCCGCAGTCCAACGAGGCGCTCGACGCGATCGACCCGCTGCGCGAGGCCGCGCACACCGCCGCGCCGGAGGGCACCGAGGTGCTGGTCGGCGGGCCGACCGCAGCGTTCACGGACATCCGCGACGCGAACAACCGCGACCTGTCGGTGATCTTCCCGGTCGCGGGCGTGCTGATCGCGCTGATCCTGGCGCTGCTGCTGCGTTCGCTGGTGGCACCGCTCTACCTGATGGCGTCAGTGGTGCTGGTGTTCTTCTCCACCATGGGCGCGACCGCGTTCCTGTTCACCGTGGTCGGCGATCGGCCCGGCATCTCGTTCTCGCTGCCGATCATGCTGTATCTGTTCGTGGTGGCGATCGGGACGGACTACAACATCCTGATGATCGCGCGACTCCGCGAGGAGGCACGCGAGGGCCGAAGTCCAAGGGAGGCAGCCCGATTGGCCATCGCACACGGCGGGCCGTCGGTGGGCGCCGCCGGCATCATCCTGGCGGGCACCTTCGGGTCGATGCTGCTGTCCGGGATCGCCTTCATGACCGAGATGGGATTCGCTGTCGCCCTTGGCATCCTGCTCTCGTCGTTCGTGATGTCGATGTTCCTGGTGCCCTCGATCACCGCGCTGCTCGGCCACAAGGCCTGGTGGCCGGGCCACGGTGACGCCGTCACCGAACACGGCCGTCCCGAGGAGGACCTGGAGCCCGCACGGGTCTGACCCCGCCGAGCCGGAACCACACAGGGCCCGCCCTTTCCGTCACACACGGAAAGGGCGGGCCCTGCTCGTTGTCGTAGTGGCTAGCTGGTCCAGGCCGCCCGGTGGCTGTCGGCCGGCTGCGCCGGATCCCAGTTCTCGGCCTGGAAATTGGTCGTGTGGACGGAGTCTCCCCCGACCTCCGTGACGGTCAGCACGCCGATCATGGATCCCAGCAACGACGGCTTGGCGATCACGGCGATCGCGGAGGCCGTGTCCTTGAGCGCGTCGCCGTCGAGGTCGCTCGCGCAGACCCGGACCGTGAGATCCACGGTCGACGGGGTCTGTCCGCTGTTCAGCTTGGTGACGGCACCGTCGACGGTGACGCCGGAGGGCAATGCCGCGGACTTCGCGATCACGGTCGCGGTGGGATCGTCGGCGCTGGCGTCGCCGGGGCAGGTGGTGGTGGGAGCGGCGGAGGCCTCGGCCGCGGACGAGGTGTCCTCGGAGCTGCAGCCGGCAAGAAGGAGAGTGGCCCCGAGTGCGAGGGCGGTCACAGTGCGTTTCACCCGGTCATTGTGGATGCAAATGTCGGCGCCCGCATCACGGGGGGTGAACATCCGGTGACAGGGCGCCGTGTCGCCGGTCACACTGCTCTACATGTGGGAATCCCTGCCGGAATTGTGGAACTCGCTGCCGAGGCCGTTGCGCGACCCGGTCGCGTTCGCCATTCCCTTCTTCGTCCTGTTCCTGGCCCTGGAATGGACGGCGGCCCGGTACCTGGCCGCGCCCGAATTCGGCGCGGACGGGCGGGCTCATCCCCCGCGCGGCGGCTACGACGCCGTGGACGCGCGGACCAGCATCTCGATGGGCGCGGTGTCCGTGCTGACCAGCGCGGCATGGAAGGCCATCGCCCTGGTCGGCTACGCGGCGATCTACGCGTATCTGGCGCCGTGGCATCTGCCGGTGGACGCCTGGTACACCTGGGCGATCCTGATCGTCGGCGTCGACCTGTTGTTCTACTGGTACCACCGGATCGCCCACCGCACCCGGATCGTGTGGGCCACCCACCAGGCGCACCATTCCAGCGAGTACTTCAACTTCGCCACCGCGCTGCGACAGAAGTGGAACAACAGCGGCGAGATCCTGATGTGGATTCCGTTGCCGCTCATCGGGATACCGCCGTGGATGGTGTTCGTCGGGTTCTCGATCAACCTGGTGTACCAGTTCTTCGTTCACACCGAGCGGGTGGACCGGCTGCCCCGGCCGTTCGAGCTGGTGTTCAACACACCGTCGCACCACCGGGTGCATCACGGCTGCGACCCCGAGTACCTCGACAAGAACTACGCAGGAATCCTGATCATCTGGGACCGCATGTTCGGCACCTTCACTCCCGAGACGCACCGCCCCACCTACGGGCTGACCACCCCGGTGCGCACCTACAACATCCTCACGCTGCAGGGGCACGAGTACGCCGCCATCGGCCGCGACGTGCGTGCCGCCGGGTCGTGGCGGGAGCGGTTCGGGTACGTATTCGGACCGCCGGGATGGACGCCATGACCGCCAGGTAGCGGGGATGGCTTGCGTCACACTTCACGTGTTAACTTACTCAAAAGTAAGAAAGTGTGACGACAGGGGGAACCGATGGCAATCCGAGATCGAGGCCTGCGGGCGGGCCTCGCGCTGATCGGCCTGCTGGCCGCCGTCACCGCAGGAACCGGCACCGCGGCGGCCGAACCGGCGAGCGGGCCGCTCCCGGTCCCCTTCGACCTCGGCGCCGGGCTGCACGCACTGCCCTTCCCCGAGGCGACTCCGCCGGGCGCGAACGACCCGGCCTGCCGACCGTCCGCCGCACACCCGAACCCGGTGGTCCTGGTGAACCCGACCTTCGCGACGCAGGCGTCCGCGTGGCAGGCCGGTGCGCCCTACCTGCGCAACAACGGGTACTGCGTCTACACGTTCAACTTCGGCAACCCCGTCTGGGTGTCAGAGCTCCCCGTCCAGGCGCTCGGGGACATCCGCGAATCGGCCCGGGTGTTGTCCGGCACCGTCGATCGGGTGCTCGCGGCCACCGGCGCGTCGAAGGTCGACCTCGTCGGCCACTCCCAGGGCGGCGGCGTGCTCTCGCACTACTACCTCAACGCCCTCGGCGGCGATCAGAAGGTGGACAAGCAGATCGGTATCTCGCCGAGCGCCCACGGCACCACGCTCAGCGGGGGTGTCTATGTCCGCAGCCTCGTCCCGCCGGTGGGCCGCGCCTTCTACGACATGCTCACCGGGCTCACCCCGGCCCTGACCCAGCAGGCGACCGACTCCGACCTGATGCGGCAGACCTACGGCAACGGCGACACCCGGCCCGGTGTCCGGTACACGACGATCGTGACCAGGTACGACGAGATCGTGACCCCGTACACCGAGCAGTTCCTCACGGGCGCGAACGTCACGAACATCCTGCTGCAGGACGGCTGCGCGGCGGACAGGTCCGAACACCTCTCGTCGCTCTACAGCGAGAGGGCCTGGCGGTTCGTGCTCAACGCCCTCGACCCCGATCACCAGACGCCGGTGCCCTGCTTTCCCGTCGACCCGTTCTTCCCGAACGTGAAGTAGGAGTTCAGTCGTCGAACACGCTGCCGAGTTTGCGCGTCACGACAAAGTGGTGCTGGCACGCAACGGCATTCTCTTGACCCGTGGCCGATACTTGCTGAATGGTCGTTGATGTGAACTCTGCCGGAACGGGCCTCCTGTGAGCGTGGGAACTCTGTCGATGGAGCTGACCAGCTTCGTCGGCCGTAAAGCCGAACTGTCCGAGGTACGCAGAGCCATGTCGGCCTCTCGCCTGGTGACGTTGACCGGCATCGGGGGGGTCGGCAAGACCCGGCTCGCCCTCAGTGCGGCCGAGGCGGAGCGGAGGGCCTATCCCGATGGGGTGTGGCTGGTCGAACTCGGCGAGCTGCGCGATCCGACGTTGGTGGTCGAGCTGGTCGCCGCCGGCGTCGGGGTGAACAATCGCTCAGCCCGCCCCCTACTCGAGGTGCTTGTCGAGCTCCTGTACCCGAGCAAGGGACTGCTCATCCTGGACAACTGCGAGCAGCTGATCGAAGCCGTGGCCGAGCTCGCCAAGAAGCTGTTGACCACCTGTCCGAATCTCCACATCCTCGCCACCAGCAGGGAACCGCTCACCGTCGGCGGTGAATCCGTGGTTCGGGTTGCCCCCCTGACGACGCCACCAGCGGATCGCCCACTCTCGCTTCGGAACTCGGCTCATTTCGATGCCGTGTCACTGTTCGCCGAACGGGCCTCGTTCGTGCTCCCGGATTTCGAACTCACCGGCGGCAACGTCGACGCCATCGCACAGGTCTGCGCCCGGCTGGAGGGGCTACCGTTGGCGATCGAGCTGGCGGTGGCTCGACTGAAAGTGCTCTCACCCGAGCAGATCCTCCAGCGGCTCACCGACCGATACACCCTGCTGACCCGCGGCCGCAGGAATGCTCCGACCAGGCAGCAGACCCTGCAATGGTGCATCGACTGGAGTTACGACCTGTGCACGCCCGCCGAACAGCAATTGTGGGCTCGGCTGTCGGTGTTCGCAGGCAGTCTCGACCTCGAAACGGCAGAGGCCGTGTGCGCCGAAGGCGGGGCTGAGCAGGATCTGGTCTATACCGTGGCCTCTCTGGTGGACAAGTCGATCCTGATCCGTGAGCAATCGGGCGGTGGGGTTCGCTTCCGATTGCTGGAAACCGTGCGGGACTTCGGCCGCGAGAAGCTCGACGACGCCGGCCAGCGGTTGGCCCTGCGCCGGCGACACCTGGACTGGTACCTGCATTTGGCGCTGGAGGCAGACGCCGCGTGGAGCGGTCCGGACCAGCTCGAGTGGACTGCACGCCTCGCCCGGGAACTGCCGAATCTGCGAGAAGCTCTCGAGTTCAGCCTGTCCGAATCCGGCGAGAGCGCGCTTCGGATCGCCGCGGCCATGGGCAAGTTCTGGCTCTCCCGTGGGCTCCTCAGCGAGGGGCGACTGTGGCTCGACCGGGCTCTGGCACGGACATCCGATGAGCCCTCCGTCTACCGGGCCGATGCGCTGTACAACGCCTCCATCCTCGCCGCAACCCAGGGGGACCTGGAAGCCGCGACCGCTCGGCTCGAGGAAGGCCGCGCCCTCGATGCGCTGCGAGAAGACCCGATCCTGCACGTCGACGCCGTGATCATCGAGACATTCATCGCGCTCCACCGCGGTGAGATCGATCGAGACCTGGCACCACTGGAAGAAGCCATCGAAATCTCCCGGGCACGCGGGGACTTCAGACGGCTCGTCGAGGCGCTGTTGGTACTCGGTTTGGCCCGCCAGGCACGCGGCCAGGTCGCAGAGGCAGTCGCTTGCCACGAGCAGGTTCTTGCCGCCAATGAGGCGCACGGCGGGACGGTGTACCGGTCGTATGCGCTGTTGTCGATCGCAACCGCTGTGCGGGGGCAGGGTGACAACGATCGCGCCGTGAAATGTCTCGAAGAGGCGCTCCGGTTGATGCGGGCGGGAGAGGACCCTGGCTCGGCGGTGACCTGTCTGCAGACGCTGGCCTGGATAGCCAGCGAGCAGCACGAACCGCGGCGGGCCGCCGTGCTGATGGGAGCCTCTGACGCGCTCGGCCGTGCCGCAGGCACCGTCACCGTGCGCTTCCCCGACCTCCATGTCCATCCGGACGAGTTCACGCGGAATGTCAGTGGGGCGCTCGGCCTGCCGAAATACGAGGCGGCCTACCGCGAGGGCGGCGCGTTGGACTTCGGCGGCGCGATCGCCTTTGCCTTGAGAGAGCAATCAACCGAGGAGGCCCCCGCCGCTCGACACCTGGCCGGTCTGACCGAACGCGAAAGTGAGGTCGCCGATCTGATCGCCGAAGGCCTGACCAACAGGGACATTGCCGACCGACTGGACATCTCGACGCGCACGGTGAACGGCCACGTGGAACACATCCTGGCCAAATTGGGGCTCTCCTCGCGCGTACAGATCGCGGTCCTGGTCCTCCAGCACAGGCAAGGCGAGCATGGGTGACAGTGCTGCCGCCTTGGAGGCGCGCGACCTGACGCCCTAACGCCCTAACGCCCTAACGCTCACGATCCGTCGACCACGATCTCGACCCCACCGGTCAGCAGAGCGGTCGCGGTCAGACCGAACATCCGACGGAACGCGTCGCTGAAATGCGAGGGGGTCGCGAAGCCGGCGTCGACGGCGGCGCGGGTCAGATCCGAGCCCTTCGACACCGCCGACGCGACGTGCAGCATCCGGGCCCACAGCCGGTAGCGCCGGAAGCTGGTGCCGGTCTCGGCGGCGAACAGCCGGAGGAAGTAGGGCGTCGACAGGTGCGTGTCCCTGGCGAACTCCGCCGCGGAGACCGGCGCCCCCGGCTGCGCCCGGATCGACCGGATCACGCCGTCGATCCGCTCGTCCACCGGACCGGGAACCGGGCCGGACGCCGCGTCCAGGATGCCTAGGGCGTCGAGGGCTGGGGCGCCACAGAGCCCGACCAGCTCCGCTTCGGCCCGGTGCCCGCTCCCGAACCCGCTCTCTGCCGCCGCCATCCGCTCGAGGCACCCGCCCGCCCGCGCCGAGCCGGGATCGAAGTAGCAGAACAACATTCGCTCCCCCGTCGCGACGATCTGGTGCGCCGCCCGCGGCGGCACGAGCACCGATCGGAGCACCACGTCGGCGCTCCCGTCCACCCGCAGGATCAGGGGCGCGTCCACGCCGATCGCCAGGCAGTAGACCGCCGTCGAGTGCGGATCCAGCCGCAGCGAGGGTCCGAGATAGACGGCGTGCCCGTACCCGACCCACAGCGCGGGCGCCGGGGGTGCAGCGCACGTTTCTGGAAGCGGCAGCCGGTCCACAACCGCCATGCTGACACAACAACCACCACGGAAGGGGCAACCATGTGGGCCGATCGGATCGCACGGGCACTGTTGGTCGGGGTCGGACTGGTCAACCTGGCGCCCGGCGCCGCGGCGCTGTCGGCGTCGCGAGTCGAGTCCCTCTACGGCGTGCGGGTGGCCGACGCCGATATGGAACTGCTGCTGCGCCACCGCGCCGCACTGCTGGCGATCGTCGGCGGCGGACTGCTGGCGGGCACATTCGTACCGTCGTTCCGGGTCCCCACCGCCGCCGCCGCCGCGACGAGCATGGGCAGCTACGTCGCGCTGACCGCGGCGGTGGGACCGACGAACCCGCAGTCGTCTCGGGTGCGGGCGGTGGACGTGGGCGCGCTCGCGGCGCTGGCCGTCGCGGTTGGCCTCGAGTCCCGCTCGCTCAGGCCCTCCGCAGGCTGACCAGGAAGTCGACGGTCCCGGACCCGTCGACCGTGACGAACCCGAGGGACGGGGGCTGCACACCGAAATCGGTCCACGTGACCGGGATGCTGCCCGAGGCGACCAGCGAATCGCCCGAACGGAGCACCTCGACATCGACGGTCACGGGCCGAGCCACCCCCTTGATGGTCAGGGCTCCTGTCGCGGTGACGGTTCCTGTGGTGCCGTCGCGCGGCAGGCCGGACAGATCCGCCGGGCCGTCGACAGTGAAGGTGGCGGTGGGAAATTCCCCGGTCGACATCGCGCGGGTGTCGAACTGCCCGTCGCGGCGGGGGTCGTCGGTGGCGATGGAGGCGACCTGCACGGTGATCTCGCCCGCCGTCAGCTTCTCGGCCTCGACCGTCGCCGAGCCGCTCACCTCCCCGGTGGAACCGACCACGGTGACGCTGGCGCCGTTGAGGATCTCGTGCACCGTGTAGCCGGCGGCGGTCTCGTTCGGCGGGAGGCCTGCGTCGACGACCCACCGCCCGTTCACCTCCCCGGTCGCGGGCTGTGCCCCAGAGGTGGACACCGAGGCGGCGGGCGCGTCGTCCTCGGCGATCCAGGTGCCGTACACCCACGGCCCCGCGACGAGCGCGAGCACCGCGACGAGCGCGATCCCGCCGAGTACCCACCAGCGTCTGCTCATGTCGGGGACACTACTGACCGCCCGCGCGCTCCGCAGGGTCTCAGTTCACCGAACCGAATCGCTTGCGGGTGTCCCGGACGAAGCTCGCGAAGAGCGCCTTGTTCACCGGCAGCGCGAGCCGGACCGGGATCCCGAAGCCGGGGCGCGGCGTGAAGGCGAAGGTCCAGACGAAGCGGCAACCGGTCGGCGTCGGCTCGACCCGATAGTCCTCGGCGAAGGACCGGAACAGCGGGACGTTGGCCTGTTTCACGTAGAACGCGTGCCGCCGCTGCTCCTCGTCCCAGACGAAGAACTGCTCGCGCAGCTGCATGAAGCCGCCCGCCACCTTGGCGGTCCTGGTCGTCGCCGCGCTGTGCGGGGCCGCCGAGGTGTAGTGCACGCCGAGCAGCCGGCACCACGACAGCGGCTCGAGGCCCGTCAGGCCCCGCCACACCTCGTCCGCGCCCGCGCGCAGATCCATGCCGTAGGTGTAGACGAAATCCGCGGTCTCGAAGTAGGAGTCGTCGATCGGGTCGAGGTCGAACCAGTGCATGGTCGCTCGCTTTCGTTCGAGGGCCCGCGGCCGTGCCGTGCGATACGTCTCGGGGGCCGACAGTACCGAACTATGCTGACCGACATAGGCAGCAAGGGAGAACGAGCACGTGACACAACGCCCAACCGCCCGCGACCGGATGCTCACGAGCGCCATCGCCCTCTTCCGCGAGCGGGGCATCGACGCCACCTCCTTCGCCGACGTCATCGAGCGCGCGGAGGCCCCGCGCGGGTCGATCTACCACCACTTCCCCGGCGGTAAGACCCAGCTGGCCGAGGAGGCCACCCGCACGGCGGGCGCGCTGATGGAGACGCTGATCGAGTCGAGCCTCGCGCGGGGCGGGCCGTCCGAGACCCTGGCGCGGCTCATCGGCGTCTTCCGTCGGCAGCTGCTGGACTCGGACTTCCAGTCGGGCTGCCCGGTGGCCGCGGGCGCACTGGAGAGCGGGGACTTCGCGGCCGCGCGGGAGATCGCCGGCGAGGCGTTCACCGCCTGCGAGGACGCCATCGCTGCGGCACTCACCCTGCGCGGCGTGCCTGCCGCCCGCGCCGACTCCCTGGCGACCACCGCCGTCACCGCCATCGAGGGCGCGCTGCTCGTGGCAAGGGCGCAGCGCAGCGTGCGGGCTCTCGACCGCGTCGGCGCCGAGCTGACCGGGATGATCGCGTCCGCCGTGGACGAAGCCGAGCGGTAGCCGGGACGCCGTCTGCCACACGTCGCAGGGCTTTTCTGAGAGTTTGCTGAGTATCGTGGCGGGCCCGACGGCGGGTCGCCTACCGTCGCTGCCTGCCGCCCCGGCCCCTAGCCCGAGTCGGGCGGCACGTGGGCCTCGCTGATGTGGAGAGCAGCGAGGCCCACGTTCACACCAGACATAAAAAAAGCCCCTCACCTGCGTGAGCAGGTGAGGGGCTTTTTGGCGGTGGCGGAGGGAATCTGCCACTCCCACCCCCTGTGTGGCACACGAGCCCCGCCGGATGCGCGACCTTCGGCGAGGGCTCGTTTCACGGGCGAGGCCGTCGACGCCCCTGACGCACGCCGGCGGCCCCTCGAAAGCGTGGACAGCCGGAACGGACTCACGCCAATCGCCTACCAAAGTTCACAGAAAATTCAGCGCCCGGTCAGACTCGCCGCTACCCTCCTCTCGATTCTCACGGCCGAGCACCAACCACCCGTCACCACGACTGAAGGAGGAGAACCTTCCGTGTCCCACCGAACTCTCATACGGACCAGGTCGGCGGCGGCCCTCGCCCTGACCGCCGGCATCCTGCTCGCTCCTATCCCGTCGATCGCCGCGGCCGCACCGGTACCGGTTGTCGCGCCTGCCGCGATCGACCATTCGCTGCACCTGACGGGCGCTCCGAACGGCCGCGACCTCGGCGGCTACACCACCACCGACGGGAAGACCGTTCGATCCGGGGTGGTGCTGCGCAGCAGCACGCTCAACGCACTCACCACCGATGACCTGGCCAAGCTCGTGCAATTGAACGTCAAGACAGTGGAAGATCTGCGAACCGACTACGAAAGGGTGCTCGAAAGGGACCAGATCCCCACCGGCGCCACCGTGCACCACCGCGACGTGACCGGCGGAAACCTGGCCACTGCGATCGCGATGAGGGACCTGCGTCAGTTCTACAAGGTGATGCCCAGCAATTCCGATGCCTCCGCCGCGTTCCGGGCAGTCCTGCTGGACATCGCGAATTCCCCCGACACGGTCCTCTACCACTGCAAGAGCGGCAAGGACCGAACCGGCTGGCTATCAGCGGTGCTTCTCACGATCCTCGGCGTACCGCGTGAAACCGTGAACGCAGACTTCATGCTCAGCAATGACTACCTCGGCGGCAGCGGAGGCGGGACGGGCAGCCTCGGGAGCAGCAGCGGGCCCAGCCCTGTGGAGCAGGCCTGGCTCGATTCCGCATTCGCCACAGCGGACGAGAAGTACGGCAGCTTCGACAACTACGTGAGCCAAGGCCTCGGTCTGACGAGTCAGGATATCGCCGGCCTCAAGGCAAAACTGCTCAGTTGATCGCTGTCCGGTCAGGATCAACGATGCAGTGCCAGGGTATGAAAAAAGCGTCCCACCTGTGTAACAGGTGGGACGCTTTGGCGGTGGCGGAGGGATTTGAACCCTCGGACGGGGGTTACCCGTCACACGCTTTCGAGGCGTGCTCCTTAGGCCGCTCGGACACGCCACCGCCGGTGACTTTACCCGACTCGGGGCCTGGCGCTAAATCGGCCGCTGACCGGGGCCTCCGCGCGATCAGCGCTGCTCCCGGAAGAAGCCCTCCAACAGGGCCGCGCACTCGTCCTCCAGCACGCCGCCGCGCACCTGCGGGCGGTGGGTGAGCCTGCGATCGCGGACCACGTCCCACAGCGATCCGACGGCCCCGGTCTTGGGCTCCCACGCCCCGAACACGACCTTCTCGATCCGGGCCAGCACCAGCGCCCCCGCGCACATCGTGCACGGTTCCAGGGTCACGGCCAGGGTCGCGCCCTCCAACCGCCAGCCGTCGCCGTGCACGAGGGCGGCCGCGCGCAGCGCCAGGATCTCGGCGTGCGCGGTCGGGTCGGCGTTGGCCTCGCGGGCGTTTGCGGCCCTGGCCAGCTCGACGCCGTTCGCATCGAAGACAACGGCGCCGACCGGGACGTCTGCGGTGTCCGCGGCGGAGGCGGCGGCGATCGCGGCCCGGATCATCGCCTCGTCGCGGTCCCTCGCCCCGCTGGGCAGCGACATCTACCGGGGCAGGGTGTCGAGCACCGAGGAGAGTTCGGTGGCGAAGCCGAGCCGCTGCGCGATCATGCCCAGCTGCTCGTCGGGGTACAGCTCGGTCTCGGCGAGGATCACCCCGAGCACCGGCTCCGGCAGGCCGAGGTCCGCCAGCAGGCTGAGGTCGCCCTCCTCCCACGGATCGACGTCGTCGAGCTCGTCGGGGTCGAGGTCGGGGGTCTCGATGTTGAGCGCGTCGAGCACGTCGGAGGCGATGTCGTAGTCGAGTGCCGCGGTGGCGTCCGAGAGCAGCAGCCGGGTGCCCGTCGGCGCCGGGCGGAGGATGACGAAGAACTCGTCGTCGATGTCGAGCAGGCCGAACACGGCGCCGGAGCTCCGCATCTCGCGCAGCTCGGTCTCCGCGGCCTCGAGACTGTTCAGCGCGGCCGAGGTGAGCGCCGTGCACTTCCACTTGCCGTCGTCGAGGACCACCGCGACGCCGAAGCCATCGAGATCCTCGAACTGGTCCGAGGGGGCGCTGTTGTCACGCGCGCGCTGAGCAGCCATGCCGTCACCGTAGTCCGCCTGGCGCCGGTAAATGAAGTCCGCAGGCAAATGTGCCAACCTATCCGGGTGTCTGCTGAAGCGACTGACCCGCCGGTGTGCGTTCTCGGGCTCGGACTGATCGGCGGTTCGGTGCTGCGGGCCGCGATCGCGGCCGGCCGGACGGCCTGGGGCTACAACCGCTCCGCAGGTGCCGTCGAGGACGCCCGCGCCGACGGATTCGACGCCGACACCGACCTCGAGGCGGTGCTGCGCCGGGCCAAGCGATCCGGCGCGCTGATCGTCGTCGCGGTGCCCGTCCCTGCCCTCGACGCCGTGCTCGGCGCGGTCGCTACGCACGCCCCCGACTGCGCGCTCACCGACGTGGTCAGCGTGAAGCGGGCGGTCCTCGACGCGGTGCGTGGGCACGGCCTCGGCGCGCGGTTCGTCGGAGGACACCCGATGGCGGGGACCTCGCAGTCCGGCTGGGCGGCGGGCGACGTCGCCCTGTTCCGCGACGCGGTGTGGGTGGTCGGCACCGACGACGGCGTCGATCCCGTGGTGTGGGGCCAGGTGGCCGCGCTGGCCGTGGACTGCGGCTCGGTGGTGGTGCCTGCCGCCGCCGACGAGCACGACGCGGCGGCCGCCCGCATCTCGCACCTGCCACACCTGCTGGCCGAGGCGCTCGCGACCGTTGCGGCGGCAGGCGGCGACCTCGCGCTCGGGTTGGCCGCAGGCTCGTTCCGCGACGGCACCCGGGTGGCGGGCACCGCACCGGAACTGGTGCGCGCGATGTGCGAGGCGAACTCGGGCGCGCTGATCGTCGCGCTGGACGAGGCGCTGCGGCTGCTGACCGACGCCCGCGACGCCCTTTCCGACAGCGGCAGCACCGAGACCCTGGTGACGGCGGGGCACGCCGCGCGGCTGCGCTACGAGAACCTGGAGCGCTGGGAGATCACCGACGTCACGGTCGGCGAGGACGGCTGGGTGGAGCGGATGCGCGACGCCGGCCGCCGCGGAGGGGCGCTGCGCGACCGTGCGCGCCTGGCGAGTGCAGGGACTCGGTAACCGCGCACGGGCGCGGAGCGCCTAGATCCGCTCGGCCAGGCCCTGGTAGTCGAGGATGAACCCGTCGCGGTCGATGGTGACCGACGAACTCGACACCGGCGAGAGCACGTGGATGCCGTCCGCGCCGCTGCTGTAGGTCAGGCTCGCCTCCTGCACGCTCAGGTCGGGCAGGTAGACGTACACGACCGGGACCTGGATGTCCTCGGAGTCGGTGTGCATGCCCAGCCGCCGGATCGGCAGGGTGTTGAAGAACGGGCTGAGCACCACGTCGACGTCCAGCGCGCCGCCGAAGGTGGATCGCTTGGGATTGGTCCCGTTCTCGACCATCCAGTTGCCCTGCGAGTCCCGGCTGATCGAGACCTGCCGCTCACCCGACGCCAGGCTGGTCCGCAGCGAGAGCCTGCGGGTCACCCCGTTCTCGTCGGTGACCAGGTCGTAGGACGCGCTGAACGCGGGGTGCTCGGCGCACTGGCCACCGATGATCCGGCCGGCCGCCTTGATCCGGTTACCGACGAGCTGCACTCGTACCGACTCCATCCGAGGAGCGGTGTGGGCCCGCCACGTGAGGACCGCAGGCCAGACCGAATCGGTGGCCGCTGCGCCCTGAGCTGGATTGGTCACCTGACTACGGTAAGCGACGTGGGGCCTTCGGGCAGCAGTGGCGGCAGAACCTCGCGGGTCGCGGAGGCCTCGACCGCTCACGCCGCCTCGGCCGCCCTGCGCTCGAGCACCGCGATCCTGGCCGAGAGCACCGCCAGCGCGAACAACCCGACCACCACGTTGAGCAACGCCCCGAACTCCTGCGCGACGAAATCGAAGACCTGGGTCAGCAGTACCGTGACCAGTGCCGCGGCCCGCAGGAACTGCAGCGGCCACAACTTGCCGTTGCGGAGCCTCGCGACGCCGACCCAGCTCAGCACGCACGCGACGGCGGTCCCGGCGAGCTGCCCCACGGTGGTGACGACCCCGGCCGAGCCCTCGAGATCGGAGGACAGCGTGACGATCGCGTTGATCAGCCCGGACGTCGAGAAGAGCACCAGGACGAAGGCGGCCACCCCGACCGCGGTGCGACCGCTCAGCACGGCCGGGATCCGCCGCGATCCCCACGCCCGCACTCCCCCGAACCGGCCGGGCTCCCGCGGATCGCAGCGCGCGAGCAGATCGCCGATGTCCGCGACCGCGGTCAGGTCGGCGCCCGCCGCCTGGGCCCGGTGCAGTTGCGCCTCGGCGAGCGCCCGGCGCTCCGGCGGCAGTCCCCTGATCAGTCCGTCCACCGCGATGGCGGCGGCGTTGCTGATGTCCTCGGCGACGCTCGGCGGCCGGGAGTCGTGCAGCCAGCGGTTGAGCAGCAGCAGGACCACCACGACGACGTACATGATCGCGACGGCGGGTCGGTAGAAATAGTCGTTGGTCTTGGTGACGAACTTGCCGACCTCGTCGAGGAAGAGCCCGAATCCGATGCCGCCGAGCACCACGGCGAGGAGCCGCGGCCGCAGGCCGAGGAACGAGAACGTCACGACCAGGGCCGCCACCATCAGCAGCCCGCCCCACAGCACGTGTGCGACGTGCAGCGTGGAACCGCCGACCTGTGGGTAGCCGGTCAGGTGCAGGTAGGCGCGGGTGATCAGGATCGTCAGCACCCCGATGATGACGAACGCCTCCACCAGGGCGCTGGCCTGCGCGTCACGCAGCAGCATCGGCCTGTGCCGGGCGCGCCCGGTCTCGGTCCGACCGGTCAGCGCGGACACCAGTGTCATGGCTGCGTTCCTTCCGTGGCCCTGGATTCCCCAGTGTCCCCCAACCGGGCGGTCGTCGTCCCCGTGACCGTGCCCACGACTTGTCCACAGCTGTGGACAAATCCTGTTAACACCCGGGTCCGGACTGTGGACAGTGTGGACGAACCTGTGGATTACATCGATGTAATTAGCCTGTACCTGCGACTATGCCATCCACAGGCCTGTGGATAGCGGGGTGGCGCACCGGCCACGGCCTGTTGATCCCCAGCCCGACCGGACGCTCCTCCACAGGCGGCACACAGATGGCGGCGGGACCACGGTGGTTCGGGCGCCCCCGCGCCGGGCAACAATGCGAAAGGCCCCGCCGATCCTTGGATCGACGGGGCCCGCATGCCGCCCCAGGTCGGGGAACCGGGCGGCACGTTTGGTGCGGGCCCATGCCTACGAGCTGGCTGGCTCCATCGGCCCGCATCGACCACCTTAGCGGGAATCGAACGTGCGTGCTAGCCGCCTTGATCGATCATGCGACCGAAAGCCATTGCACCCGATGGAAGTTCAACCGTTGGCCCACGAGAAAGCCCCTCACCGGCATCTCTGTCGGTGAGGGGCTCCTCACTGTGCGCCCGAAGGGATTCGAACCCCTAACCTCTTGATCCGTAGTCAAGTGCTCTATCCGTTGAGCTACGGGCGCATGTCTTCAGTTGTGCTGGCCTACGAGCACCAGCGTGGCGGAAGCGAGAGGATTTGAACCTCCGGTCCCCTTTGAGGAGGACAACTCATTAGCAGTGAGTCCCATTCGGCCGCTCTGGCACGCTTCCTAGGCTCAGGTCCTTTCGGAACCGCCGGATGGAAAGATTACACAGGCACGGCGTAGGGCGCAAAACGGCCGGTCACAGCGATTTCTAGCGCAGATTGCCATCGAACCAGTCGAAGATCCGGCGCTGCGCATCCATCATTGCCTGCGCGGCCGGATCGTTGTCATCGCCGTCCACCGGGAACTCCGGCGGTTCGTCCGCTCGATGCTCGAGACCGCTGTAGCTGACCACGAGGGTCGCGACCTCCGCGCGCGCGATCGCGTCCCGCAGTCGTTCGACCTCCGCGCGCGGCGTGCCGGGGTCGTCCTCCCCGTACAGCCCCAGCCACGGCGCCTGCAGTTTCGGGGCCGCCTCCACCAGAGCCGGGGCACCTTCGGCGAGCGGGTTGACGATGCCCCGCGCGGACACGCTGACCGCGGCGCCGACCGGTCTGGACGTCGCGACGAGCAGGGCGGCCGTGCCCGCGTCGTCGAAGCCGAGCACCCCGACGCAGTCCGGGTACACCCCGCGCGCGGTGAGCCAATCGAAGGCCGCGTCGAAGTCGGCGAACAGGTTGTCCCCGAACACCTCGGCGGTGCTGTGCTGCGGCTCCCGGTGAAACAGGTGCGGGGCCACGGTCAGCCAGCCCTCGGCCGCGAGCGAGCGCATGAGAGCGAGCAGGCTGTCGGTGAACTCCCGCGATTCGTGCAGGACCACGATGCCGCCACGGGCGGGTCCGTCCGGTTCGACGGCCGTCAGGGGGACTCGAACGGGGGGCTCGTCCGGATGCTCCCCAAGGGCGCGCAGCACCGCGCTGTCCGTGAAGATTCCCGACATACGTATACCTTGGCACGCTCACGGCCCACCCGTTCAAGATTCTTTTCGCCGGTCACCGCATTCTTTTTCGCCGCACCCGCCACGCCCGATCGGATGCGGCGCATAATGTCGATCCATGACCGTGCGCACCCGCCCCGACCTCTCGAGAATCGCCCCCTACGTGCCGGGACGCAACTTTCCCGGCGCGATCAAACTGGCGAGTAACGAGACCACCGCCGGTCCGCTGCCCAGCGTGATGGAGGCGATCGCCGAGGCCGCGGCCGGCGCCAATCGCTACCCGGACAACGGCTCGGTCGCCGTGCGCGACGCGCTGGCCGCCAAGCTCGGCGTGAGCGCCGACCGGATCACCACCGGCTGCGGATCGGTCGGCATCTGCCTCGAACTGGTGCAGGCGACCTCGGGGCCGGGCGACGAGGTGATCTACGCGTGGCGCTCGTTCGAGGCCTATCCCGTGGTGGTCAAGGTGGCGGGCGCCACCCCCGTCGAGGTCCCGCTGACCGCCGACTACGAACACGACCTCGACGCCATGCTCGCGGCCATCACCGACCGCACCCGGCTGATCTTCATCTGCAACCCGAACAACCCGACCGGGACGGTGCTCGACGCGGAGGCCCTCACGCGGTTCCTCGACGCGGTCCCGCCGCACATCCTCGTCGCACTGGACGAGGCCTACTTCGAGTACGTGCGACCCGAGGCGGGCGCCGAGGCCGCGCCCGACGGCGTGGCCCTTGCCGAGGGACGGCCGAATGTCGTTGTACTGCGGACCTTCTCGAAGGCCTACGGCCTGGCCGGCCTGAGGATCGGGTACGCGATCGGCGACCCGGAGATCATCGCCGCCCTGTTCAAGGTTCACCTGCCCTTCGCGGTCACCAGCGTCGCCCAGGCCGCCGCGGTCGCCTCGCTCGCCGCCGACGCGGAACTGCTCGCCCGCACCGACGGGGTGGTCGCCGAGAGGACACGGGTACGGGACGCACTGATCGCGGGCGGATACGACGTGCCACCGACCTCCGCCAACTTCCTCTGGCTCCCGCTCGGCGAACATGCGACGGCGTTCGGCGAGGCGGGCGTCGCCGCGAAGGTGCTGACCCGACCGTTCGCAGGGGACGGGGTTCGCGTCACCATCGGCGACCCCGACGAGAACGACACCTTCCTGGCGTTCGCCCTCGGGGCCGGACTGCCGATCTGGAAGGCCTCCCAGCAGGACTGAGGTCTCCATACCACGCACAACGGCTCCGACCAGGGCACACCTGGTCGGAGCCGTTTCTGCTTGGCGGAAGCGGAGGGATTTGAACCCCCGGTCGCTCTCACGACGCTCGCTTTCAAGGCGAGTGCATTCGGCCGCTCTGCCACGCTTCCATCGCAGATCCTAACGGCACCCCCGGTTCCCGGCGGAATCCACCGCGCCGGATCAGCCCGCCGATCGCTCCCCGATGGCCGTGTTCACCTTGGTGAACACCCTCTCGACGCTCGTCAGCTCGTCCGCGTCCAGGAGATCGACGAGATAGCGACGCACCCCGCTGACGTGCGTCGGGGCTGCCTCCTCGAGCCGTCGCCGCCCCTCCTCGGTGAGGATCGCCAGCACCCCCCTGCCGTCGTCGAGGCAGGTGTTCCTGGTGACCATCCCGTCCGCCTCCATCCGACGGATCTGGTGGGTCAGCTTGCTGCGCGAGGAGATCACGCCGTCCGCGAGATCGCTCATCCGGACCGACCCGTCCGGCGACTCGGACAGCATCACGAGAATGCGATAGTCGGCCGTGGTGAGCCCGTGCCGGTCCTGTAACTCCCGGTTGAGTAATCCCATCAGCCGCTGGGAGCCGTCGATGAAGGCGCGCCAGGCGGCCATCTCCGCGTCATCGAGCCAGCGAGGGGCCTCGCCCTCAGAACCGTCGATCTGTGTTGTCACACAACCATTCTAGTTGCCTGCGCTCATGATTCATACCGCTCGGTATGAAAGCGGCGTCGCCTCAGCCGGAGACGGCGCGCAGCGCGGAGGTGTCGATCTCGGCAACGCAGGCGAACCCGGCCAATCCGAGCGTCAGGTCGAAATCCGCCAGCAGAATTCGCAGCGCGTGCCGGGCACCCGCCTTGCCCGCGAGGCCGAGCCCGTACACCCAGGGCCTGCCGTAGAGCACCGCGTCCGCACCGAGCGCCAACGCCGTGAGCACATCAGCACCGCACCGAATTCCCGAGTCCAGCAACACATCCGCATGGTCGCCCACCGCCGCGGCCACCGGCGCGAGGGCATCGAGCGCGGCGATCGCACCGTCCACCTGCCTGCCGCCGTGGTTGCTCACCACGACGCCAGCCGCGCCCGCGTCGACCACCGCCCTCGCGTCGTCCGGGTGCAGGATGCCCTTGACCGCGATCGGCAGGTCCGTCCACTCCCGCAGCCGGGTCACGTCCGCCGGCCGCAGGGTGTGGTTCCCGAACATCGACACCCAGGTCAGCACGGCCATCTGCATCGCCTCGGCGCTGTCCTCCGGCGCACCGGGGAGCCGGGATCGGAAAACAGGGTCGGTGAGATAGTTCGCGATCCCCTTGCCCTGCAGGAACGGCAGATGACCCAGCTCGAGATCTCGTGGGCGCCATCCCATTCCCGGAGTGTCGGCGGTGAGCACGATCGCCTTCGCGCCCGCCGCCTCGGCCCGGCGCACGAGCGACTGCGCCACCTCGTCGTCGGACGGCCAGTACAGCTGGTACCACCAGTTCTCGCCGGACACCGCCCCGACCTGCTCGATGGGGGTGGACGACGCCGTGGACAGCACCGAACCGATCCCGAGCTCGTCTGCGGCCTCGCCGACCGCGAGCTCTGCGTTCGGGTGCACCAGTTCGAGGACCCCGACGGGCGCGGTCAGCACCGGCGCGGCCAGCCTGGTGCCGAGCACCTCCACGCTCAGGTCCCGCGCGTCCGGGGCCGCGGTCCCCCGCAGCATCCGGGGCACGATCGAGTGCCGCTCGAATGCGGCCAGGTTCGCGGCGGCGGTCCGCTCGCTCGACGCGCTGCCCGCGATGTAGGCGAACGCCTCCGGCGACAGCGTGGTCGAGGCCAGCTCCTCGAGCCCGGCCGCGGTCATCGGCAGCTCGGGCCTGGCGCCGCCGACCCCGGACAGGTAGATCTCGTTCTGCATGTTGCCGAAGTAGGTCACCCGCGTGACGCTAGCGGGTCCCGGCCCCCGACGGGAGGGGGTGGCGCATCGGTTCGGCCGCTCCCGCGACAGCGGGGCGGCCGCGGGGCTAGCGTCGTCCCATGCGCGCCATCACCGTGACCGGCCCCGGCGGACCCGAGGTGCTCGACTGGACCGAGGTCCCCGATCCGCGGCCGGGGCAGGGCCAGGTCCTCATCGACGTCGCGGCGACGGCCGTCAACCGCGCCGATCTGTTGCAGCGGGAGGGCCTGTATCCCCCGCCGCCGGGGGCCAGCGAGATCCTCGGGCTCGAATGTTCGGGCACCATCGCCGAACTCGGCGACGGCGTGCGCGGGTGGGCGGTCGGCGACCCGGTGTGCGCGCTGCTCTCCGGCGGCGGTTACGCGCAGCGCGTTGCGGTCCCGGCGACCCAGCTCCTGCCGGTGCCCGACGGCCTGGACCTGATCGCGGCTGCGGCGCTGCCCGAGGTGGCCTGCACGGTGTGGTCGAACCTGGTGATGATCGCCGGCCTACAGGCGGGACAGGTGGTGTTGATCCACGGCGGAGGGGGCGGCATCGGCACCCACGCGATCCAGGTGGCCGCCGCCCTCGGCGCCACCGTCGCCGCGACGGCCGGCTCCGAGCACAAGCTGGCTGTGTGCCGTCGACTCGGCGCGTCGATCACCGTCAACTATCGCGAGGACGACTTCGTGGCCGCGCTGTCCGAGACCCCTCGCGGCGGCGCCGACCTGATCCTCGACAACATGGGCGGCGCCTACCTCGGCCGCAACATCGACGCCCTGGCCAAGGACGGCCAGCTCTGCGTCATCGGCATGCAGGGCGGCCGGGTCGGTGAGCTGGACCTGGGCAAGCTGCTCGCCAAGCGGGGCCGGGTGTTCGCGACGGGCCTGCGCGGCAGGCCGGAGACCGGCCGCTCGAGCAAGGCCGCCATCGTCGCCGCGGTCACCGAACGCCTCTGGCCCATGGTCGCGGACGGCGCCGTCCGGCCGGTGGTGCACGCGGAGCTGCCGATCACCGAGGCCGCGCGGGCCCATGCCCTGCTGGATGCGCCCGAGACCGTCGGCAAGGTCGTGCTGACGCTCGGGTGAGGCCGATCAGCCGAGGGCGGCGACGGCGCGCACGAGCTGATCGATCTCGTATCGGGTCGTGTAGGGCGCCAGGCCGATCGTCACGGCGCCGCCCTCGTCGCTGACCCCGAGCGAGTCCAGCAGCCTGCTGCCGCCGCGCTCGCCGACGAGCGTCCCGATCCGGCGCTCGGCGAAGTGCAGCGACACCTTCTCCGCTGGCACCCCGGCGACCGTGAAGCTGATGGTCGGCACCCGACTGTGCGAGGTGCCGATCAGCATCACCTGGGGCAGCCGGCGCAGAGACGCCATCAGGTAGTCGAAGATCCGGTCGTGGTAGTCCTGCAGCGAACTGATCGAGGTCTCCAGTCGCTCCCTGCGGCTGCCGCGGGCGGTCTCGTCCAGCCCGGCCAGATAGTCGATCGAGGCCGTCAGCCCGGCGAGCAGGGCGTACTGGTGCCCGCCCATCTCCAGCCGCTCCGGCCCGGTGGCGTACGGGTTCAACGAGATCGCGGGGATCTTGTCGAGCAGTGCGGGTTCGCGGAAGATCAGGGCGCCGATCTGCGGGCCGCCCCAGCTCGGCGCGTTCACCGCGAGCACGTCGGCGCCCATCTCGTGGATGTCGACGTGTGCGTAGGGCGCCGCCGCGACGGCGTCGGCGACCAGCAGGCCGCCGACCTCGTGGATCCGGTCCGCGGCCACCCGCACGTCCGGCGCCGACCCGACGATCGGGGAGGCCGCGGTCAGCGCGACCAGTCGCGTCGTCGGCCCGATCAGCTCGGCGAACTGCCAGCTGGGCAGGTCACAGGTGTCGATCTCGACCTCGGCCCAACGAACCTGCGCGCCATAGCGATTCGCCACCCGCAACCAGGGCGCGACGTTGGCCTCCTCGTCGAGCCGGGAGAGCACAACCCCGGTGCCGAGGCCGAGCCTCGAGCTGAGCGCCTCGGCCAGCCACGCCAACAGCACGGCCCGGTCCTGGCCGAGCACCACGCCCGCCGGGTCGCCGCCGACCAGATCGGCGACGGCCTCACGGGCCGCATCGAGGGTCGCGGCGCTGCGCCGCGCGGAGACGTGCCTGCCGGCGTGGGAGGCCGCGGAACCACGGAAGGCGGTCGACACCGCGGTGGACACCGAATCCGGGTGCTGCATGCCGGCCTGAGGATCGAGGTGGATCCAACCGTCTCCGAGCGAAGGGATAAGTCCCCGCACCCGGGCGACGTCGTATGCCATGCCCGACAGCCTAGGACCTAATTTCGAATCGGTGCGATGGGGATGGCCGGATTGTGAGGCGTCACAGTATCTGTAACTGCATACAACACAAACTTTTCCGAGTCCGGCGCCGCGCACCGAAACCCGCGCATCGTTCGCCGTAGGCCGATGCGCGGGATCCGCTCCTGATACAAGATGGAGCCATGACGCAACCGGACAATGAGCAGGTGGTCGTGATCGGACCCGATGGGCAACCCATGATGGTCGCCGCCGCAGGCCTCCCCGGTGTCGGATCGGGGCCGGGCGAGACCGGCTTCGCGGGCGGCGGGCGCGCCAACGGGGAGAACGGGGAGTCGATCGCGGACATGGTCGAACAGCCGGCCAAGGTGATGCGGATCGGCACCATGATCAAGCAACTCCTCGAGGAGGTCCGCGCGGCACCGCTCGACGACGCCAGCAGGAACCGGCTCAAGGAGATCCACAAATCCTCGATCCGTGAGCTCGAGCAGGGCCTCGCCCCCGAACTCCGCGACGAGCTCGAACGGCTGACCCTGCCGTTCACCGACGACACCGTGCCGTCCGACGCGGAACTGCGGATCGCGCAGGCGCAGCTCGTCGGCTGGCTCGAGGGCCTGTTCCACGGCATCCAGACCGCGCTGTTCGCCCAGCAGATGGCGGCGCGATCCCAGCTCGAGCAGATCCGTCAGAGCGCGCTCCCACCAGGCATGACCGCAGGCCACGGGCACCAGAATCCGCAGCAGGGCTCGGGTACCGGCCAGTACCTCTAGCCGTGGCGGCTGGTCGGCCGCACGCGGCCGACCAGTAGGCTCGGTCTCCGTGTCAGCATCCGCCCCAGAATCCGAGGCATTGGCCACCGAGGTCCCCCCGGTCTCCGACTCGCAGACCCTCCGTCGCGCGTTCAAGGACCTGCGGGACGGATTCGCGCAGCGCGAGCTGTGGCTGAGCCTCGGTTGGCAGGACATCAAGCAGCGCTACCGCCGCTCGGTGATCGGTCCGTTCTGGATCACCATCGCCACCGGCGTGCAGGCCACCGCCATCGGCATCCTGTACGCGGCGCTGCTCGACATCCCCCTCGCCGAGTTCCTGCCCTACGTGACGGTCGGCCTGATCGTGTGGAACCTGATCAACGCCTCGATCATCGAGGGGTCCGAGGTCTTCATCGCGAACGAGGGCCTGATCAAACAGCTGCCGTCGGCGTTGAGCGTGCACATCTACCGCCTGGTGTGGCGGCAGCTGCTGTTCTTCGCACACAACCTGGTCATCTACGTGATCATGGTCGTCGCGTTCGGGGTGTGGCGAGACCTGAGCTGGGCATCGCTCGCGGCGATCCCGGCGGTGGCCCTGCTCGTGCTCAACGCGGTGTGGGTGTCGATCGTCTTCGGCATCTTCGCCACCCGCTACCGCGACATCGCCCCGATCCTGTCGTCGATGACCCTGCTGCTGTTCGTGCTGACGCCGATCATGTGGACCACACAGAGCCTCGTCGCGCAGGGCGGCGCGGTCGCCGATCGCGCGAGGATCGCCGAACTCAACCCGCTCTACCACTACCTCGAAATCGTCCGCGCGCCGATGATCGGGCAGCCCCAGCAGCTGTACCACTGGTACATCGTGCTCGGCATCACCGTGGTCGGCTGGGCGCTGGCGCTCGTGGCACTGCGCAAGTACCGGGCCCGCGTGCCCTACTGGGTTTAGGGAGAGCGGTCACAGATGACTAAGCACGTCAGCATCGACACGCACAACGCGTGCGTCGACTTCCCGATCTTCGACGCCAAGTCGCGGTCGCTGAAGAAGGCGTTCCTCGGCAAGGCCGGCGGCGCGATCGGCCGAAACGACTCCGACGTCGTTGTGGTCGAGGCCCTGCGCGACATCACCCTCTCGCTCAAGGAGGGCGACCGGATCGGACTGGTCGGCCACAACGGTGCCGGCAAGTCCACGCTGCTGCGGCTGCTGTCCGGCATCTACGAGCCGTCGCGCGGCAGCGCCAGGATCCGCGGGCGGGTGGCGCCGGTGTTCGACCTCGGCGTCGGCATGGACCCCGAGATCTCCGGCTACGAGAACATCATCATCCGCGGCCTCTTCCTGGGCCAGACCCGCAAGCAGATGCTGGCGAAGATGGACGAGATCGCCGAGTTCACCGAGCTGGGCGAGTACCTGTCCATGCCGCTGCGCACGTACTCGACGGGCATGCGGGTGCGGGTCGCGATGGGCGTGGTGACCAGCATCGACCCGGAGATCCTGCTGCTCGACGAGGGCATCGGCGCGGTCGACGCGGAGTTCATGAAGAAGGCGCGGGTGCGGCTGCAGGCGCTGGTCGAGCGCTCCGGCATCCTGGTCTTCGCGAGCCATTCCAACGAGTTCCTCGCCCAACTGTGCGACACGGCGATGTGGATCGACCACGGCCAGGTGCGCATGCACGGCGAGATCGAGGACGTCGTGCGCGCCTACGAGGGCGACGACGCCGCCGACCACGTGCGGCACGTCATCGCCGAGATGGAGCGCGAGCAGGCCGAACCGGGGCACACCCGGTGACCGAACGGATCATCGGCGTTGTGGTCACCCACAAGCGTCGCGAGCTGCTCGCCGAGTCGCTGAAGGTGCTCGCCACCCAGTCCCGCCCGCTGGATCACCTCGTGGTGGTCGACAACGCCGACGAGGAGGAGGTGCGCGCACTCGTCGAGGGTGCGGGCGTGCCGGCCACCTACCTGGGCTCCAAGCACAACCTCGGAGGTGCGGGCGGGTTCGCGCTCGGCATGCTGTACGCGCTGTCCCTCGGCGCCGACTGGCTCTGGCTGGCCGACGACGACGGCCGCCCGGAGGGACCCGAGGTCCTCGCCACCCTGCTCGACTGCGCCACCCGGCACGGACTGTCCGAGGTCTCCCCCGTGGTGTGCGACATCGACGAGCCCGACCGACTGGCGTTCCCGCTGCGTCGCGGCGTCGAGTGGCGGCGACTGCGATCGGAACTCGGCACCGAGGACCTGCTTCCTGGAATCGCCTCCCTGTTCAACGGCGCGCTGTTCTCCGCAGCCGCGGTCGACGCGGTCGGGGTCCCGGACCTGCGCCTGTTCGTCCGCGGCGACGAGGTGGAGGTGCACCGCCGCCTGGTCCGCTCCGGGCTGGCGTTCGGCACCTGCCTGCAGACCGCCTATGTGCACCCCAACGGGGCGGAGGAGTTCAAGCCGATCCTCGGCGGCCGGATGCACACCCAGTACCCGGACAACGAGACGAAGCGGTTCTACACCTATCGCAACCGCGGGTACCTGCTCTCGCAGCCGGGCATGCGGCGGCTGCTGCCGCAGGAGTGGCTGCGCTTCGGCTGGTTCTTCCTGGTCGACCGCAGGGACCCGGCCGGCCTGCGCGACTGGGTGCGGCTGCGCAAGATGGGCAGGCAGGAACGCTTCGAGCGGCACTGACGGCCCACCGGCCCCGGTCGGGGCGTCCCCGTGCGGTCCGACCGCACGGGGACGACTCCTGGCCTCGGCCTACTGCTCGTAGAGGCGTTCCCAGTTCGCGCGGCTGGTCAGCTGCGGGGCGGCGTCGCGGTACTGGCGGGAGACGGCGGCACCGTCCTCACGCAGGCGCCGCAGCACCCTGACCGTCCGCCGCAGCAGCGCGATCGCCTTGCCCTTGTCCCGCTGACGGATTCGCACCCCGGACTGCGAGGCGTCGGTGACCACCACGTGGTCGAACAGCGAGATGTGCCACCAGTGCGCATCCTCGCGCGGAACGTTGACCAGTCCGTGCTGGGTACGGCCGAACCACTGGTCGATGGCCCGCTTGACCAAGATCAGCCGCATGGCGCTCGGCTCGCCGCCCGAGCGCCTGGTGGTGAGGTCCGCGGACCGCACCGGCGCGGTGGCCGCGTCGTGCTTGACCGTCTCCGGGTAGTCGGCCCGCTCCGCGCGGATCGCGGCCATCGCCTCGATGCCGCCGTCCTGCAACACCTTCGGGCCCTCGAGGAAGTCCTCGATACCGCGCAGCGTGGTCGCCGCGAGACCGTACTGCATGCCGACGAGGTACTCGCTGATCTGCCGGAAGAACTGCCGCCCCAGCCGCTTGGTGTCCAGGTCGCTGTGCAGCGCGCCGACGATCAGGGAATTGCGGGTGCTGAAGTAGCGCGCCCAGTCGTCGAAGTCCTTCCAGTAGAAGTCCGCGTGCCAGACCGCCGCGTTCGGCAGGGTGACGGTGACGAACCCGGCCTCCCGGGCGCGGACCCCGTACTCGACGTCGTCCCACTGGAAGAAGATCGGGATGGGGAGGCCGACCTTCGCGACCACCTCGGCCGGGATCAGACACGTCCACCAGGCGTTGTATCCGGCGTCGACCCGGCGCTCCTGGTTCTTCTTCAGCATGCTCGTGTTGCGCAGCGCCTTCGGCACCCTCTGCCCGTGCTGCAGGGTGCCGAGATCGACATCCTCCGCGCCGACGTTCAGGTAGTCCGGGTTGAGCAGGAACAGCATCTGGGCACCGACGAGGGTGGGCTCGACGGTGACGTTCGCGAAGGCGTTGAGCCGCAGCACGGTTTCCGGCTCGCACAGGATGTCGTCGTCCATCAGGATCACGTCGGCATGCCCGTCGGTCGCGGAGACCTCGTAGAGACCGCGGGTGAAGCCGCCCGCGCCGCCGAGGTTGGGCTGCCGCAGGTAGTGCAGCTTGTCGCCGAACCTGGGCGCGACCTCGCCGTACAGCTCCCGGTCCCGGACCAGGTCGGTCCCCTGGTCGACGACGTAGACGGCGTCGATGACCTCGAGCACGCGGTCGTCGGAGGCCAGCGCCGCGACCGTCTTCGCGCAGTCGTCGGCGCGGTTGAACGTGCAGATCGCGATCGCGACAGGGCGGACGGTCTCGGGCGCGGCCGCGGTCCACTCGAGCCGGTCCACGGTCAGCGGGGCGTCCAGCGCGTCGATCTCCACCCAGAGGGCGCCGCCGTCGACGAACTTGTCCAGCGGTGAGGAGAGTTCGACCGTTTCGTCGCCGGATCCGGCGACGGCACCCACGATCCGGCGGTGCCCGGCGATGTCGGAGGCGACCAGGCGGACCCGGAACCGGCCGGAGCCTGCCGCCCGCAGGCTGACCCGCACCTCGGTGACCGTGGTCCAGCGCTGCCAGTAGCTGGCCGCGAACCGTCCGAAGTAGGTGTTGGTGTGGGCGCGCGCCCCCGCGTCCAGGCGCAACGTGTGGCGTTCCCGATCGCCGGAGCCCTTGCGGAACGCGACATAGAGGTCGTCGTTGACGATCGGCGACATGCCGACGAAGACGCCGCGCTGCACGAGCAGCCGCGGCTCGACCTCGGCCGCCGGGGCCCCGGACTCAAGGAATTCGGGCTTGTTCATCCAACCGCCAACTCTCGATCGTGTCGCCAATGTCCACCCGCAGGGTATCCCGACGTGCAGTTGACCGACGAAACCACCGAGGCCGACCTCGGTTAATGTCACTGGGCACCCGACCGCGCTATCTGGAGTTCTCGTGACACTCGAACCGCCCGTATCCACCCGGAGCACCCGATGGGCATGGGGGGCCGTGGTCGCGGGCGTGATCTTCCTCGGGTTCGTCCTGATCCTGAGCGTCGACCCCCGGTACTTCTACGTCGACGACACCGAGTCGGGCGCGGTCGGCAACTGGATCCAGCTCGGTCACCTGATGCGGGAGGGTCAGTGGTTCCCGACGCTGGTGCTCGACCAGTGGATGGCGGGCAACTACCCGGTCGAGGGCCAGGGCGGCCTGTGGAACCCCGTCCAGATGGCGATCAACTACGCGGCGCCGTCGGTGGACAACCTCGCCCTGCTGGCGACGGCGGTCAAGCTCGGGTTCTCGATCGTCCTCGGCTGGGGCGTCTACCGGGTGGCGATGGAGTACGGCGCCCGCCCGGCCTGGGCCGCGGTCGCGGGCGCGGCCGCCCCGTTCGGGGGCTTCACCCTGTACTTCGAGGACCCGTCCTGGGTCACCTCGCTGATCGGCATGGCGTGGGTGGTGCAGGCCTGGGCCAGCGGGGTCCGGTACGCGCGCGGCCGGTCCGGGCCGCTGCCCCTGTTCGCGTTCCTCTATCTCGCGATCAGTGTCGGCTACGCGCACTCCGCGCTGATGGCGGGCGTGCTGATCGGCTGCCTGATGATCGGCGAATACCTGTTCCAGCGACGCTGGCAACCGTCGCTGCTGCTCGGCGGCGTCGGCGTCGCCGCGGCGGCCTGCGGTGCCGTCACCTTCCTGCCCGGGATGCTGTCCTCGTCCGTGACCTGGCGCACCGGCGAGGAGGGCGCACTCAACGACAACTTCCTCACCGCGCCCTGGTCGGAGACGCTCACCGCGAGCATCCCGTCGTCCGTGTCGAGCATCGAGTCCTGGACCGGGGAGACGACCACCGCGCCGATCACCTACATCGCCTGGTTCGCGATCCCGGCGCTCGCGTTCATCGCGTGGCGCAAGGCCCAGCCCGCGCTGCGGGAGTTCTCAGGCGCGATCCTGCTGCTGGCCTTCATCCTGCTGTTCACCGCGGGACCGAGCGACATCGGGCAGATCCGCTGGCCGGCGCGGCTGCTGCCGTTCGTGGCCGTGATCTCCCTCGTGCTGCTGGCCGCGCTGCTGAGCCGATACGGCACCACTCGCCCACTGCGCCCCCGGCTGGTGGCGGCCGGGTTGCTGATCGTGGTGCTGGTGCTGCGCGCGAGCTCGTCGGGGCCCCAGTACTTCGGGCGCCACGTCATGTGGGGCGCGCTGATCGCGATCTTCGGCGCCCTGGCCCTGTACCTGGCCAAGAGGTTCGGCGATCGCGCGGTCGCCGCGCTGCTGATCGCGACGATCCTGCCGATCGCGGTCTACCAGGTGTCCAACTATCCGCAGGCCCTGAACAAGTGGTACCTGCCGACCTCGCAGTCCGAGGCCAAGGAGGGGTTCCCCGACTTCGAGGGCACCACCCTGCAGCTCGGCAACCGCAGCCTGATCCGGATCGACGCGGAATCCACGGAACTGCCCTGGCAGTCGCAGGTGTACGGCAACTACGCCAAGGACCTGGACCTGACCTACGTCAACGCGTACACACCGGTCGGGCATCGATGGTTCTCCGGGATGCTGTGCATGGAATTCGACGGGTCGACCTGCCCCGATGCGCTCGAGAACGTGCTCACGGTCGATCCCTACACCGGCAGGAGTTTCGCCGATCTGATGCTCGTCGATCGGATCGTGCTGCAGGACAAGCAGTACCCCGACGCCGCGGACAACCCGCCCCCGGCCGGATGGACCTGGGTGAGCGTGCCCGAGCCGGCCGCGAGCCAGGTGCACGTGCTCGAGCGGGTCGACGGTCCGGTGTCCACCCAGGCCGGGCGGGTGAGCGCCGCGGTCGGGACCGAGGTCGTGCCCGAATCGGCCGAGGTGAACTCCGAGCGGCTCCGCGTCACCGCCCCCGACGGCGGCAGCGTGGTCTTCGCCCGTCTGGCCTGGCCGGGGTACACGGCCACCCTGAACGGCGCCCCGCTGCAGACCAAGGGTCTCGGCGATATGTTCCTGATGGTCGACCTGCCGCCCGGCACCGACGACGCCGAGCTGGTGATCGACTTCCGGCCGCCGGGGCAGCGACTTGGTTTCGCGGCCGCCGGGTTCGGGCTCGTGCTGATCGTCATACTCACGGGGCTGTACTACCGCGGTCGTCGCACCTCCCGCACCGACGCCCCGGTGGATGCGAACACCAGCGAGACCTAGGCGGGCGGACCGGAAAGGTTGCCGATGAGTCCAACGCACTCCCCCGACGTCGTGGCGACGCCGGGGAGCGACTCGCTGCTCCCCGGTGACGGCGGGGCGGCGCGCCGGAGCCGGGTCGCCTCGGTGTTGCTCGTCGCGGCGGGACTGCTCGGGGTGCTCGTGCCGCTGACCATGGCTGCGGTGACCGGCGGCCTGTCCATTCCGCACAACGACGCGTGGTCGTACAGCCGGATCGCGCAGACGTTCGGAAGCACCGGGGGCATCGAACTGCTCGGCTGGAACCGTTCGGCGCTGTTCGGGCAGTTCATCGTGCTGGGTCCGCTGGCCCGCTGGCTGGTCGCCCAGCATCTCTTCGTGGCCCTGCTGGGTGTGGTCGCGCTCGCGGCGGTCTACGACCTGGTGGTCCCGTCCGCGGGTCGGGCCCGTGCCGCCCTCGCCGTGCTGATCGTCGCGATCTGGCCTGGATTCGGGCTGCTGACCACCAGTTTCATGCTCGACGTGCCCGCGATGGCGGCGATCATGGTCTGCCTCGCCGTCGGCCGACGGGCACTGCGGAGCGGGTCGCTGGTGCTGCTGGCGGTGTCGATGGCCGTCGGATTCTGGGGCTTCACCATCCGGGAGCAGGCGCTCGCCGCACCGGTGACGGTGTTGGCGGTCGCCGCGGCGACCGCCTGGCGCTCGCGGCGCAGGCGTGACTGGATCGTGGTGGCGGGTGCCTGCGCGATCCTGCTCACCGTGGTCGTGGGGTTCGAGCTGTGGCGCCAGTCCTTCGGCGCCGGCGACCCACCGGTGCTGGCCGTGCCGGAGAGCCTGGCAAAGACCGGCGGCAACATCCTGGTCCAGGGCTATTTCGTGCTGGCGTTGGGCGCGGCGCCCGCGGTGCTGCTGGTCGCGCGGCCGTGGCGCTGGGGCCGGGGCGCCCTCCTCGCCGCCGCCGCGGCCGCGGTGGTCGCGGTCGCGGCGGTGTACCGCTACGGCACCGAGAGCTTCTTCGTCGGCAATTACCTCGACCCCTCCGGGCCGTACTGGGCCGCGGGCCACGGCCGTCCCGCCGCGATCTTCCCCACCGGCGTGTGGTGGCTCATCGTGGCGCTCGCCTGCGGTTCGGGTGTGCTGCTCGCCGGGATCCTTGCGCGACAGCTCCGCCGGGTCGACCCGGTGCTGGGCACGTTCAGTGCGCTGATGGTGCTCGGCAATCTCGCGACCGCGCTGACCGGGCAGAACCTGTTCGACCGCTACTGGCTGCTGCTGTTGCCGCCGCTGCTGGCGATCGTCCTGGCCGAACGGACCTCCGGCTCGTCGGAGCCCCAACGGCGCCCGGCCGCCGCCCGCGTCGCCGAACGGCTGCCCGCGGCGGCCGCGCTCGCCGGGTTGGCCGTCGTCTCGCTGATGATCACCGCCGCCGGTCTCGCCTACGACTCCGCCCGCTGGGACGCGGCGGAAGACCTGGTGGCGACGGGCGTCCCGGCCGTCGACGTCGACGCCGGGCTGGAATGGAACGGCTATCACTCGGCCGTCGGCATGTCGCCGCCCGGTTCGTGGATCTTCCCCGGCAACCGCTCCTGCTACCTGGTGAGCGCCGTGCCGCGTCCGGGCCAGGACGCCGCGACGGTCTCGACCTACCGACCCCTCCTCGTCGCGGGCACCGCCCGGTTGTGGGTCTACGGCGACGATTGCCCGTAGGCCCGACGACGGCAGGAGCCGTCACACGGGGGCGGCGAACTCACGGCGTGGGCGGAGGCCGTGGTCGTCCCGAGTAAACTCCCAGCCCGTGACCTCCGATGACGCCCGACCCTCGGCTGCTCCGCACCGGATCTCGGTCGTGGTGCCGGTGTACCAGGGCGCCCAGACGCTCCGCGCGCTGATCGACGAGATCCTGCCGTGGACGACGACCCGCCTCACCCCGGCGGGCCGGCCGATGCTGGTCGAGGAGGTCCTGCTCGTCTTCGACCACGGCCCCGACGACTCGGCCGAGGTCATCCGGCAGCTGGCGGCCGAACACGACTTCGTCAGGCCGATCTGGCTGAGCCGGAACTTCGGACAGCATCCCGCGACCCTGGCGGGCATGGCCTCGAGCGGGGGCGAGTGGATCGTCACCATGGACGAGGACGGTCAGCACGACCCCGCCGCGATCGGCGGGCTGCTCGACACCGCACTCGACGAGCAGGCCACCGTCGTCTACGCGAGACCGACGAACGCCGCGCCGCACGGGATGCTGCGCAACGCCGCCTCCCGCGGCTCGAAGTGGCTCATCGCGCGCGCTCTCTCCGGCGACAACACCCGCAGCTTCCAGAGCTTCCGGCTCGTCCTCGGCGAGGTCGGCCGCTCGGTGGCCGCGTATGCGGGCTCCGAGGCCTACCTCGACGTCGCGCTCGGCTGGATCGCGGGCGACGTGACCACCAGCCCGGTGGAGCTTCGCGCCGAGCACGGCCGCCGCTCCGGCTATCACCTGCGCAGCCTGCTCTCCCACTTCTGGCGCATGGTCCTCTCCAGCGGGACCAAGGGCCTGCGCATGGTCAGCTTCATCGGGGTGCTGTTCGCCGTGCTCGGCCTCGCGCTGGTGCTGTACGTGCTGGTGTCCTATCTGTTCTTCGATGTCCACAGCGAGGTTCGGGGCTGGGCATCGACGATGGTGATCCTGCTGTTCGGTATGGGTGCGATCCTGTTCTCCCTCGGGGTGATCGCCGAGTACATCGGGGTCAATGTCAAGACCGCGATGGGCAAGCCGCCCTACCTGATCGTCGGTGATCCGGCGGCGGGCCCGCTCGGACGCGTCGAGCCGGTACCGCACGAACATCGAACCGACCCAGCGGGCGCCTGACTTGGGCACCCCGACCTGGGTCGTAGGCGGCGGCGGACTGCTCGGCAGCGCCGTCACCGGCGAGCTCGGGCGGCGGGGCCTTCGGGTCGAGACCAGCCGGATCCCGTGGCACGACGGCGACCTCGCCAGGAGGGTGCTCTTCGCGGAGGCACGCCGGGTGATCGACACGGCCGAGGGTGGACCGTGGCGGCTCGTCTGGTGCGCCGGGATCGGCGTGAACGGCACCACGTCCGAGGAGTTCGCCGCGGAGAACGCCGTCCTGTCCGACGTGCTGGACGAGATCGGCAGGATCACCCGCGGCTCCGCGGGACCGGGCGTGGTCCTGCACGCCTCCTCGGCCGGCGGGGTGTACGCCGGCTCATCCGGGGCGCCGTTCACGGAGGACACCGACCCGGTGCCGCTCGGCGACTACGGCCGCGCGAAGCTGGCGGCGGAGCAGTTGATGTACCGCTTCGGCGCCGACACGGGGTCGTCCGTCGTCGTGGGGCGGTTCGCCAACCTGTACGGGCCCGGCCAGAACCTGACCAAGCCGCAGGGACTGATCTCGCACCTGTGCCGCGGCTACCTGATGTCGGCACCGATCTCGATCTACGTACCGATGGACACGATGCGCGACTACCTGTTCGTGACCGACGCGGCCGCGATGGTCGCCGACGCCCTCGACCTCGCGCAGTCCAGGACTGGCGAGCGGGTCACCAAGATCTTCGCCTCGGGCCAGAGCACCACCATCGGCGCCCTGCTCGGCGCCTGCCGGACCGTGTTCCGCCGCAAGCCGACCGTCGTGCTCGCGTCGTCGCCGCTCGCGAACGTCCAGGCCGGTGACCTGCGGTTGCGCTCGACCGTCTGGACGGAACTGGATCGACGGCCGTACCGGACCCTGCCCGCGGGGATCGCCGCCACCCTGGAGGCGACCCGGCGGTCACTGGGCCGGTAGTCCGGTCAGCTCGCCGAGTCGGCCGATCCCAGCACGGTCTCGCCCGCCGCGGCGTAGGCGCGTTCCGTGGCGTCCTTCTGCGGACGCCACCACTGCTCGTTGTCGCGGTACCAGTCGACGGTGGCGGCCAGGCCGGAGCGGAAGTCCCGGTATCGCGGTTGCCAGCCGAGCTCGGTGCGCAGCCGGGTGGCGTCGATGGCGTACCGCATGTCGTGGCCAGGCCGGTCGGTGACCGCGTCGAAATCGTCCGGATCCTTGCCGAGCAACTCCAGGATGGTCCGGACGACCGTGCGGTTGTCGACCTCGCCGTCCGCGCCGATCAGGTAGGTCTCCCCCGGCGTGCCGCGCTCGATGATCGTCCACACGGCGCGGTTGTGGTCGTCGACATGGATCCAGTCCCTGACGTTGAGGCCCTGACCGTAGAGCTTCGGCCGGACACCGTCGAGGACGTTCGTGATCTGCCGCGGGATGAACTTCTCCACGTGCTGGTACGGCCCGTAGTTGTTCGAGCAGTTCGAGATGGTCGCGGAGATGCCGAACGAGCGGGCCCAGGCGCGCACCAGCAGGTCGCTCGACGCCTTCGTCGAGGAGTACGGGCTCGACGGGTTGTACGGGGTGGCCTCGGTGAACCGGGCCGGGTCGTCGAGTTCCAGGTCGCCGTACACCTCGTCGGTGGAGATGTGGTGGTAGCGCACGCCGTGCTTGCGGATGGCCTCCAGCAGCGTGAAGGTGCCGATCACGTTGGTCCGCACGAACGGGGACGGATCGTTGAGGGAGTTGTCGTTGTGCGACTCCGCGGCGAAGTGGACGACGAGGTCCGTCCCGGCGATCAGCCGGTCGACCAGGTCGGCATCGGCGATGTCGCCCTGGACGAACTCGATCCGGTCCCGGACCGGCGCCAACGATTCGACGTTGCCCGCGTAGGTCAGCGCGTCGAGGACGGTCACCTCCACATCGGGCCGCTCGTCGACGGTCTGCTGGACGAAGTTGGCGCCGATGAATCCAGCGCCGCCGGTCACGAGTAGCTTCACGATCCGCACGATACCGGTGGCCGGAGTTTGCGAGGGAACCGAACACTGGAACACTGCCCGCTATGCGCGGAATCATTCTGGCCGGTGGAACAGGGTCTCGGCTGCATCCGATCACGCTCGGGGTCAGCAAGCAGCTGGTGCCCGTGTTCGACAAGCCGATGATCTATTACCCGCTGTCGACGCTGATGCTGGCCGGCATCCGCGACATCCTGGTGATCACCACCCCCGAGGACGCCGAACAGTTCCAGCGACTCCTCGGGGACGGATCCCGCTTCGGCGTCTCCCTGACCTACCAGGTGCAGGCCGAGCCCAACGGGCTCGCACAGGCCTTCGTGCTCGGCGCCGAGCACATCGGTTCGGACTCCGCCGCGCTCGTGCTCGGCGACAACATCTTCTACGGACCCGGTCTCGGCACCCGGCTGACGCGCTTCGAGCAGATCGAGGGCGGCGCGGTGTTCGCGTACTGGGTCGCCGACCCGACCGCATACGGCGTGATCGAGTTCGACGGCGACGGTCGCGCGATCTCGCTGGAGGAGAAGCCCCAGCAGCCACGCTCCAACTACGCGGTGCCCGGTCTCTACTTCTACGACAACGACGTGGTGTCGATCGCTCGCGACCTGTCGCCGTCGGCACGCGGCGAGTACGAGATCACCGACGTCAACCGCGCCTATCTCGAGGCGGGTCGGCTGCAGGTCGAGGTCTTGCCGCGCGGCACCGCCTGGCTGGACACCGGTACCTTCGACTCGCTGCTCGACGCCTCGAACTACGTACGCACCATCGAGGAGCGACAGGGCCTGAAGATCGGCGCGCCGGAGGAGGTGGCCTGGCGGCGGGGCTTCATCACCGACGACGAGCTCCGGGTGCGGGCCGAGTCACTCGTCAAATCCGGTTACGGCAACTATCTCCTCGGTCTGCTCGACCGCGGCAAGGAATGGTGAGGAATGCAGTTTCGCGAACTGAAAGTGCCCGGCGCCTGGGAGTTCACCCCGCAGCAGTTCGGTGACGACCGCGGCGTGTTCCTGGAGTGGTTCCGGGACCCGACGTTCACCGAGGCCACCGGCCGCACCCTCGACCTGCAGCAGGCCAACTGCTCGGTGTCCGCGGCTGGCGTGCTGCGGGGCGTCCACTTCGCGGACGTGCCGCCCGGTCAGGCCAAGTACGTGACCTGCGTCCGGGGCGCGGTCCTCGACGTCGCGGTGGACCTGCGGGTCGGGTCGCCGACGTTCGGGGTGTGGGACGCGGTCCTGCTCGACGATGTCGACCGCCGCGCGGTGTTCCTGAGCGAGGGTCTCGGTCATGCGTTCCTCTCGCTCGAGGACGACTCCACCGTCGTCTACCTGTGCTCGACCGGGTACGCGCCGGGCCGCGAGCACGGCATCGATCCGCTCGACGCCGAGGTCGGCATCGACTGGCCAACCACGGGCCGGGACGGGACCGCGCTCGAGTTCGGGCTCTCCGAGAAGGACGCGGCCGCGCCGTCGCTCGCCGCGGCACTCGAGTCCGGGCTGCTGCCGCGGTTCGGGGCCGGTGCACCACCCCTCGGGTAGGGTGCACCGGGCAAGCGGGCAGCACCACCAGCGATGAAGGACCACCAGTTGACCGACCGAGGTCCCCACGACCCGAGTTCGGGCACCGCCGCGGCGACCCCGCCTGCGGGGATGTCGGGCGGCGCCGGACCGCTGATGCGGCTGGTGAAGAACCAGGGACTGGCCTTCCTGCTGGTCGGCGGGTTCAACACGGCGCTGGGCACGGCCTGGTTCATCGCCTGGCAGCTCGCCGTCGGTGACCAGCTCGGCTACCACTTCGCGATCGTCGCCGGCTACCTGTGCAACGTGCTGTGTGCGTTCGCGATGTACCGCTACCTCGTGTTCCGCGTCCGCGGGCACCTGCTGCGGGACCTGTGGCGGTTCGTCGTCGTCAACTTCGGCGCCTTCGCGATCAACATGGCCCTGATGACGCTGGCGGTGTCGGTGTTCGGATTCCCGCCGATCCCGGCGCAGATCGTGATCACCGCGGTGACCGCGACCGCCAGCTTCTTCGGATATCGAGATTTCTCGTTCAGTAGAAAGAAAAGGTCTGGTTCCGCATGACGCCTCGGGTCTCCGTCGTCGTTCCGGCGTACAACAACGCCGACTACATCGCCGAAACAATCGACTCGATCCTCGGGCAGACCTTCGAGGACTTCGAGCTGATCATCGCCGATCACGCCTCGAGCGACGGCACGCTCGCCGCCCTCGCTCCCTACGCCGATGACCCCCGCGTCACGATCCTGGACACCCCTGCCGGAGGCGGCGCCAAGGCCAACTGGGACCGCGTCAGCCAGGCCGCGAGCGGCGACCTGCTCAAGCTGGTGTGCGGCGACGACACGATCTTCCCGACCTGCCTCGCCGAGCAGGTGGCCGCGTTCGACGAGCATCCGGAGACGGTGCTGGTCGCCTCGCAGCGCACCCTGGTCGACGCGGCGGGCAAGACCGTGCTCGCGGCCCGCGGACTTGCGGGCCTGTCCGGTCCGGTCAGCGGCCGGGTCGCCGCACGACGGGCGGTGACCGCGGGCGCGAACATCTTCGGTGAGCCGGGCTGCGTGCTGATGCGGCGGGCCGTACTCGAGAAGATCGGTTGGTGGGACGACGCCAACCCGTACCTGATCGACGAGGCCACCTATGTCGGCGTCGCCCTGCACGGCGACGTCGTGGCGATCCCCCGTCCGCTGGCGTCGTTCCGCATCAACGCCGGCCAGTGGAGCGTGCGACTGGCGCGCCAGCAGGCCTCCCAGGCGGCGGCGTTCCACGAGGCGCTGCGGGCGGCCGAGCCGGGACTGCTGTCCGCGATGGACGTGCGGATCGGCAACGCCAAGGCGCTGGGCACCTCGTTCATGCGCCGCGCCGTGTACATGGTGCTCAAGCGACGAATGGGCTGACCCGGCAGGCGCCAGGGCATGTCTCCTAATCCCTCTCGGATGCTCCTGGCGAGACAATCGTCGTCCGGCAAGGCGGAGGAGAAGCCGATACCGGGGTTGTATCGGCGCCGACGACAACGCCGCAGGGCGGCGATTGGACGCCAGGAGCGCCGAAATGGGGATTGGGAGACATGCCCTAGTTCCAGTTGATGCCGAGCGATCCGAAGCCGACCGATCCCAGCCCGGTGACGAAGATGCCCTCGGTGAGGATGCCGGTGTTCCCCGAACCGGTGTTGAGCGAGCCGGTGTTCAGGGACCCCATGTTGCCCGAACCGGTGTTCCCGAACCCGACGTTGTCGGAGCCGGTGTTTCCGACGCCGGTGTTGCCGGAACCGGTGTTTGCGACGCCGGTGTTGTTCGAGCCGGTGTTCCCGAAGCCGGTGTTGTGCGAGCCGGTGTTCTGAGAGCCCGTGTTCTCGGAGCCGGCGCTACCGGAGTCGAAGGTGAGCCCGACGCTGCCGAGCCCGGCGAAGCCGGTGTTCAGGCTGCCGATGGCGGGGCGGGTCAGCGAGTCCGCGAACTCGGCCAGGCCCGGCGGCGCGGCGCCGGGCGCACTCGGGCCGGTGGACGCGAATGCGATGCCGGCCGAGCCGGCCGTCACGAGCGTCGAGGCGAGGGCGATGGTCGTCGCCCGCGCGAACCGGCGCGACCTCCCCTTCGATGTGACCTCCATGGAAGTGCCCCTCCCCGGTTCGCAACGAGTGATCGTGCACGCGCCAGGGACGCTACCGCCGCAACGGCACCGAACTGTCGATATCGGCACTTTTCGGCGAGTCCCGCAGTGAGGGGGGACGCCAAACGCCCGACCGCGCCTGCGGCACCCGCGTAATCTTGAACGACCGCACCACGCCGACCAGAGTCCCCTCCGGATGCCGGGTGTACATGACCAGGACCGAGCAAGACCGGACCACCCCGCAGCGTCGCCGCGCCCGCCGCGCCCGCCGCGCGCTCGCGATCCTGGCGGTCGCGGCGGCCGTCACCGCGGGCCTGCTCGCCGGCCAGCGGCTGACGTCGGAGCCGCCGACCCTGGTGCCCGCCCCGGCGCCCTCCGGGGTCGTCGCCCCGGAAGTCGCCACCCCGCAGTCGATTCCCCCACCAGCACCGCCGCCGCCGATCCTGCTCACCCCCGAACAGATCCACCAGCGGGTGGCGCCGACGACCGTGCACCTGATCTCGCGCGTTGGCTGGCGCGAGACCGCAGGGACCGGCATCGTGCTCACCCCGGACGGCCTCGTCCTGACCAACCACCACGTCATCGACGGCGCCACCGACATCCTGGCGGTGAACCAGGGCAACGGCGCGAGCTACGACGTCGAGGTGGCCGGGTACGACCGGACCCGCGACCTCGCGGTGCTCCGACTCGCGGGCGCCACCGGGCTGCCGACGCCCGCGCTCGGCCACTCCGCCGCGGTGCGGACCGGCGATCCGGTGACCGCCATCGGCAACGCCGAGGGTGCGGGTGTCCCCCTGGCCGCAGGCGGCATCGTCACCGCCCTGAACCGCTCCGTCACCGCGCGCGACTCCGCCGACGGCTCCACTAACAAGCTGTCGGGCCTGATCGAGGTGAACGCCGACATCCGACCTGGCGACTCGGGCGGGCCGCTGGTCGACGGCACCGGGGCCGTCATCGGAGTCAGCACCGCGGGCACCGCCGTCTCGCACGACCCCGGGCCGACGCCCGCACCGCCGCGGGAGATCAAGTCGTACGCGGTCCCGATCGACGAGGCGATCACCGTGGTGGATCAGATCCGCGAGGGCCGCGGCTCGGAGACCGTGCACATCGGGCCGACGGCCCTGCTCGGCATCAGCGTCAGCGACTCCGTCACGATTCCCGGCGCCCGGGTGGTCGCGGTCAGCTACGGCACCCCAGCCGAGGAGGCCGGGCTGGTGCGCGGCGACGTGATCACGACCGTCGACGGCAAGCCGATCCGGACCGCCGCCGAGCTCACCGCGACGATGGTCGCCCGGCATCCAGGCGATCGCATCGAACTGGGATGGACCGACGCGAACGGCGGGTCGCGGGTCGCGACGATCGTGCTGACGACCGGTCCGCCGCGGTGACCTGCCCCGACGGGTCAGCCGGCGGCTTCCGAGGTCGCTCGAGATCGCGCGGACACCCGATCGAGCCGATAGTGCAGCCGCATCGCCGCCATTCGCCACATCCGTAGCACGTGGTCGGTGCGCAGGACGCCTTCACCGTCGACGTAGATGCGGAACTCCTCGCGGATCGGGACCCGCGCCGCGTAGTGACGCCCCCGCTCGAGGACGGTGACGTACGCACCGTCGGCACCGAACTCGCCGGCTGGGGACTCCAGGAGCAATGACCCGTCCTTGCCGTTCTGTGGGCGCAGGAAGACCTGGACGTTGCCCTGCTCGAGCGGGAAGCTCACGTGGATGCTGGGTCGGTCGTGTCCGGGCAGCACGACGCTGCGGTAGTACCCGCTGTACATGAAGTCGCCCGTACCGCGCAGCGTCCGCAACCAGGCCGAGCCGACGTGGTCACCGTCGCGATCAATCACTTTCGTGATCGCACTGTCCACGCCGTGCGCTACAGCGAGCGGATCCACCGGCAACGCGAGTTGCTGAACCCGCTTGCCGTACAGCCGGCCGATCATCGATCCCCCCGGCGCGAACAGCGGCGACCACTGGGTCCAGACCTCCATACGCCATTGGCTGGTGTGCTCGTAGAAGTCCCGGATCGCCGGGTCGAGGCGGCCCGGGTCGAACCCGGGTCCGGCGAGGCATCCCATGTCCGGCAGCAGTCCGGCGTCGGCATCCGCGGCGATCAGCGCTCCCCCGAGTCGCTCCGCCTCGGCCGGGAGCCAGTGGTCCCGGACTACTCCCGCTGCCGAGGTGGGCGCCGTCAGCCAGGAGTGGTCACCAGCCAGGTCGACGGGCCGCCCCACCGTGCGCCACCACAACCGAGACGCCCTGTCCGCGATCGGCCACAAACGATTGTGTTCCACCTGGACAGGCTGTCACAGCCCGCCACGAGACACCCCCGACCGACCCGCCCGACTCGCTAGTGGATCTTGAAGATGACCGCGCGCTGGACGACGAAGTTGATCACCGTCGCGGTGCCCTGCGCGATGACGAAGGCCAGCGGGACCTTCCACCACTCGTCGGGGAACACGTTGTACATCAGCGAGTTGAGGCCGACCTGCACGGCGAAGGTGATCGCGTAGAGCACCACCACCGCGATGAAGCGGGCGCGGCTCGGCTCGGCCTTGAAGGTCCAGCGCCTGTTGATCAGGTAGGCAGTGGTGGTGCCCGCGATGAAGCCGATCGACTTCGCCACGTACACGGGCAGTCCGAGCGCGAGGAAGAGCGTGTAGAGCCCGAAATCCACGACCGCGGACAGCGCACCGGTCGCGATGAAGCGCACCATCTGCGTCTTGAGGTCCACATCGGTGCCGCCCGGCTCGTCGGCGAGCGGCAGCTCGACGGGTAGCGGGAGGTGCGGCTCGGGGGCACTGGTGGTTCCGGACACGGGTAGAGGGTAGGCGACCGCGTCGCCCGTGCGCGTGTCTCACCCCGGCGGGGGTACAAAGCGCGCACCGTCCCGGCATGCGTGATGTGCCGCACAACCCCTGGACCTCCAGTGCAGTTGAGGTTGCAGGATCGGGTTCACGTCAACCGCAAAGGAGCACCTCGTGTCTGTCTACTCGCTGCCTGAACTGCCCTACGACTACGCCGCCCTCGAGCCGCACATCTCCGGCAAGATCATGGAGCTGCACCACGACAAGCACCACGCCGCCTACGTCGCAGGCGCCAACGCCGCCCTCGACAAGCTCGCCGAACTCCGCGCAGCCGACGCCGTCGCCCCCGTGGTCAACCTGCACGAGAAGAACCTCGCCTTCCACCTCGGCGGCCACACCAACCACACCGTCTTCTGGAACAACCTCAGCCCCGACGGCGGCGACAAGCCCGAAGGCGAACTCGCCGCAGCCATCGACGACCAGTTCGGCGGCTTCGACGCCTTCCGCACCCACTTCAACGCCAACGCCAACGCCATCCAGGGCTCCGGCTGGTCCATCCTCGCCTGGGACTCCATCGGCCAGCGACTGATCATCGTCCAGCTCTACGACCAGCAGGGCAACATCTCCATCGGCCTCACCCCCCTACTCATGCTCGACATGTGGGAGCACGCCTTCTACCTCGACTACCAGAACGTCAAGGGCGACTACGTCAACGCCTTCTGGAACATCGTCAACTGGAACGACGTC